>CAZZBE010000021.1:0-26018 GCA_964652715.1 uncultured Desulfobacteraceae bacterium
TTTTTCTTCCTGTTTCTATCGCTCATGACGAGCCGCCTGCTTTGTCTTTCATATTTCGGAATATCTAATTCCTCAATTGGTCTATAGAATTTACCCTGTTCCGCACCAGTAAAATCGTATTCGTCTTTCATATCGGGCGCCTTTCGTTATATGTTTGTTTCTCTTTTTTTGTTGCTCTTCTCGCACTGATAATTCTGACCAACTCTTCGCCCTCGCTATTTCTAAAAGTACGAACAACGAGCAGGACAGTTTCGTTTAAAGTCTTTCCTAACAATACCCACCTGTCTTCCTCTTCCGAATGCTCATCATCGTATTTATTCAATGCAAATGGATCTGCAAATACGTATGCAGCCTGCTCAAATGTAATCCCATGTCGTTGTACATTGGTTTTCTCTTTATCTGGGTCCCATTCGAATTTCATTTTTCATACCGCTCCACTATTTGCTCTTTTCTATCTTCTCTTCCAGCATCCTGAGTTCCGCCAGATCCTCTTTATCCGCTTGAATCGCCTCATATTTTTTACGCTTCGCATCAAACAGCCGGGATATTTCCCTGACTTTTTCCTCCATTTCCGCTTTGCTGATGGTTCCCTTACCTTTCAACAGCGGTTTTTCGTTAAAAGTCAAAATGCGATCCACGTTTTCTCGCCAGAACTTCATGGTGGTGTCATAGCGGTTTTTGGCTCTCAATTCGGCGGTTTCCAGGAAGATCACCACCAGACGATTTAAGGTGTCGATCTCATCTTCATTGAGGTAATTTTTTGCGATGAAAATATCCTGCTTCCGCACCACACTGCCTTTCCAGGATGTGAGCGCCATGTTGGGTTGATCCGCGTCGGCCCGATCCAGGATGATTTCGGCGGCGGTTTTTCCGGTGACGGCATAGAGCAGCTTGTTCTGGGTTTCGGCAAAAAACATCTGGATGGCTTTGTCGGTTTTGTCGTAGTCGCTGCTCAGGGCGAACAGGTCCCGGACCTTCTGGTAAAAGCGCTTTTCAGATGCCCGGATATCCCGGATGCGTTCCAGAAGTTCATCGAAGTAGTCGGGTCTGCCGTCGGGATTTTTCAGGCGTTCGTCATCCATGACAAAGCCTTTGACCATGTATTCCTTCAGGTGCTGGTTGGCCCAAATTCTGAACTGGGTACCCCTTTTGCTACGGACCCTGAAACCGATGGCCAACACCATCTCCAGGGAATAGAAGGCGACATGGTAATCCTTACCGTCGGCGGCAGTTGTTAAGAAATTCTTAACAACTGATTTTTCATTTAATTCCCTTTCTTCCAGTATGTTAGATATATGCATGCTGATGTTGGGCACGGAGGTGTCAAAAAGTTCGGCCAACTGATTCTGGTTCATCCAGACCATGCCGTCTTTGGCATAAAGGGATACCGAGGCTTTGCCGTCCGCCGTGTTGTAAATGATAATATCCCGCCGGTCCTCATCCATGATCATTCTCATCGTCCCTGGCGCCGGTGGCGTTGATCAGTTGAACCTTTCCCTCCCCCGAAACCCCCTTAAACAACCGCTTCGCCTCATAAGAACTCCGCACGAACGGCCCGCTGGCCACTTCCTCGAAGCCGATGTTCAACGCGACATCGCGCCATTCGTCGAATGCTTCGGGCGTCACATAGCGATCCACCGGCAGATGATCCTTTGACGGCTGGAGATACTGTCCCAGCGTCAGCATCCGGCAGCCGGCGGCGTGGATGTCTTCCAGCGTCTCCCGGATCTCCGCGTCCGTCTCCCCCAGTCCCAGCATCAACCCGGACTTGGCCGGGATGCCCGGCGTCATCTCCCCCACCCGCCGGAGCAGTTCCAGCGATCGGTCGTAGACCGCCTGGGGCCGGACCGTATCGTAAAGTCTCGGAACGGTCTCCACATTGTGGTTGAGGACGTCGGGCCGGGCGTCCAGCACCGTTTTCAGGGCGTCGGCGTCTCCCTGGAAATCGGGGATCAGCACCTCCACCCGGGCCTCGGGGATCTTTTCCCGGATCGCGTCAATCGTCCCGGCGAACAGGCCCGCGCCGCCGTCGTCCAGGTCGTCTCGGGTAACGGAAGTGACCACCACGTACCGCAGGTCCATCCGGGCCGCCGCTTCCGCCACCCGGCGGGGTTCTTCAGGGTCCGGCGGCGCGCAGGCGCCGTGGGTCACGTTGCAGAACCGGCAGTCGCGGGTACACTGGTCCCCCAGGATCAGGAACGTCGCCGTCCGCTTGGAGAAGCACTCGAACTGGTTGGGGCAGTGGGCCTCCTGGCAGACCGTGTGGAGCCGGCCGTCCCGGATAAGCGCCCGCACCTGTTCGTATTCCGGCGCCGTGGGCAGTTTTCGGGTGAGCCATTTTGGCTTTCGGGGACGAACGGTTCGTTTTGTGGGATCGTTCATCGGAATTTCCTAATTCTTCTCGAATTCGTCGAGCCGGTTTTCCAGGTCTTTCGGATCCATCGCCCGCCAGTTGATGCCGAAAATGTCGGCCAGGTGGCCGGTCATGGCCTCCCGCACCCCGTCCATGGGGATTTTCCGCGACAGCTCGGCCATGAGGGAGGTCATCCGGCAGTTCCGGATGCCGCAGGGATTGATCCAGGAGAAGGGTTCCAGGGAAAGGTTGACGTTGAAGGCCAGGCCGTGGAAGCTCACGCCCCGGGTGACCGCCACGCCGATGCTGCCCAGCTTTTTGCCGTCGATCCACACGCCCCGGTTGGCCTCGTCGCCGGCGGATTGGAGCCCCCAGTCCGCGGCCGTCCGGACCATGGCTTCTTCCAGCCCGCCCACGTAGGCCCGGACCCCCAGGCCGGCCCGGTTCAGGCCCAGGATCGGGTAGATCACCAGCTGGCCGGGTCCGTGGAAGGTGATGTTGCCGCCCCGCTCGATCTGGACCACCTGGATGGACCGCCGCTCCAGGAATTCCTCGGAGACGATGAGGTTCTCCCGGCCCCCGTTCCGGCCCAATGTAAACACCGGCGGATGTTCCAGCACCAGCGCCACGTCCTCCTCCAACCGCCCCGCTTTTTTGGCGGCGACGATCCGCCGCTGGAGGTGAAGGGCCCGGCTGTAATCCGTAATCGGCAGATCTACGCGCCGGCAAAAGCCGTCCCCGGGCGGACCCTTCACCGAAGTCTCTTTCGCATCCATCGCATTCCACCCCTTTGCGTCCGAAGAAAAGTGTAGCACGGCGCAAAGCCCCCTGCAACGATCTTCTACGGAATCCAGCGATTTGGGTTTTACATTCACTGGAAAATCGTTTATGGTGTCTCCTTTTTGATTCCATCAATGGAAAGGACCGATAAGAAAATGGTAAAACTGGAAACCACCATGGGCGACATCGTCCTGGAACTCTTCGAAAAGGAAGCGCCCAAGACCACCGCCAACTTCCTCGACTACGTCAACGCCGGCCACTACGACGGCACGATCTTCCACCGGGTCATCGACGGCTTCATGGTCCAGGGCGGCGGATTCACCGAAGACATGCAGCAGAAGCCCGCCAACGCCCCCATCCAGAACGAGGCCGACAACGGACTCAAAAACGACGCCTACACCGCGGCCATGGCCCGGACCCAGGACCCCCACAGCGCCACGGCCCAGTTTTTCATCAACGTCAAGAAAAACGATTTTCTCAACCACCGGTCCAAGACCCCGGACGGCTGGGGCTACACCGTCTTCGGCAAGGTGGCCAAAGGCCACGGCGTGGTCAACAAAATCAAGGGCGTGGCCACCGGCGCGACGGCCGGACACGCCGACGCGCCCAAGGAACCGGTGAAAATCGTCAAAGCGGAGGTCGTGTCCGAATAACGCGCCCCAAACGCCGTCTTTTCCGGATCCGGGCGGCCGTTCAAGACGTTGCCTTTTCCGAGCCGACAGTGTATAAGGAAGATGCATGGTTACTAAAGGCGACGCCATGGTGAAAGAAACCGAAAAGTCCAAACAATTGGCCGATCGGGTCGAGAAGATGATCCGGAAATCCCCCGAGGAGATGTCGGCCCTCCCGGCCCGGGAGATCCGCTCCCTGGTCATGGAACTCCACGCCCACCAGACCGAGCTGGAGGCCCAAAACGACGCCCTGCGGGAGGCCCGGAAGAGAGCGGAATTCAGCCGGTACCGGCTCCTTTTCGATCAGTCCTCCGACGCCATCTTCATCCACGACACGGACGGCGACTTTCTCGACGTCAACGACGTGGCGGTTCAGCGCCTGGGCTACAGCCGGGAGACCCTGCTCTCCATGACGCCCCCGGACATCGACGCCCCGGACTACGCCCTCCGGGTCCCGGAGCGCCTCAAAGACCTCCGGGAGACCGGCCACTGCTTTTTCGAAACGGTTCACGTCACCCGGACGGGCCTCCACATCCCCACCGAACTGAGCTGCCGGGTCATCGATTACGAGGGATCGACGGCCGTTCTCAGCATCGCCCGGGACATCACCGACCGGAAGCGGGAGGAAGACCGGCTGCGCCAGAGCGAGGCCCGGTTCCGGCTCCTGGCCGAAAACATGCCGGTCCTGGTCAACGCCATCGCACGGGACGGCCGCTTCGTCTTCTGGAACCGGAAATGCGAAACGGTCACGGGCTACGCCAGGGACGAGATCGTCGAGGATCCGGGGGCCATGGCCCGGCTCTACCCCGACCCGGCCTACCGGGAGGAACTCAAACGGGAGTGGGAGGCGTCGGATTACGGTTACGTCGATAAAGAAACGACGCTCACGGCCAGGGACGGATCCCTCCGCCACATCCTCTGGAACAACCTGCCCACGGATCTCTCCTACGCCCCCGGCGTCTCCTGGGCCGTGGGGGTGGACCTCACCGGGCTGCGCCGGTCCGAAGCGGCCCTCCGGGAAAACCGGGAGAACCTGGCCACCACCCTGCGGTCCATCGGCGACGCCGTCATCGCCGCCGACATCGACGGCCGCATCGTCTCCATGAACCCGGTGGCGGAGGCCCTGACGGGATGGGCCGAGTCGGAGGCCCGGGGCCGGCCCCTGCCGGAAATTTTCGTCATCCGGAACAGCCGGACCGGCGAGCCGGCGGAAAATCCCGTGGAACGGGTGCTCCGGGAGGGGAAGGTGGCGGGCATGGCCAACCACACCGCCCTCGTCGCCCGGGACGGGACCGAACGCCAGATCGCCGACAGCGCCGCCCCCATCCGGCGGAAGGACGGCGCCCTGACCGGCGTGGTTATGGTCTTCCGCGACGTCACCGATGAATACCGGATCCGGGAGGAACTCCGGTTCCAGGCGATGATCCTGAACCAGATCCGGGACCTGGTCGTGGCCGCGGACCCGGACGGCCGCATCACCTACGTTAACGAAGCCGAATGCCGGCTCCTGGGGCGCCCCAGGGACGCCCTTATCGGTCGATCGATCAAAACCTTCGGGGAAGATCCTGGCCGGGGCGCCGCCCAGGCGGAGATCCTGGAAACGGTCCGGAAAGCGGGACACTGGCGGGGCGACGTGGTCAATTACGACGCCGACGGCAACCCGCTGATCCTCGACGCCCGGGTCCAGACGATATACGACGAAGACGGCCGGCCCCTGGGGATGTGCGGCATCTCCACCGACGTTACCGATCGGAAGCGAATCGAGGAGGCCCTGCAGCAAAAAACCCTGGAACTCGACACCTTTTTCTCCAGCAGCCTCGATCTTCTGGCCATCGCCGACGCCGACGGCCGTTTCCGGCGGTTGAACCCCGAGTGGGAACGGGCCCTGGGATACGATTTGGCGGACCTGGAAGGGGCCTCTTTCTTCGATTTCATCCATCCCGACGACGCGGCCCCCACCATGGAGGCCGTGGCCGCATTGAGCGCTCAGCACCCGATTCTCAACTTCACCAACCGGTACCGGCATCAAAACGGCGACTACCGGTGGATCGAGTGGCGCTCCTTCCCCGTCGGCGACACCATCTACGCCTGCGCCCGGGACACCACCGACCGGATCCGGGCCGAGGCGGAACGCCGCCGTCTGGCGGAGGCCGTCCACCAGACCTCCGAAGCGGTGATCATCACAGACGCCGGGGGCGTCATCGAATACGTCAATCCCTCCTTCGAGCGGATCACCGGCTACCCCCGGGAGGAGGCCGTGGGAGAGAACCCCCGGATCCTCAAAAGCGGAGTCCAGGACGCGGCCTTTTACCGGGACCTCTGGTCCACCCTGTCCGCCGGCCAGAAATGGTCGGGACGAATGGTCAACCGGCGCAAGGACGGCAAACACTATACCGAGGACTGTTCCATCACGCCCATCGCCAACGACCGGGGCGAAATCGAGCGGTTCGTGGCGGTGAAGAAGGACATCTCCAGGGAGCTGAAGCTGGAAGAGCAGTTCCGGCAATCCCAGCGGCTGGAATCCGTGGGACGCCTGGCCGCGGGCGTGGCCCACGACCTCAACAACCTCCTGGCCCCCATCCTCGGCTACGCCGAAATGCTGCTGGAGGATCTGGCGTCCCAGGACGACCCCAGGCGGAAAGTGGAGCAGATCATCCGGGCCGCGGAAGGGTCCCGGGACCTGATCCGGCAGCTTCTGGCCTTCGGCCGGAAGCAGATCCTCGACGTGAAGACCGTGGACCTGCGGCGGGTCGTCCGCGACATGAAAAAACTCCTCCGCCGGACCATCCGGGAGAACATCGGACTGGAATTCCACCTCAGCCCGGCCCCCTGCCCGGTGGAAGCCGATACGGGCCAGCTGGGCCAGGTGCTCATGAACCTGACCGTCAACGCCCAGGACGCCATGCCCGACGGCGGCGCCCTGACCATCGAGGTGGCCCGCGCCTACCTGGACGAGGAATACTGCGCGTCCCGCCCGGGATCGAAACCCGGCCGCTACATCATGATGTCGGTCTCGGACACGGGGACCGGCATGGACGCCGAGACCCGCGAACACATCTTCGAGCCCTTTTTCACCACCAAAGCGGAAATGGGCACCGGCCTCGGCCTGGCCACGGTCTACGGCATCGTCAAACAGCACGGCGGCAACATCTGGCTCTACTCCGAACCCGGCGAGGGAACCGCCTTCAAGATCTACCTGCCGGCCGTGGGGGAAGACGAAACCGTGGAAGAGGGCGGGCGGATCGAACTCAAGGAGAGCCGGGGCGTCGAGACGGTTCTGGTGGTGGAGGACAACGAGATGGTCCGGGACCTGGCCCGCCGGGTCCTGGAGCGCCAGGGATACGCGGTGTTCGCCGCCGCCGCGGGGGGCGAAGCCCTCCAGCGCCTGGACGCCCACCAGGGCCCCCTTCACCTGCTCCTCACCGACGTGATCATGCCCGACATGGACGGCATGGCCCTGTCGGAACGGGTGAGCAAGGCCCATCCGGAGGCGAAGGTCCTCTTCATGTCCGGGTACACCGAAAACGTCATCGCCCACCACGGCGTACTCAAGGAGGGGATCCACTTTATCCAGAAGCCCTTTTCCGTGGCCGACCTCGCGCGAAAGATCCGGGAGACCCTGGAGGACTAATTCAAAACCCCGCTGAAAGCGGCGTCCGCCATTGCCGCGCGGGAATAAATTCCCACGCTATTATGTGTCGTCCCTACAGGACTGGAATTGCTGGAACATGTCCTGTAGGGACATCATAAAATAGCGTGGGAGTTCACTCCCTCGCGGCCGAGGGCGGGGCGCCGCCGCTGAAGTCGTTTTGGTGGGATATTCTTATTCGAAAATCGCCTTGACGGAGTCGATATGGCCGCCTTTTTCCAGCACCAGATGGATTACATCTTCTTTATCTACGGGTTGTCCTTCATCCTCCTGGCCGTCATCTGCCGCGGTCTGGACCGGGAGGGGGCGGACGGACGGCCCTGGCGCTGGCTCTGCCTGTTCGGATGGCTCCACGGACTCTCCGAATGGCTCGATCTGCTGGCCTTCAGCCTGGGGGACGGCCCGCTCTTTGGGGCTGTCCGCCTGGGGGTGATGGCGGCCTCCTTCATGTCCCTGGTGGAATTCGGCCGCCGGGGGCTGCGGCGGGACCGGCCGCGGATCGGGCGGATCACGGGTCCCTGGCTGACGCCGGCCCTGGTCCTGCTGGGGGTCCTGGGCGTTTTCTCCGGCGGCATGAACGGCCTCGACGCCGCCTTCCGGTACAGCCTCGGATTCCCCGGGGCCCTGCTGGCGGCCCTGGCCATCCTCCGGACCCCCGGTCATCGCGGAACGGTTTCCCGATGGGGGCTTCGGCTGGCGGCCGCCGGCCTGTTGGTCTACGCGCCCGCCACCGGGCTCGTTGTGCCCGCGGCCGCCTTTCCGCCGGCGGACTGGCTCAACCATTCCGCCTTTTTCGCCGCCGCCGGGTTTCCCATTCAACTCCTCCGGGCGGTCTGCGCCCTGGGCGCCATGACCGGTCTCTGGATCCACCGGCAGGGGGTTCAGCCCGACGACGGACGGTCGGCCTGGGTCCGCTGGGGGGTGGTGGCGACGGTCTTCATCCTCGTCGCGGGTCTGGGCGGTTTCGCCGTCGAGTGGCGAAGCCGGGGCATTGAAAGGGAGGAACGCCGGGAACTGACGCGCCAGGCGACGGCCCTGGCCCGGACCCTCCCGGCCGAGCGGATCGGGGACCTGACCTTCACCCCCGCGGACCGGGGAAACCCGCTTTTCGAACGGATGCGGGAAGTGTTGGGGGCCTATGCCCGCTACCGGGACTTGCGGCGGATCTGCACCCTCTTCCGGCGGGACGGCGGGATCCTCCGGGGGCCGGGAACCCGGCCGGACCACGCGCCCCATCGGGTCGCCCCCGGAACCCCTTTGCCGAACCCGCCGCCGGAACTCCAGGGGGTCTTCGAATCCGGCCACCCGGCGACCATCGGCCCGCGCGCCACCCCCTTCGGCACGTTCATCACCGCCCTGGCGCCGGTGGTGGAACCGCGCAGCGGCCGGACGGTCCTGGTGGTTTCCGTGGACCGGTTCCACCACGGGGTCGGGTCCCGGACCGCCGTCGCCCGCCTTTTGACCATCGGGTGCATTCTGGCCCTGCTTCTGGCCCTTCTGGGGTCCATCAGCCTCTACCGGCGGCGGGACCGTCAACCGGACGAGACCCAGGGGCGGCTCCGCCATCTGGAAACCGCCATGGCGGCGGTCCTCGGCCTGGCCCTGACCGCCGCCGCCGTCTTTCTGGTGGCCGAGGCGGAACAGCGCGAGACAAAGAACGGCTTCGACCGGCTGGCGTCGGCCCGGTTCGAGCGGATCCGCCACGAGATCTTCACCACCCGGAAGGATGTCGCGGCCCTGGCCCGGTTTTTCGAAGCCAGCCGTCATGTGGACCGGGCTGAATTCAACCGGTTCGTGGGCCCCGTCGCGGGCATGGACGCGGTTCAGGCCTATGAATGGATCCCGGTGGTTCCGGCGTCTGAAAAGGAGCGGTTCGAGGCGGCGGCCCGAAAGAACGGCGCGCCGGGGTTCAGGATCTGGCGGCGGCCGGGGCCGGTGGACGATGTGGACGGCGTGGACAATGTGGACAAGGTGGACGGCGTGGACCCGGCGGACCCGGCGGAACCGGCGAAGCCGTCGGTCTATTATCCGGTTTACTATATCGAACCCCTGGCGGGCAACGAAACCGCCCCGGGATTCGATCTGGGGTCGGAGCCCGTGCGGCGAAAAGCCCTGGAGACGGCGGCCCGCACCGGGCTGCCCACGGCCACGGATCCCATCACCCTGGTTCAGGAAACGGAACAGCAACAGGCGATTTTAATCTTTCATCCGGTCTTTGAGGGAGAGGGGGGGCCGCTTCGCGGGTTCGCCCTGGCGGTGGTCCGGCTGGGGTCCCTGCTGGAGCGGGCCGCCGGCGCCGCCGCCACTCAGGACCATCTGACCGAAGCGGGACTGGTCGCCCTGTCCTCCGACGGCCCGCCCCGGCTGCTGGCGGTCTTCTCCGACCAACAGCGGCCGTCCCATCCCATCGACCCCAACGGCGACCACCTGAAGCAGTACGATCTGTTGAGCATCCGGCCCGTGTTCGCCTTCGGCCGCGCCTACGCGGTGGCGGTTCATCCCATGCCGGCCTTTTACAGCAGCGGCCCTTTCCGGACCGGGGGCCTGATCGCCGGCGCCGGCCTGCTGATCACCGCGCTCCTCACCCTTTTCGTGGGCTCGTTGCGGAACCGTCAGCTCTCCCTGGACCGGCGGGTGCGGAAACAGACCCGGGAACTGGAGGAGGGGATGCGGCTGCTCCGGACCCTCATCGACGGCCTGCCCGACATCGTCGCCCTACAGAAGCCGGATCACACCATTTTGTTCTACAACCGGGCCGGATACGACTTCCTGGGACGCGCCCCTGAAGCGGTGGACGGAAGGCGGTGCTTCGAGCTGATCGGGCGGACCCGTCAGTGCGAGAATTGCGCCACCAGCCGGGCCTTCAGGACCGGACGGATCGAGACCTCCCTCCGGTTCGTCGAGGGGGCGGACCGCTGGATCGAAGCCCGGGCCATCCCCGTGCCCAACGAGCAGGGCGAGCTGACCATGGCCATCGAGATTCTCCGGGACGTCACCGAGAGCAAAGAGGCCGAAGCGGCCCTCCGGGAATCCATGGCCCGGGCCGAAAAGATGGCGGCCGAGGCCGACCGGGCCAATGCGGCCAAGAGCGAATTCCTGGCCAACATGAGCCACGAAATCCGGACCCCCATGAACGGGGTTCTGGGCATGGCCGGCCTGATGCTCGACACCGAGCTGACCCCGGAACAGCGCCAGTACGCCGAGGTGATCCAGAGCAGCGGCGAAACGTTGTTGACCCTCATCGACGACATCCTCGACTTCTCCAAGATCGAAGCGGGCAAGCTGGACCTGGAGGAACTGGACTTCGACCTCCGGTCCACCCTGGAGGACTTCGCCGACGCCCTGGCCTTCCGGGCCCACCAGAAAGACGTGGAATTCCATTGCCTGGTGCGGCCGGACGTCCCGGACCGGTTGCGGGGCGATCCCGGACGGCTGCGGCAAATCCTCAACAACCTGGCGGGCAACGCGGTCAAGTTCACCCGGGAGGGGGAGGTGTCGGTGATCGTGGAGCGACGCCATGAAGCCGGCGACGCGGAGGTCGTCCTCCGCTTTTCCGTCTACGACACGGGCATCGGCATCTCCGGGGAGGCCCAGGCCCGGCTGTTCACCGCCTTCAGCCAGGCGGACGGCTCCACCACCCGGAAATTCGGCGGCACGGGCCTGGGGCTGGCCATCTCCAAACGCCTGGCCGGACTCATGGGCGGGGAGATCGGCCTCGACAGCGTGGAAGGGGAAGGATCGACCTTCTGGTTCACGGCCCGGTTCGGCGCGCCGGCGGCGGCGGAACCGGAGGTCCGCGCCCCCGGCAGGGAGGAAAAGACCGCCCTGGCGGGCGTCCGGGTGACGCCCGACGCCGCCGGGGAAGAGGGGGGCCGCCGGGGCCGCATCCTGGTGGTGGAAGACAACATCACCAACCAGAAGGTGGCCATGGGCATGCTCCGGAAACTGGGCTGCCGGGCCGACGCCGCCGCCAACGGCCGGGAGGCCCTGAAGGCCCTTGAAACCCTGCCCTACGATCTGGTATTGATGGATTGTCAGATGCCGGAAATGGACGGATTCGAAGCCGCGGCCGCCATCCGGGACCCGGCCTCCACCGTCCGGGACCCCGACCTGCCGGTCATCGCCCTGACCGCCTACGCCATGAAGGGCGACCGGGAGCGGTGCCTCGCCGCCGGCATGAACGACTACCTGGCCAAGCCCATCACCCTGCCGGCCCTGGCGGAGATGCTGGACCGATGGCTGCAACACCACATTGAAAGCACCCTGCCATGAAGATCCTGATCGCCGGGGGCGACCTCGCCTCCCGAACCCTGCTGGAGGCCGTGCTCAAAAAATGGGGCTACACCGTCGTATCGGCCGCCGACGGAACCGACGCCCGGGATAAACTGCAAGGGCCGGATGCGCCCCGGCTGGCCCTGCTCGACTGGATGATGCCGGGCATGAGCGGCCCCGACCTCTGCCGGCGAGCGCGGGAAGACCGGGACCCGCCGGCGCCCCTTTACCTCATCCTGCTCACCGCCCGGGGCGAGGCCCGGCACATCGTCCAGGGCCTCGACGCCGGCGCCGACGATTACATCGCCAAGCCCTTTGACAACGAAGAACTCCGGGCCCGCCTCGATCTGGCCCGCCGGTTCCTCGACCTCCAGGCCGCCGCGGCCCGGAAAGACGACCTCGAAAACGCCCTCCGGACAACCCGAAGCCTCTGCCACGACCTTAACCAGCCCCTCCAGGCCGTCAGCGGCTACGCCGAACTCCTCTCCATGACCCTGCCCGAAGACGCCCCCCAACGCCCCACCCTCGGCCGCATCGTCGACAGCGTCGACCGCCTCGGCGGTTTGGTGGAAAAACTGATGCGGCTGGCGAGGCGCCACACCCAATCCTGAACAGCCGCCGAAAAAGCCGTTACATCGCCAGACTCAACACCAGAAACCCGGCACTGTAGAGCACGAGCATCAGAACGCTTTCAAAGCCGATGTTGGCGGGGCCGGCCCGCTGGCGGTGCATGAGGCCCAGGAGGAGGGTGACGTTCAGCAGAATGGCGAAGCCGGTGAGAAAGGCCTCGCGCCGGCCGACGCCGTCGGCGTGGTAGAGGGAGCCGTTGAGGTAGACCAGGTCGGCGGCAAAGACAAAGAGGACGTCGAAAAAATTGCCGCCGATGATGTCGCCCACGGCCAGGGTGAGGGCGCCCCGGCGCACCGCGGCGACGGTGGTGACCAGTTCCGGCAGGGAGGTGGCCACGCCGGAGAGGAGGCCGCCGGCCACCGTCTCGCTCATGCCGGTGGTTTCGGCGATGTTGCCGGTGGTCCAGGCCACCGCCGCGCCGGCGGCGGTCAGGATCACGGCATTGGCCCCGAACCCCGCCAGCATCCGGCCCAGGTGGGCATGACGGTGGGCTTCTTCGGGGATGTCCTCGACGGTGGCGGGGGTCATCCGGGGCATCCACATGGGGTTTTCCGAAGTCTTGTAGGCGAGCCAGAACCCGAATCCGGCGGCCAGAAAGAGGATCGGCGTCATGGGGTGGATGTGGGCCGCGGCGACGTCGGGGCCGGTGAGGCCCATGAGAACCAGGGTGAGCAGGGCGACGAGGATGGCCGTCTGGATCATGTTGGTGGCCGAAGCGGCGGCGTGCTCCAGGTTGGCCTTGGTGTGGGCCACGTCCGCCACGGCCAGGAAGACGGTCTGGATGGCGATGCCGCCGATGGCGTTGCTGATGGCCAAAGCCGGGCGACCGGACAGGGCGGCGGTCACCGACGCCGCCAGCCCCGGCAGGGCCGTGATCAGCCCCAGGAAAAGCGTGCCGGTGATGGCCTCCCCCAGACCGGTGCGGTCCGCCAGCCGGTCGGCCAGCTCCGAGAGTTTGGTCCCGGCCGCGGCAATGACGCCCGCCGCCGCGATAAACACCGCCACGTTGGCCCACAGGGGCCAGGCGGCCGGGTCGAAAAGGACCGGGAAGCGGTCCCCCCATTGGCTTAGGAAATTTTCGATCACGATGCCGCTGTTTTCATCCTGTCAGGTTCTCCCCGGTCCTTTTGGGTCGTCACAACTGGCCTTTTCAGATGCTTTCCATTCTATCCCCGTTCGTTTTCGGAATGAAATGGGGTCAATCCTGTATTCTCCGCGGACCGGACTTTCCGTCATTGTCGAAGAGCTTGACATACCCTTTGCATTTCTCGTATCTTATAGACACGTTTCACCGACGATGCGTTACCTTGATCCCTGTTCCCGAACCCCAAGCGGCCGCGCCGCTGGAGACCCTCCATGACCGACGCCGAGCAAAAACCGGATCATTCCGAATCGCCGCGCCCAAAGGCGGGAAAAGGGGGGCGCGACGCCGAGCACGCCGTCCTGCTGGAAACGCTGGAAGCCCACCAGGTCGAACTGGAGACCCAAAACCGGAAGCTGGAGGCGTCCCGGCGCCGGACCGAGTTCCTCGCCGATCAGTACGCCGATCTCTTCGATTACGCCCCCGTGGGATACGTCGTCACCGATGGGCGGCTCCTGATCCTCGACGCCAACATCACATTCGCCGACATGCTCGACATTCCCAGGGACGCGTTGATGGGCGGATGGCTGACCCGCTGGGTCCACCGGGACGATCACGACGGTTTTCACCTCTACTGGGCCCGGGTGGCGGGCGGCAAGGCCCGGCAGACCGCCGCGGTGAGGATGATCCGGAAAGACGGCGCGCCCGTCGAGGTCAGCCTCCAGAGCACGGCCGCCAGGGGCGGGGCGTCGCGCCAATATCGCCATGCGGTCATCGACCTGAGCGAGCAGCGCCGGTCTGAAAAAAGCAGGGCGCTGACCCACCGCTGCCTGGAACTCTCCCTCCGGCACGACGCGCTTCAGCCCCTGCTGACGGCCTTTGTCCGGGAGATCAAGGACCATGTGGGGTGCGACGCCGTGGGGATCCGCATCCGCCGGGACGACGGCCGGATCCCCTACCAGGCCTTCGACGGCTTCAGCGAGCGGTTTTATCTCTCCGAAAGCCCGCTTTCCCTGAACACCGACCGGTGCATGTGCATCGACGTCATCAAGGGCGAGACCGACCCGTCCCTGCCCTTCTTCACCCCCGGCGGCTCCTTTTACATCAACGGGACCAGCCGGTTTCTCGCCGCCGTCTCCGAGGAAGAAAAGGGCGAAACCCGGAACGTCTGCCACATGGAGGGGTATGAATCGGTGGCCCTGGCGCCCATCGCCATGGGCAAGGGAATCCTGGGCCTGATCCATGCGGCGGACCATCGGGAGAACATGACGCCGCTCCACGTGGTGGAATCCCTGGAGAACGCGGCCCTTCACCTGGGCATGGCGCTCCATAAAATCCACCTCCAGGAGGAACTCCGGGCATCGGACCGGGAGATGCGGTTTCTCACCTCCCGGCTTCTGACGGTCCAGGAGGAGGAGCAGCGGCGCATCTCCATGGAACTCCACGACGATCTGGGGCAGGACCTCAGCGTACTCAAGCTTCGGCTGACCACGATCCAGAACCGCCTCCGGAAGGATCAGAAGACACTCCATGGGGAGTGCCAGGATCTGCTCGATTTCACCGACGGCGTGATCGAAAACGTCCGGCGGCTGGCCCACGGACTCTACCCGTCATCCGTCGAGAACCTCGGCTTGAACGCGGCCCTCCGACGGCTGCTGCGGGAGCACGCCGACCTCTCCGGCATGGAGACGATCCAGGAGATCCCGCCCCTGGACGATCTCTTCTCCGGGAAAACCGAGACCATGCTCTATCGGATCGTGCAGGAAGCGCTGCGGAACATCCGCCGGCACGCGGCGGCCAAAACGGTCCGGATCCGCTTTCGGAAAGCGGACGACCGATTGCTGATGAGCATCCGGGACGACGGGCGCGGGTTCGCCGCCGAATCCCGGGGAAACGCCGACGCCCCCGCGGAGGGCATGGGCATGGCCGCCATGAAGTTCCGGGCCCGGCTCATCGGCGCCGATTTCACCGTTTCCAGCCGCCCCGGGGGCGGAACGGAGATCGCCCTCGGCATCCCCGCCAGCGGGAAAAAAGGAGCGGCCGAATGAGCGACTACCGCGTGATCGTGGCCGACGACCACACCCTCATGAGGGACGGAATACGGAACATCATCGAATCCCGGAAAGAACTCTCCGTGGTGGGGGAGGCCTCCGACGGCCTTCAACTGCTCAAGCTGCTCAAAAAAACCGTACCCGATCTCATCGTGCTGGACATCGCCATGCCCGGCCTCCGCGGCATCGAAGCGGCCCAGGAGATCAAGGCCCGTCACCCCGGCGTCGCCATCCTCTTTCTGAGCATGCACAAAAACCAGGAATACCTCGAAAACGCCATCGCCACCGGCGCCGAAGGCTATCTGCTCAAGGAAAACACCGGCCAGGAGCTGCTCACCGCCATCGAAACGGTCCGGGAGGGCAAAACCTACCTTTCGCCGCTGTTCGCCAGGGAATTTCCCCTCGACCTCATCGGCATCTGCCGCCGCGACAAGCACCCCCCCGCCGACCCCCTGACCAAACGGGAGCGGGAAGTGTTGAAGCTCATCGCCGAAGGGTACACCAACCGACAGATCAGCGACCTCCTTTTCATCAGCATCCGCACGGTGCAGAGCCACCGCATGAACATCCGGAAAAAGCTCAACTGCAAGCGGACCGCCGACCTGGTCAAATACGCCATCCAAAAGGGCTATATCCAGGGGACCGACTGAAGGCGACCGGCGTCGGCCGCCCCGAAATCCCTCCACGACTTCCACCGAAAAAATACAATTTTTTGTGAGCGCTTCCGACGACTTGCCGACGGTCTTTCCCTTTCGGATTCAAAATGTTAGGTGAATTACTGGAATAACCATGCCAAATTTGGGCCTTGATCAAAATCCCGGCCAAAAAGGGCGATCCCGCCAAAAAAGGGCGATCACAAGGATCGCCCCTACGGCGCAACCCGGTGATTTCGGTAGGGGCGAACCTTGTGTTCGCCCCAAAATGGCCGAAATGATGATCAAGGCCCGCCATGGCGGCGATGCGACCGGTGCGGCCTGTCCGGGAACGCCGACATCTGTCGCCGCGCCAGCGGCATCCGCCTCTGCGCAACGTGCCGGAACGATCTCATGGGGCTGCCGGCCTTCACGCGGCAGCAGATCGGCAAATTTTTGATCGGCAATGTGCTCTGATCGCACTGCCCAGCGCCTGTCCGAAAACCGTAGATTTTGGTTCCAGGCAAGGCCGCGGCGATTTTTCAGCCGCCCGGGACGTCCTGAACTACGCCGGCGACGTCTCCTCCCCGGCCGCCGCGGTTTCCAGAATCGGCCGCAGGTCGGGAAAAGTGGGCAAGGGGAGGAGGCAGGGGTCGAGTTCCGGCACGGGCTTGGAAACCAGTTCTTCCATGCACCGGTCCTTCTGCTCCCAAAGGGCGTTGACCCAGTTTTGAAAGGCCAGCCGGAAATTCTCGTCGTTGAAGTAGTCCCCCAGCATCTCCGGGGTAATGGGCAGGGATCGGATCTGCACCCGGATGTCCCGGATGTTTCCGCACACAAAATCCCAGATCGTCCCGGCGCCGCCGGGATATGCGATGGTCACGTCGATGAACCGGTTGAGGTGTTCGCCCATGGAGGAGAGCGCAAAGGCGATGCCCCCGGCCCGGGGCTTCAGCAGGTGTTTGAAGGGGGAGTTCTGCTTTTCGTGCTTGGCCGTTGTGAACCGGGTGCCTTCCAGGAAATTGAGGACCGAAACCGGGAGGGTCTTGAATTTTTCGCAGGCCCGCCGCGTGATCTCCAGGTCGCGCCCCTTCAGGTGCGGATGTTTTTCCAGAAAGCCGCGGGAATACCGCTTCATAAACGGGAAATCCAGCGCCCACCACGCCTGCCCCAGGACCGGGACCCAGAACAACTCCTTCTTCAGAAAAAACTTGAGGAACGGGATCTTTCGATAGAAAACTTTCTGGAGCACCGGAATGTCCACCCACGATTGGTGATTGGCCACCACCAGGTACCAGTCTTTTCTCTGGAGCGTTTCCAGCCCCTGGACGCGCCATCGGATGTTGCAGAAAATCCGCTGACTCAGGTTGTTGACGCCCACCCAGGCGTTGGCGCACCCGTTGAGCACCCCGTCGCACGCTCTCCGGAAGGAACGAACCGGGACGAATAGTTTCAAAAGGGCCGTCAGATAGATGGGAACCGCCCAGAAGACGGTGTTGAGCGCGAGAACGGCCAGCACCATCGCGCCGCGGACGCTGGAGAAAAGAGATCTTCGTTTGTTTCGCATTGGGGCCACCTTGAAACGGATGTATGCCAATTGACGGTTGAACGTCCAAAAAGTCAAACTAACTATAATTTGACCGCCGTTTCAAGGAAAAGCCGAATTTTTACAAAATTTTTACACGGATGCGGTGCGTCACAAATTGAACAACCCCACGACGCCCACTACGATCAGGTACGCCGCGACAATATAATTGAGCAAGCGGGGGATCGCCAGGATGGCGATGCCGGCGACCAGCGCCAACAGCGGTTGAAGTGCGAGATGGATCTGCATAAGGGTCTCCTTTCAGTGTGATCGTTATGAAATCCGCATCAAAACGCCCATCCGTCTCACGGCGACGATTGGGCCGCGGCTTCCTCGTTTCCGGCTTTTTTCGTGCCCACGCCCGCCGTCAGCACGAGTTTGGCGGCCTCTTCAAATCCCATGTCGAGGGGCGTGGTCGCCGCCCGGGGGACGTATACGGTAAATCCGCCCACCTGGTAGCTCATGGGCAGGTAGACCGCCACGATTTCCTCGTCTTCGTCCGGCGAATACCCGAGCTGGTATTCGGCGTCGCCGGTGATGAAACCGATGAGGCGCATATTGTCCCCCAGGTTCACAAGCACCGCCTTTCGCTCTTCCCGCCCTTCCTCCCGGGCCAGGGAGATGAACTGCATGAGATTCTGGATGCTGCTGTAGACGGTTTTAACCAGCGGTATCCGCTCCAGCTGCCGCTCTCCGAAATCGGATAGTTTTCGCACGACGCCGCTTTTTTCCATCAACAGCCCGAGGGCGTACAGGAGAAAGACGCCGCCCACAATCCCCATCCCCGGAATGTAAAGAAAATCGGGCAGGATCAGAAGGAGGGCGCCGCCCACTATGGATTCCGCCGCCCCCACGATCCAGAAAACAATGTAAAGCGTGATGGCCAGCGGCAGAACGGTGACGAAACCTTTCAGCAAGGTTCCCCAGAAAGACTTCATAGGTGACGCTCCTTAATCGCTCATGATAGATTGCAGGATCATTGAGTTGAACCATGGCCCAAGAAGACCATGTTCCCGGCGAAATGGAAATCGGTTCCATCCTGTATTTGAAAGGGAAAACGACAGTAAATGGGAGGGTATTCGACCCCGGCGGGCATGGATCGCCATGGCCGGGGCCGAAGCATCGCCTATTCCGGCAAAAACAGCTCCGTGCTGATGTAGCGTTCCCCGGTGGAGGGCAGAACCGTCACGATCCGCTTGCCGGCCGATGCCTCCCGTGCCGCCACCTTCAGGGACGCCGCCACGGCGGCCCCGGAGGAGATGCCGCAAAGGATGCCCTCCTTTTTGGCCAGTTCCCGGGCCGTTTCCATGGCCTCTTCATTGCTCACCGTCACGATCTCGTCGATGAGGGATTGGTCCAGCACCTCGGGCACGAACCCTGCCCCGATGCCCTGAATCTTGTGGGGACCGGGATCGCCGCCGGAAAGGATCGGCGAATCGGTCGGCTCCACCGCCACCACCCGGAAATCCGCCTTGCGGGGCTTGATGGCCCGGGCCACGCCCGTCAGGGTGCCGCCGGTGCCGACGCCCGCCACGAAGATATCGACGTTGCCTTCGGTGTCGCGCCAGATCTCCAGGGCCGTGGTGGTCTCGTGGATCTTGGGATTGGCCGGGTTGGCGAACTGGTTGGGCATGAAGATGTCGGTGCCCTCTTTCAACACCTCGTGGGCCTTGGCGATGGCGCCTTTCATCCCCTTGTCGCCCGGGGTCAGGACCAGCTCCGCCCCCAGATGGCTCAACAGCTTCCGTCGCTCCATGCTCATGGTTTCTGGCATGGTAAGCGTCAGGTGGTATCCCTTGGCCGCGCAGACGAAGGCCAGCGCGATGCCGGTGTTGCCGCTGGTGGGTTCCACGATCCGGGTTTCGGGGCCGACCCGGCCCTCCGCCTCCGCCTTCTCGATCATGGAGGCCGCGATCCGGTCCTTGACCGACCCCGCCGGGTTGAAAAATTCCAGCTTGGCGAGAATCTCCACGTTCAACCCCTTGCCCAACTGATTGAGCCGCACCAGGGGCGTCGCGCCGATGGTATGCTGAATGCCTGAATAAAGCTTCATGGGACCTCCTTTTAGCTGTCAAAAAAACGTAACATGGGGAAGAGAAACACCGTGCCGCCAAGGCTTAAATTTGACAATCCGAAAAGGAAATGTCAATTGTGATCAAGCCAACCTAAAATGCAATATTATGTGCGCTTAAAATTATGGCTTAATATACCAGTATCATACACTAAATGCCGATAAATATGATGCACATAAAGTTTCGTTTTAGAATGGCCGGCTCACAATTGACGCGGGGTGGACGCGGGAACCCTTTTCGTTGACATTATACCCAAAAAAGGTATAACCATTCAATGGGCTGGAAAGTCGTTTTCACCAACAGATCCCGTAAGCAGAAAGAGAAGCTTCCCCGACGGGTTCAGGAGGTTTTATTCCAGCTGGTGCGTGAAATCGAGATGGCGGGGCCGGTGCGGGGAGACTGGCCCAATTATTCCAAGCTGCCGGACGGCAAGCACCATTGTCATCTGAAAAAGGGTAAGCCGACATATGTTGCCGTCTGGCGGGAAGTGAAAAGCGAAATCAGATTGGTGGAGGTCACCTATGCCGGCAGTCACGAAAAAGCCCCGTACTGAAGATCAGCGGGTCACGTTGACCCTGCACGTCCATCCGCGCAACGTCTCCAAGATAAAAGAATACGCCCGGGCCGTCGAATCCGGTGAAGACCGCTATTATACGGTGGATGAAGTGTTTCCCGAATACACCGGCAACGAACAGCCGCCGGCATTGCGCGCCTACCGGACCCGGGAGGGCGTGACCCAGAAGCAACTATCGGCCATGACCGGCATTCCCCAACGCCACATCAGCGAAATGGAAAACGGCAAGCGGGGTGTTGGGAAAGAGCGGGCCCGGAAGCTTGCCGAGGCCCTGCACGTTTCGGATTATCGGATGCTTCTATAACGCGGCTACCGATACACCAACTCCGGCGTCTTAAGCAACACCTTGGTATTAGGCGGAATCGACTCCGTGAGCCAGACATTGCCGCCCACCACCGAGCCTTTTCCGATGACCGTGTCGCCCCCCAGGATGGTGGCCCCGGAATAGATGATCGCATCGTCTTCGATGGTGGGATGGCGCTTTTTGCCGCGCATCCGTTCGCCGGCGTTTTTGGGAAGGGAGAGCGCCCCCAATGTCACCCCCTGATAGATGCGGACATTATCGCCGATCTCCGTGGTTTCGCCGATGACCACGCCGGTGCCGTGGTCGATGACGAACCGTTCGCCGATCTCCGCGCCGGGATGGATGTCGATGCCCGTGAGGGAGTGGGCGTATTCCGTCATCATCCGGGGCAGCAGCGGCGCCTTCAGTTCGAAGAGCCGGTGGGCCACGCGATATACGGTCATGGCGTAGATGCCCGGATAGCTGAAGATGATCTCGTCGTAGCTCTTAGCGGCCGGGTCCCCGTCGTAGGCCGCGGCCACATCCGACGCCAGCAGGCGGCGGATGGCCGGGACGTCGGCCAAAACCGCCAGGGCCATCTCGCTTCCCTGTTCCGCGCAGTGGACGCATTCTTTGTCGTACCGAAAGCATTCGTGGCGGATGGCCCGGCAAATCTGTTCGTACAGCGCGTCGAACAGGCCGGACACCGCCTGTCCCATGCTGTATTTCAGGTTGATGGGGTCGAGCTTCTCCCGGTTGAAATAGCCGGGAAAGAGAATGTCCCGGAACCGCTCGATGATGTCGAGAACCGCCTCTTTGGACGGGATGGGTTCATAATCGACATGGGTGTAGCAACTGCCGTCTTCGCAGCCGCCGATGATCCTTTCGGCTACGTCGGGCAGTTTGTCCCGATAGCTTGAAAGCGTCCGCCGGTCCACCCGGCAGGAGTGGGAATGGTCGCTCATGGATCGCCTCCCGTTTCTGTTTCCGTATTGCCGGGCCGGAGGCCACGGGGGCTCATGCCGCGCCCGCTCTTACGTCATCTTGCACTGGGCCTCTGTCCAGAAAGGCGACATGGACCGGAGCCGTTCGATGACGGGGGGCAGTTTTTCGATAACGTAATCGACCTCGTCCTCGGTGTTGTAGACGCTGAGGCTGAACCGGATCGAACCGTGGGCCGCGGTGAAGGGCACGCCCATGGCCCGGAGCACATGGGACGGCTCCAGGGACCCCGAGGTGCAGGCCGACCCGGACGACGCGCAGATGCCCAGCTCGTTCATCATCAGCAGAATCGACTCCCCCTCCACGAACTCGAAGGCGATGCTGGTGGTGTTGGGCAGCCGGTTCTCCGGATCGCCGTTGATCATGGCGTTGGAGACCCGCTCCAGCAGTCCTTTCTCCAGTTTGTCCCTCAGCCTTTTTACCCGGGTGTTTTCATCGTCGATGAAGGCGCCCGCCAGTTCGGCGGCCCGTCCCAGGCCGATCATCGAGGCGACGTTTTCGGTGCCGCCCCGGCGCCCCCGCTCCTGGTGGCCGCCGATGAGAAACGGGGAGAACTTGGTGCCCTTCCGGACATAGAGCGCGCCGATGCCCTTGGGCGCATGAAGCTTATGGCCCGAGAGGGCCAGCATGTCCACCGGCGTCGAGCGCATGTCGAGGGGCAATTTGCCCACGGCCTGGACGGCATCGGTGTGAAAGACGATGTCCCGCTCCTTGACCTCCTCGACGATCTCCTCGATGGGGAAGATCACGCCGCTTTCGTTGTTGGCCCACATCAGGCTGACGATGGCCGTGTTGTCCGTCAGATGGTCGTAAAGAAAATCGAGATCCAGATTGCCCTTGCGGTCCACCGGCACGAAGGTGACCCGGTAGCCGTTTTTCTGGAGATATTCGCACAGGTTCTTCACCGCCGGGTGCTCCACCCGGCTGGTCACGATGTGCTTTTTCTCGGGACGGGTCCGGAGGGCGGCCCAGATGGCCGTGGAATCGCTCTCGGTGCCGCAGGAGGTAAAGATGATCTCGCCCGGATCGGCGCCCAGCAATTCGGCCAGCCTGGCCCGGGCCGATTCGATGCGCCGCCCCACCTGGCCGCCGAAGGAGTGCATGCTGGACGGGTTGCCGTAGAGTTCCCCGAAATAGGGAAGCATGGCCTCCACCACCTCCGGGGCCACCCGGGTCGTCGCATTGTTGTCCATATAAATCGTGTTCGGTTCGCTCATTCTTTCACCTCCTCCACCGTCAGGTCGGGCGAGACAAACTCGTGGAGTTTCTTTTCCACATACTCTTTCAGCGTCACCTGGGACGCCTTGCAGGCGGCGCAGGCCCCCTGAAGGCGAACCTGAACCTCGTCGCCGTTGACGTCCACCAGTTCGATGTCGCCGCCGTCCTTTTGCAGTTCGGGCCGAATGTCCCGGTCCAGGGTCTCTTCGATAAGCTTGATCTTCTGGATGGTGGTCAGTTTCTTCGTCTTCGTCTCCTTAGGCTTTACCGTTCCGACGATACTGTCGATGACGCCCTGGATCCGGTCATGGCAGTTGCCGCAGCCGCCGCCCGCCTTCACATAGTTGGTGACCTCCTCGATCTCGGCGAGGTTGTTTTCCCGAACCGCCCGCTCGATCTCTTTTTCGGTCACGCCGAAACATTCGCAAATCACCTCGCTGTCCAGCTTCTTGGGCTCCTCGCCCCGGTAGCAGAGAATGGCGTTTTCCAGGGCGTCCCGCCCCATGACCGAGCAGTGCATCTTCTCCTTGGGCAGCCCCCCGAGGAACTCGGCGATCTCCTCGTTGGTGATCTTTTCCGCCTCCTCCAGCGTCTTGCCCTTGAGCATTTCGGTCAGGGCCGAAGAAGAGGCGATGGCGCTGGCGCACCCGAAGGTCTGGAATTTGGCGTCGGCGATGCGGCCGTCCTCGCCCAGCTTGAAGCTCAGTTTCAGGGCGTCGCCGCAGGCCAGCGAGCCCACCTCCCCCACGCCGTCCGGGTTTTCCACAACGCCGACGTTTTTAGGATCTAAAAAATGCTCCTTGACTTTATCGGTGTATTCCCACATCGTATCCTCCTTCCGGTTGCCGGACAAATGGATCTATATAAACAGGCTCAACTTTTATACATCGCCAATATCTCAAAACATTACGGTCATTTCAACATAGTCTAACATAGGTATTCTTTCGGAATCCGCAAATTTTTATTAAACGTCCGGAAATCGTGTTTACCTCGATTACGGCATCCAGCGGAAAGCAAGGACCCCATATCCATGATAAAAGAAAAGGCAATCGAAGTGCTCAGGGCGGAAGCCGACGGCATCCTGAAACTGGCGGACCGCATCGACGACAATTTCGTCCGGATGGTCGAGATGGTCTGCGACTCCCGGGGCCGGCTCATCGTGGGCGGCATCGGAAAATCGGGAATCGTGGGCCGCAAAATCGTGGCCACCCTCAACAGCACCGGCACCCGGTCCATCTTCCTCCACCCGGTGGAGGCCATGCACGGCGACCTGGGGATCGTGGGCCCGGAGGACATCTTCATGGCGCTCTCCAACAGCGGGGAGACCGAGGAACTCAACGCCCTGCTGCCGTCCATCCGCTCCATCGGCTGCCCGGTGATCGCCGTCACGGGCAAACCCGACTCGACCCTGGCCCGGCACGCCGACATCGTCATCGACGCCGGCGTCTCCCACGAGGCCACGCCCATCGGCGCCCCCACCACCTCCACCACCGTCCAGATGGCCATCGGCGACGCCCTGGCGGTGGTGCTCATGGACAAAAAAGAGTTCCGGAGCCGCGACTTCAAGCGGTTCCACCCCGGCGGCGCCCTGGGCAGGCGGCTGTCCAGCCAGGTCTCGGAGTTCATGATCACCGGCGACGCCTGCCCGTCGGTCCCCGACGACGCCGCCATGGAGGAGGCCATCCGGGAGATCAACCGCCTCGGCCTCGGCGCGACCCTGGTGGCCGACACGGAAAACAAACTGACGGGCATCATCACCGACGGCGACATCCGCCGCACCATCGCCCGGAAGGCCCCCATCTACGACCTCTCGGTGGCCGACGTCATGACCGCCAACCCGCGTGCGGCCCACCCCGACACGCCGGCCTACGACGCCCTCAACATCATGGAAAAATACCAGATCACCGTCCTGCCCATCGTGGAAACCGACGGCGCGGTGGCGGGGATTCTGCACCTGCACGACATCCTGGGCAAAGGCGAGTTCAAATTCAACGGCGAAGCGCCGGCCCGATCCGGCGGCTGACGACCCCATGTCCACCCCGTCCACTCGGTCCACACCGTCCACTCGGTCCACACCGTCCACGGAACCGCGCCTCACCGGAACCGCCGATTGATGACCATGCCCCTTGCCACAGAAACGAAATCCCGGTATAAAACGAGACGATTTATAAAAACGACATCCCGCCGGGTATCGACACTTTTGAAAAATTTGAAAAATCCATGAAATCCAGCGCTGAAACGCGCCGGATAACGGCGGCATGAAGACCCTTTACATTCGGAAGAGGCCAAAAATGAGCAAAACCTCCGTGACCATCGACCCCGTCACGCGGATCGAAGGCCATTTGGCCGTCCGCGTCGAGGTGGAAGACGGCCGGGTCCGGGAGGCCTTCAGCGCCGGCGAGATGTTCCGGGGGTTCGAGATCCTCGTCAAAGGGCGCAGCCCCCTGGACGCCCAGCAGATCACCCAGCGGATCTGCGGCGTCTGCCCGGTCTCCCACGGACTCGCCTCGTCGCTGGCCCAGGACGCGGCCTACGGGGTCGAACCGCCCGAAAACGGCCTGCTGGGCCGCAACCTCATCCAGGCCGCCAATTTCATCCAGTCCCACATCATCCATTTTTATCAGCTCTCGGCCCTCGACTTCATCGACGTGGCGGCGGCGGCCGAATACCGGGGCGGCGATCCCGCCCTCAACGAGCTGAAAGCGTGGGTGAACGCCCGGATGTCGTCGAAAGTCCTCTACCCCGCGGCGCCCTTTCCGCCCCGCTACGCGGGCGGTTACGTCCAAAACACGGATCTGAACCTCACGGTCCTCAAACACTATCTCGACGCCCTGGAAATGCGGGCACTGGCCCACCGGATGGGCGCGGTATTCGCCGGCAAACTGCCCCATGCGCCCGGCCTCGTGCCGGGGGGCGTCACGGAGAGGATCACCGCCGGCAAAATCGCCGCCTTCGAGTCGATGCTCTCCAAGCCGCGGACCTTCATCGACCGCTCCTACCTGCCCGACGTGCTGGCGACGGCGGCGGCCTTTCCCGGGTATCTGGCGGAGGGAAAAGGCCGCGGCAATTTTCTCGCCTTCGGCGCCTTCCCGGAATCCGCGCCAGGCGAATCGGCCCCCTGGCCCGGATCATGATCGCCTATTTCAGGAAGACGGACGGCCCGCT
>CAZZBE010000021.1:26118-32580 GCA_964652715.1 uncultured Desulfobacteraceae bacterium
GGAAGACGGACGGCCCGCTGCGGATCCTCACCCGGTATCTCTCCGTCCTCTTCCACTCGACGCTTTCCACCGCCACGGGCGAGGTCGGCATGGAGATCGTCCGGAACCGCACCGACGCGGGCGGTTACTGCCTCATCGCCGAGGGAAGCGTCCCACGGGGAATGCCCAGCGCCTGCAAGATGGGCGGCGACTATTTCACGGGCGGGCTCCTGCAAGCCGCGGCCAACGCCGACAGCATTATCGCCGCCGGCGAGGCGGGCAAGAATTTCGAAATCGTGGCCGGCGAAATCCGGCGCCTCGCCGACAACACCATGACCTCCACCAGGGCCATCAAGGAGCGCATCGACGAGGTCCAGAGCGCCTCCGACAACCTGATCGTCGTCTCCAGGGAAGGCACCCAGAAGATCACCGAAGGCTGGAAACTCTCCAAAAACCTCGACGCCGTCTTCCAGGAGGTCCTCGACTCGTCGGAGACCTCGGCGGACTCGGCCCAGAAGATCTCCGAATCCATCAACCAGCAGGCCGAGGCCTTCGAACAGATCCTGCTCACCCTCAAACAGATCTCCGACGGCATCGACAACTTCGTGGTCTCCACCGAAGCAACGACCCAGGCGTCCGAGACCTTGCGGGTCATGGCGGATGATTTGAAGGGGATTGTGGGGAAGTATGCGGTGTAGGGACGGCGACGCTCTCGAAGCGGCGGGGGCCTTTGTCTCGACATTCATTCGGGCCGGCACGAAGACTCGGTCCGCAACGTCTTCGGCATCGCGCCGGTTCAGGGGCCTGTGGTAAGCGGTGGAAAATGATCCCGCACCCGAAACTATCGCGCACCGCGGCCGGCCTGGCCCTCCTGCTGCTGACCGCCGCCTGCGCCGGCGCGCCGCCAGCCCCACGCGAACCCAACAGCCTCCGCGGGATCTTCCGGGAGTATCCCGAATGGCACAGGAACGCGGACCGATCCCGCCGCCGCTGGGGCGTTCCCATCCCGGTGATGATGGCCATCCTCTACCACGAATCGGGCTTTCGAGCGGACGCCCGCCCGCCCCGGACGTCCTGCCTGTGGGTCTTCCCGGGGCCCCGCCCCTCCACCGCCTACGGCTATCCCCAGGCCCTGGACGGCACATGGGACCTCTACCGCCGGAAAACCGGCAACCGGGGGGCCGACCGGGACGACTTCGCCGACGCCGTCGATTTCGTCGGCTGGTACTGCCGCGTCAGCCGCCTGGAATGCGGCATCCCCTCTGACAACGCCTACCATTTATACCTGGCCTACCATGAAGGGTGGACCGGATACCGCCGCGGCGCCTACCGCGGAAAGCGCCGGGTTCTGAACGCGGCCCGCCGGGTGTCCGCCACCGCCGCTCGATACGCCTCCCAGATGCACGATTGTCCCCGTCCGCCCCTTCGGCCCCGCCGGCCCTGCCTGTGGCCCTTCTGATCCGCTCCATCCGTTGATTTTCTTTACATTCCCCCGGATTGCTGTTAACCAAACAGAGAAAAGGCTTACGGAAACAGGGATGGACGGAGGTCAGGAATCAACTCGATCATGAAGGTCAAAAACACCGCCGCCCCTCTGCGGGTGCTGCTGCTGGAGGATAAGGTTTCCGATTTTTTGGCCTTCCGGGAAGCCCTTGAAAAACGACGCATGACCAGCCGGGTGACCCTCTACGACGACCCGGACGAGGCCCTGAAGCGGCTGGCGGAGCATCCGGACCGGTTCGATCTCGTCGTCGTCAACCACCACCTGGCCGGCAACGCCGGGCTTCGGTTCTGCCACGCGCTCTTTGAGACCCGCCTCGACATCCCGCGGATCTTTCTGACCGACAGCGAAGCACTGGGGAATCAGCTCCAGAAGATGAAGTTCATCAATGATTTCCTGGTCAAGGATCCCAACGGGGACTACATCAGGGTGCTCCCCCTGCTCATCTCGGAGATGATGCACAAGGCCGCCGAGCAACAGGCCCGCCGGGAGCACGCCCGGGCCATGCAGGCCATGGAGAAGCGGTTCCGGACGGCGCTGAGCCACGTGGCGGACGGCATCCTCATCGTGAGCGGAGACGGCGTCGTCAAACTGGCCAATCCGGCGGCCCGGCGGTTGCTGAGCGGCCTGTTCGACAACCCCGTGGGCCAGGCCTTCCCCTACCCCGCCAAACCCGGGGCCACCACCGAACTGCGCATCGACGCCGGAAAGGATGAACCGACCATCGCCGAAATGCGGGTGGCCTCGATGGAATGGGGCGGCGAGACGGCGGCCCTGGCCTCCCTCCGGGACATCACCCAGCGGAAAGCGATGGAGGAAGCCCTCCGGACCGCCAATCAGTTGCGGGACCGGATCATCGGGGAACTCAAGAAAGCCAACGAGAAGATCCTCGAACAGCAGAAAGCGGTCATCGAAGAGGAGCGGCTCAAGGTCCTGCTCCAGATGGCCGGGGTCACGGTCAAGGAGCTGGACGAACCCCTGTCCTCGCTTCTGGAGAGTGTGGAGAAGCTGGGCCGGAGCGGGGTCCATCCGGCGGAACGGAAAGCGCTGCTGGACGGGATCCAGACGGCCGGCCGCCGGATCGCGGGGATGATCCGGCAGGTGCGGATGCTCCGCTATGAGGATCCCGACTTGCCGGCGGCGCCGGTGACGGGCGACGCCCGGACCCTGGAGCAGCCGGTGACCATCCTGGTGGGAGAGCGCTCGGAAACCGACTACGACGCCATCCGGGGGATGCTGGCCATCTATCCCCGGATCCGGCGCCTCCGGGCCCGGACCGTCGCCGAAGGGCTGACCAAGGCGGCGGAGGCCGACGTGGACCTGATCCTTTCCGAGTACCACTACCCCGACGGCACGGCCATCGATTTCATCCGCCGGCTTCAGAGCCAGAATCTCGCCATCCCCCTCATGGTCGTCACCGGCCAGGGCGACGAGGTGATCGCCTCCCGGGCCATCCAGAGCGGGGCCTACGACTACATTCCCAAGCACCGGCTGACGGAATCCCATCTCATCGAGGCCATCTGGAAGACCCTGGAAAAGGCCCGGATCCAGAAGGACATCCAGAACGCCCAGGAGCAGATCAGCCGGATGACCATGATCGACGATCTGACCGGACTCTACAACCGGCGCCATTTCGACGACAGCCTGGAACGGGAGTTCGCCCGGGCCCGGCGGAGCGGATCGGACCTGGTCCTGTGCATGTGCGATCTGGACCATTTCAAATCGGTCAACGACCGCTACGGCCACATCGCCGGGGACATGGTCCTGTCCGGTTTCGGCCAGCTGGTGCGGGATCTGATCCGCCAGAGCGACGTGGCCTGCCGGTACGGCGGCGAGGAGTTCATCGTCATTTTCCCGGACACGGATCTGGACAGCGCCGGGCACATCGCGGAACGGATACGGAAAGCCGTGGAAGACCAACGGTACGTCCACGACGACGCGGTCATACCGGTGACGGTCAGCATCGGTCTGGCCGGGCTTCAGACATCGGAGGCCGCATCGCCGGAGGCCCTGGTGGCCCGGGCCGACCAGGCCCTTTACGTGGCCAAGGAGGAGGGACGGAACCGGGTGGTGGCGTTTCCCATTTCAGCGGGGGCGAAGCGGGACCCGGAGCGGCTTGACAAAGACAGCCACATACCATAGAGGTGCGCCATGGTGCAGAGCGCGGCGGGACTGGCGGTGTTCATCGGCATCGCCTGGGCATTGAGCGAAAACAGACGGCGGGTCCGCTGGAAAGCGGTCGCCATCGGGCTGGCCCTTCAACTGGGGCTGGGGCTTCTTTTACTGAAAATTCCATGGCTCAAAACTTTCTTTCTCGCCCTCAACCGGGCGGTCCTCTCCCTGGAGGCATCGACCCGGGCCGGCACCTCCTTTGTATTCGGCTATCTGGGCGGCGGAACGCTTCCTTTCGAGGAAACGGTTCCCGGATCGAGCTTTATCCTCGCTTTCCAGGCCCTGCCCCTGATCCTTCTCATGAGCGCCCTGTCCGCCCTGCTCTTCTACTGGAAAATCCTGCCCCTGGTGGTCAGAGGATTTTCCCGGGCCCTGGAGCGGACCCTGTCGGTGGGCGGCGCCGAAGGGGTCGGCGTCTCGGCCAACATCTTCCTGGGCATGGTGGAAGCGCCGCTTTTCGTCCGCCCTTATCTGGCGCTCATGACCCGGAGCGAGATTTTTTCGCTCATGACCTGCGGCATGGCCACCATCGCCGGCACCGTCATGGTGCTCTACGCCACCCTCCTGGACGGCGTGATCCCCGGCGTCATGGGCCATATCCTGACCGCCTCCATCATCAGCGCGCCGGCGGCCATCACCGTGGCCCGGATCATGGTCCCCGAATCCGGCCCCCCGACGGCCGGCGACCTGACCGAGCCCGAACCGGCGTCGAGTCCCATGGACGCCGTCACCCGGGGCACGCTCCAGGGGGCCCGGTTGCTCATCGACATCGTGGCCATGCTCGTGGTGCTGGTGGCCCTGGTCCATCTGGTCAACCTGATCCTGGGGCTGATCCCCTTTCCCGGCGGGGAAGGGTTGACCCTGGAACGGATCCTCGGCGTCGTCATGGCGCCGGTGGTCTGGCTCATGGGGGTCCCCTGGTCCGAAGCGCCCGCCGCCGGCGGCCTCATGGGAACCAAGACCATCCTCAACGAGTTCATCGCCTACCTCAACATGAGCCGGTTGCCGCCGGACGTCCTCAGCCCCCGGACCCTGCTGATCATGACCTATGCCCTGTGCGGCTTCGCCAACCCGGGGAGCCTGGGCATCATGATCGGCGGCATGGGCGCCATGGCGCCGGACCGCCGGGACGAGATCGTGGCCCTGGGCTTCCGGGCCGTGGCGGCCGGGACCCTCGCCACCTCCATGACCGGCGCCGTGGTGGGACTTTTGTCATGAAGGAGAAAAGCGAATCATGACCCGAAAGATCGACGGAATCGACCCCGAACTCCGCACCCCGTTGATGGTTCTCTCCGAAGCCATCGACCGCCTCCTGGAAACCGAACTCGATCCGGACCAGCGGGAGCTGGCGGAAACCGGCAAGACCGCGGTCGAGGACCTCGCGCAACGGCTGGACCGCCTCCCGGATTCTTCCCCCTCGCCCGCGCCGGGGCGCCTTCCCGCCGGCGAGACGCCCCGCCGCCCCCAGCCGTTGAAGGTGCTGCTGGCCGAGGACAACCCCCTCAACCGGAAACTGGTGGTGTCGATTCTGCGCAACCGGGGGCACAGGGTCGTGGCGGCGCAAAACGGGCGGGAAGCGGTGGAGACGGCCCGCAAAGAATCCTTCGATCTGATCCTCATGGACATCCAGATGCCCGTGATGGACGGGTTCGAAGCCACCCGGCGAATCCGGGCCATGGAAAGGGAGACCGGCGCGCCCCGAACCCCCGTGGTGGCCGTGACCGCTCATGTTCTGGAAGAAGAAAAAGACCGGTGTTTTTATATGGATATGGACGGCTTCGTGGGCAAACCCATCCGGCGCGACGAATTTCTCGACACGGTGGAGGGGATCGCCGGGGTCGCCCCTGTCGAGGAGACCCCGGAACCGGTCGAGGAGGAAAAAGCGGTCCTGGACCGTCCCCAATTCATGTCCATCGTGGGGGGCAGCACCGAGCTGGTAAAGGAACTCATCATCCTGTATTGGGAGAGTCTCCCCAACCAGATGACCCGACTCCGGGAGGCCATGGACGCCGGGGACGCCAAGGGGTGCCAGTACTATGCCCACGCCCTCAAAGGCATGAGCCTCAACCTCTCGGCCCGCCAGACCGCCGACATCGCCATGGAGATGGAGCTGATGGGAAAAGCCGGCGACCTCTCCCTGGCCGAAGAGGTCTGGGGACGGCTCTCCGCCTCGGTGGACCGCCTTCGCGAGGCTACGGACGGGCTTCTGGCGGAGGTTGAGAACCCACCCCCCGGCTGAGCCGTTTTCCGATGGATGCAGCCCTCCGGCTTCACCGCCCGAAGGTGATCAGGACCGCCCGCCGGCGCCAGAACAGGAGAAACCGCCGCCTTTCGACCAACTGAAACACGACCTGCCATCCCTCCGCCACCGCCTCGTTCAGCGCCGCTTCCATCTTCTGAACCGGTACGCCGCCGGACCCGAAAAGGCGCCCCAGCCCCTGTTCCGCCACGTAAACCACTCTGTATTCCTTATATCTCGATTTCGTGTCCATTCTTCTTTCACCGTCCTTTTCAGCATCCGCATGGGTTAAGAATTCTCTAAAAATAATCACCGCGAACGCGATGGCGCAACAACAAATTTCATTTACGAGATTTGCCTGGAATCCTGTTCGGCATTTTGTTTTTGATTTTTCCATGATCATTTCGTAGGGTTCAACTTGAATTTCTGGAATGGATGCTTCGATATACCTATCATGCCCGGGAGGATGACAGGGAATACATTGACCGCGGGCTCGATGCGCTCGGCAATGAAAATGCGAGGAGGGTAGCAATGACCATCGCGGAAAGAATAAAGCAGGAAGGCAGAACAG
>CAZZBE010000022.1:0-31891 GCA_964652715.1 uncultured Desulfobacteraceae bacterium
TCTTGCCGCAGAGGGTCAGCTTTTTCCGTTTGTCCCGCTTCCGGCAGTAGTCGAAGGCGAACCGGATGCACCGCTCCACGCCCTTCCGGGTGTTGATGGACTCCTGGACCGCCACCTCGTCGGGGGTTCCGTATTTGAGGGACCCCCCGGCGCCGGCGTAGAGCCCTTCGGTGTTCTCCCGGACCACCACGAAATCGATGTCCGCCGGCCCCTTGTTTTTGACCGGGGTTTCAACCCCTTCATAGAGCTTGACCGGCCGGAGGTTGATGTACTGATCCAGATGGAACCGCAGCTTCAGCAGGATTCCTTTTTCCAGGATTCCCGGCTTCACCTCGGGGTGGCCGATGGCGCCCAGAAAAATGGCGTCGGCCTTTTCCAGGGCCTGCACGGTCTCGTCGGGCAGGATCTCGCCGGTGGTCTTGTAGTGTTCGCCCCCCAACTTATAATCGGTGAAGTTGAAGGTCAGATCGCATTTTTGGGCCGCGACTTCCAAAACCTTGATCCCTTCGGCCACGACTTCGGGGCCGGTGCCGTCCCCCGGAATTACCGCGATGTTATACGCTTTCGACATGATCGGTCCCCCTTAAATAGGCCAGTATGGATGTCCCCGCCCGGACTTTGTCTCCCACGGCGACCTCGGGCCGGGCGTCGGCGGGCAGGTAGACGTCGAGGCGCGAGCCGAGGCAGATCATCCCGAACCGCTCCCCCCGGGCCGCGGCGTCCCCTTCCCGGAGGCCGCAGACGATGCGGCGGGCCACCAGGCCGGCGATCTGAACAAAGACGATCTCATCGTTTTCCCCGGTCCGGACATAAACGGCGTTGTGCTCGTTCTCCCTGGAGGCCTTGTCGAGATTGGCGGAGAAGAATTTGCCGGGATGGTAAAAAATCCGGGTCACCGTCCCCTCATAGGGGATGCGGTTGACGTGGACGTTGAAGACGTTCATGAAGATGCTGATCCGGAGCCGCTCCCCTTCCAGGTAGTCGGTCTCCGCCACCTCCGATTTGATGACCTTGCCGTCGGCCGGCGAAACCACCGCGCCCATGGTCGTGGGCGTCACCCGCTCCGGGTCCCGGAAAAAGAGGCAGACGAACAGGGTCGCCGCCAGAAAGACCAGGGCCGGCGGGGCCATCTCCAGCAGGGCGAAGATCACCGTCGCAAAGGCCAGGGCCGTGATGAGCGGGTACCCGGTCCTGGCGATGGGGATGGCGGTCTGACTCGGCGGCTGGGGCCGGTCGTACGGTTTTCCTTCTTTGTTTTCCATATCGGCTTTCGGCGTGTAAAAAATCGGAGCGCAAAACAGCGGTTTTGCACTCCGTTGGGGTCGCTCCGGCTATGTATATTCAATTGAATTTAACAAAGGGCGGGAAAGCTGTCAATATCTATATGAAATGAGGCGTCCCTTTTTTGTCGGGAACCGCCCCCGGCAACCGGGCGTCGGACTTCCGGATGTAATGGGGCGCGAACCGGACCGGGTCGTCCGCGTCGTTTTTCACCAGCCGTTCCAGTCCCATGAAGGCCAAAGTGGACGCCCGGAGGACGTGGGTTTCGGGGGGCGCGAACCGGGCCAGATCGCCCAGGGTCTCCCGGATGACCTGTCGATAGAGCGCCGCGCCGTTGCCGATGAACAAACAGGGGCCGTCCATGGCGGACAGGGCCGCGGCCGGCGGCAGGGCGTCCTCCGGCGTCTCTTTCCGAAGAATTCCGTCTTCGTATCGGTACCGGCAGCAAAAGACCTCGTTGCGCCGGGCGTCGATCCAGGCGCAGACCGCGCCGTCCCGGACCGGGGCCTGGCGGGCCAGCCCCTCCAGGTTGGAGATCCCCACCAGGGGCCTCTCGACCGCGGTGCAGAGGCCCTTCACGGTGCTGATGCCGATGCGAAGGCCCGTAAACCCGCCCGGTCCCCGGGCCGCGACGAACCCGTCCAGATCGTTCAGGGACCAGCCGGCCATGTCCAGGGCCTGATGGATGGTCTCCATGAGGCGCCGGGAATGGGTTTGACGGCTGACGGCGGTGATCTCCGCCCGGAGGGTCTCCCCCTCGGTCAGGGCGACGCCGCAGCTCTCCGTGGCCGTGTCCACCGCCAGGAGCTTCATGGGGCGGCTTCCGCCTCCGCTTCCCCAAGGGTCAAATCCAGGACTTCGTCCATGTTCCGGACGGGGACGAACCGGAGTTTCCGCTTCACGTTCATGGGAATCTCCGACAGATCCTTCCGGTTCTTGTGGGGGATGATCACCGTCTTGATCCCGCCCCGGACCGCGCCCAGGGCCTTTTCCTTCAGGCCGCCGATGGGCAGGACCCGGCCCCGGAGGGTGATCTCGCCGGTCATGGCCACGTACTGATCGACGGGGCGGCCCGTCAGCGCCGAGATGAGGGCCGCGGCCATGGCCACGCCGGCGGAGGGGCCGTCCTTGGGGATGGCGCCCGCCGGCACATGGATGTGGATGTCCACATTTTCAAACAGACTCTCCTCGATGCCGAAGGCGGCGAGGTTTTTCCGGGCGTAGCTGACGGCGGCCCGGGCCGACTCCTGCATCACCTCCCCCAGCTGGCCGGTGATGATCAGGTCCCCTTTTCCGCCGATGAGGGAGGCCTCCACGTAGAGGACCTCGCCCCCCACCTGGGTCCAGGCCAGGCCGGTGGCCAGCCCCACCTGGCTCTCCTCCTGGTCCATTTCGGGGATGTACTGGGGAATGCCGAGGTATTTGGAGATGTTGTTCTTGGTGATGGTGTAAGGCCCCTTGTCTCCTTCGGCGATCTTCCGGGCCACCTTCCGGCAGAGGGTCCCGATCTCCCGCTCCAGGTTCCGCAGCCCCGCCTCTGAGGTGTACTCGGTGATCATCTGGTACATGGCCCCCGGGCTGATGGCGATGTTTTTGGGTTTGAGGCCGTTCTCTTTGATCTGCCGGGGCAGCAGGTGGGTTTCGGCGATGATCTTCTTCTCTTCCTCGGTGTAGCCGGAGAGATGGATCACCTCCATCCGGTCGTAAAGGGCCGAGGGGATGGTGTCGGTGAGGTTGGCCGTGAGGATGAACATCACCTTGGACAGGTCGAAGGGCAGGTTGAGGTAATGGTCGCTGAAAGCGACGTTCTGCTCGGGATCCAGGGCTTCCAGAAGGGCCGACGACGGGTCGCCCCGGAAGTCGGAGACCAGCTTGTCGATCTCGTCCATCATGAAGACCGGGTTGTTGACGCCGCACCCTTTGATGCCCTGGATGATCCGGCCCGGCAGGGCCCCGATATAGGTGCGCCGGTGGCCCCGGATTTCGGCTTCGTCCCGGACCCCGCCCAGGGAGATCCGAACGAACTTCCGCTTCATGGCCGCGGAGATGGCCCGGCCCAGGGAGGTCTTGCCCACCCCCGGCGGGCCCACGAAACACAGGATGGGCCCCTTCATGTCGGGGTTGAGCTTCCGGACGCTCAGGTATTCGAGGATCCGGTCCTTGATCCGGTCGAGACCGTAATGGTGCTTGTCCAGCACCGCCTTGGCCTTTTTGATGTCGAGCATGTCCTTGGTGGACTTGTCCCAGGGGAGTTCCACCAGCCACTCGAGGTAGGTGCGGACGATGGAGGATTCGGCGGAATCGGGGTGCATCCCCTCCAGCCGCTTGAGCTGCTTTTTGGCCTCCGCGTCCGTCTCCCGGGGCATTTTGGCCTTCTTGATCTTCTTGCCGAACTCCTCGACCTCCTGGATCTTGTCGTCGTATTCCCCCAGCTCCCGGTGAATGGCCCGGACCTGTTCCCGCAGATAGTAATCCCGCTGACTCTTGGAGATCTCGTCCCGGACGTCGGACTGGATCTTGGCCTGCATGGCCGACAGTTCCACCTCCCGGGAGAGGAGGTCGTTGACTTTTTTGAGCCGCTCGGCCGGATCGACGATCTCCAGCAGCATCTGGGCTTCTTCGATCTTGAGCTTCAGGTTGGAGGCCACCAGGTCGGCCAGTTTTCCGGGGTCGTCGATGCTCTCCAGGATAGCCCCCACCTCGCCGGTCAGTTCTCCCCGCAGGGCCAGGATCTTCTCGGAGTGCTCCCGGACGTTGCGCATGAGGGCTTCGGTCTCCATGTCGGCTTCTTCCGGAGAAAATTCGGGGATCAGCTCCACCTTTACCCGGTACCAGGACCGCTTCCGGGTGTAGGTTTCGATCCTGGCCTTGGAAATCCCCTGGACCAGGGCCTTGAGACGACCGTCGGGAAGCTTGAGCATCCGCAGCACCCGTCCCACGGTCCCCACGCCGTAGATCTGGTCGGGCTTGGGATCTTCAAGGGTGGTGTCCTTCTGGGTGGCCAGAAAAAGATAGCTGTCCCGGGCCACGGCTTCTTCCACCGCGCGCACCGATTTTTCCCGCCCCACGAACAGGGGCAGCAGCATATCCGTAAAGATGACCACATCCCGGACGGGCATCAGGGGCATGTTGTCCGGAATGTCCTCTTCTCTGTCCTCTTCTTCGATGATGCTGATCAAATCGTCCTTGTCCGTTTCAGCCATGAACCCTCCGTCCTTTCGATCTTTTCGCATAAACCATAAACAATTAATAATAAATCATTCCTCTGATTTGACAACATGGATGCTTGATTTTTTTCAGCGATCCGCTTAAGGTGCGGGCAAAACGGACGCAAAAGAGACCTCGACCGCGGGGTTCCCGGCCCGCCCGCGCGGAAAAACAAAAAAGGATCGCCGCCCATGCCCCAACCGATCATCCTCGGACTTTTCGCCTTTTTCTTCGGACTCTGCATCGGCAGCTTTCTCAATGTCTGCATCTACCGGCTGCCGGCCTCCCGGTCCATCGTCAGACCCCGATCCATGTGCCTTAAATGCGGCCATCAGCTCTCCGCCGCCGACAACATCCCCCTCCTCAGCTACGCGGTGCTCGGGGGAAAATGCCGGAGCTGCGGCGTGCGGATCTCCCTCCGCTATCCGCTGGTGGAACTGCTGAGCGGGATCATGGCCGTCGCCGCGCTCTACCGGTTCGGCCTCACGCCGCCGGCCCTGATCTACTACCTTTTTATCGCGACCCTGATCGTCATCGCCTTCATTGATCTGGACCACCGGATCATCCCCGACGTCGTCACCCTGCCCGGCATCCCCATCTTCTTTCTGGCGGCCCTGTTCCTGCCGGAGGTCGGCGTCAAGGATTCCGTCACCGGCCTGCTGGCGGGGGGCGGCGTTTTGTTCCTGGTGGCCTGGTCCTACGAACGGTTGACGGGCAAGGAGGGCATGGGCGGGGGCGACATCAAGCTGCTGGCCATGATGGGGACGCTGTTGGGGTGGAAAGGGGTGGTCTTCACCATTTTCGTGTCCTCGGCCGCCGGGACCGTGGTGGGGATCCCCCTCATGCTGTTCAGCCGGGCCAACATGAAGCTGGCGATCCCCTACGGCCCCTTTCTGGCGGCCGGCGGCGTCGCCTATCTCTTCTTCGGACCTGAGCTGATCGGCTGGTATTTCAATATGCTCCGCTAGGCGGCTCAGGCGGAATCATGTTCCGGGAGCATCCGGACCCCCAGGAGGAAGACGACGGCCGCCCCCAGCAGCACCGCCGCCAGGATGGGCCGGACCACGAACCACACCGCCGCGATGACGGCGAAGGAGAGGGCGGCCGCCGCCAGAAACGCCAGGAGCCAGGGATCGGCCTTGGCGGCCAGCCCCCTGACGAAGGGTCCCCCCGTTTCCGCGTCCCGCATGACGGGTACGAAGATCAGGGCCAATCCCAGGAACATCAGCGCGAATCCCCCCAGACGCAGCCCCCAGATCAGGGCGGCATGGCCCTCCCGGGCCGGGGGGAACACCCCCTCGACGCTGTGGGCGCCGACCCGCAGCAGGGAGATCATCCCCTTGTCGGACGGATACGGCAGCAAAAGGTTCCCCGCCTGTCGTCCAACCACGGTCACCGTCAGCGGCCCCGCCGCCTGGAAGGTCGCCCGCATGTCCCCCACCGCCGGCTTTTCCGGGTCATCGCCGATAAAGAAGCCGTCCGGTTGGCGGCGGGCGTCCCACCGGATATCCGCGGGCAGCCGGGAGAGGGCCTCCCGGTCGAGTTTCAGGGGGCGGAACCGGTCGATCTGTTCGATAAAGGGTTGAGATAGGGTGTAGGCGCCGAGGGTTACCGTTTTGGCCGTGAATTCCCGGTCCGCATAGGGGAACGCCGGGGGATTCGGGTGCTCGGCCGCCGCCTGGAATTCCGAGGAGGGAATAATCCGATCCGACCAGGCGGCATCGTAGACCACCGCCGTCTTGGAATCCCCGCCGCCCGCCGCGTCGTCCACCGGAACCGTTTTCTCCCGCCACTGATAGACCTGGACCCGCCGCCGCAGCTTGACGGCGTTGGCCGCCACGCCGAACACCGGGTCCCTCAGGGTCTCGCCGGTGATGGCCAGGCCGCTGACATGGACCAGCTTTCCGTTCATATCCGGATCGATCCGGTCCATTCGGACGGGATGGACCTCCAGGACCCCCTCCCCGGATCTCCGGTACTGGCCGAGGGTCCGGCTCTCGTTCCAGAAGAGCAGCGGGAAGGCGGCGAGGAACAACGCCAGTCCCGACAACACCCAGCGGTACAGGCGGCGCGGCCGTTCTGTTTGTGAAAGCGCGAGGGATTCCGTGTCCGAAGTATCCGCCATCGCCCTGCCCCTTTGTGTTCAGGTTCACAATAAATTCCGACGCATTGTAGCAAAACCCGAAAAAGATGCAACCCCAAGTAGAAGCCTGTCGTCCGCCGAAAGAAGGAACGACCCTGGGTCCATGCGCGGTCATCGAAAAATTGACATTTCTGGAGAGACGCTTACCTTGTCGCCAATCGACATCGGATCCCGCGACGAAACCGCTAAGGAGGTCCCATGGGAACGGTAAACATCGACGACTTGAAGAATTATTTCGAAAACACCAAGGGAACCGGCGTGCTGGCCACGGCCGACAGCGACGGCAAGGTGGACGCCGCCATCTACGCCCGCCCCCACTTCATGGAGGACGGCACGGCCGCCGTGATCATGAACGACCGGCTGACCCACGCCAACATCCGCTCCAACCCCCATGCCGCCTTTCTCTTCATCGAAGAGGGCAAAGGCTACAAAGGGAAGCGGCTTTACATGACCATGGTCCGGGAGGAGGAAGAGAGCGAACTGCTCTACGAATTGAAGCGGCGACAATACCCCTCCAAGGCCGAGGCCTCCAAAGGGCCGAAGTTCCTGGTCTTCTTTACGGTCAACGACGCCCTGCCCCTGGTCGGCGCCGGGGAGTAGGCCGGGCCGTCAGGCCCGGGGATGGGTCCGCCGGTAGTACCGGAGGGAGTCGACCGAATAGATGGCCAGGGCGATCCAGATGAGGGCGAAGGTTAGGGCCTTGGCGCCGGAAAAAGGCTCTCCGAAGGCAAAGACCGCCAGAAAGAAACCGCACGTCGGCGCGATATACTGGAGAAATCCGACGGTGCTCAAATGGATGCGGCGCGCGCCGATGGTGAACAACAAAAGGGGCAACCCCGTCACCGCGGCCGCGCCCATCAGCAGGATCGAAATGGCGGGACCGGCGCGGAGAAACGCCCCCTGCCCCGTCGCGTCCAGGAACACCAGACAGGCCGTCGCCGGCGCCGACAACAGCAGGGTTTCAATGGTCAACCCCACGAGAGCGCCGACCGCCGCCATCTTCCGGATGAGGCCGTAAAAACCGAAGGAAAAGGCGAGGATCAGCGCCATCCAGGGGATGCGGCCATAGCCGAACGTCAGGTAGAACACGGCGACGGCGGCCAGGGCGACCGCCGCGCCCTGGAGGGGCCGCAGCCGCTCTTTGAGGACGAGCGTGCCCAGCAGCACATTGACCAGGGGGTTGATGTAATAGCCGAGGCTGGTCTGCAAGATTTGGTCGTGATTGATGGCGTAGATAAAGGTGAACCAGTTAACGGTCACAAAGACGGTGGAGGCCAGCAGTCCGATCATGCGGCGCGGGGTTTTCAACGTGGCGATGAACGCCGACCACCGGCCCCGGAACGCCAGAAAGGGTAAAAGAAACAGGAAGGACCAGACCATCCGGTGCATGAGGATCTCGAAGGCGTTCACGCTTTTAAGGAGCTTCCAGTAGGCCGGGCTCAACCCCCAGATGAGAAAGGCCAGAATCGCGCAGGCGACCCCGGCCGACGCCCCGTCGTCCGACCCCTTCTTCGCTGTCGCCATGTGTCGGCTCCCGTTCCCTGATGTTTGCATCTCGAAAAAACGAATGACCCTATCCCGAAACCACCGCCCGTGTCAAAGGATTCCCCATTTCCATGAAAACCGACGACGCTCCATCGACATCGTCCCCGCCCCCGGGCCTCGTCGCCAACTGGGAAACCCTCCAGCGGATCTTCATCCGGCCGGAAAACGACGCGGCCCGGGCCGTGCTGCTCAAGTATATGGAGCAGATCCTGTTCGGTCTCCACGACTTTTTGAAGCAGCACCTGGGGATCACCCAGGAGGCGAGCCTCAAGGATCTGGCCGGCCGGTTCACCGACAGCCGGATCGGCGATCATCCGGTTCGGAAACTGTCCGACGTCATCAACGGCCTCATCGAAGAGGTCGCCCCCCACGCCGTCAACGTCGCCTCCCCTTATTTCATCGGTCACATGACCTCGGCCATTCCGTTTTATATGGTCCATCTGGCCACCATCGTGGCGGCCCTCAACCAGAACCCGGTGAAGCTGGAGACCTCCAAGGTGGTCTCGGTGCTGGAACGGCAGGTGCTGGCCAAAATCCACCGGCTGGTGTATGGGTTCGATGGCGGTTTCTACGACCGTCACATCCAGAAACCCGAATCGACTCTGGGCGGTTTCGTGGAGGACGGCACTTTGGCCAACATGACGGCGCTGTGGGTGGCCCGGAACACCCTGCTGGGCCCCAGGCCCGGATTCGACGGCGTTGAAAAAGAAGGCATGGCCGCGGCCCTGGCGGCCCACGGCATCCGGCGCTGCGTGGTCCTGGTCTCCCGGCTGGGGCATTATTCCCTTCGAAAATCGGCCGGCGTGCTGGGAATCGGCAACCGGAACGTGATCCCCGTGCCGGTGGACGCCGGCCAGCGGCTGGACATCGACGCCCTGGAGGGTCTCGTCCGGAGCCTGAACCGGGACGAGCCCGGGACCCGGATCTTAGCGGTGGTCGGCGTCGCCGGGACCACCGAGACCGGCACGGTGGACCCGCTGGAGGCCATGGCCGACATCTGCGAACGGGAACAGATCCATTTCCACGTGGATGCGGCCTGGGGCGGCCCCACCCTGCTCTCCGACACCTACCGCCATCTCCTGACGGGCATCGAACGGGCCGACTCGGCGACCATCGACGGCCACAAGCAGTTCTACATGCCCATGAGCTGCGGCATGGTCTATTTTAAAAACCCGACCCACATGGACGCCGCGGCCTACCACGCCCGGTACATCAACCGGCCCGGATCCGTGGACCTGGGAATCCGGTCCCTGACGGGGTCCCGGGCCGCCGCTTCGCTGGTCCTGGGCTCGGCCCTGGACATCATGGGCGCCCGGGGGTACGCCCTCCTCATCGATCACGGCATCGAACTGGCCCGGGCCTTTGCCGACGAGATCGTGAAGCGGCCGCTGTTCCAGCTGGTCACGCCCCCCCGCCTCAACATCCTCACCTACCGGCTGCTGCCCGAAGGATCGGAAGCCGAGACGGAAACGGCCAACAGGATCAACAAAACGATCCAGCGGCTCCAGCGGGAAGCGGGACGGAGCTTCGTCTCCCGGACCACCCTTTCCCTCCCGGAAACCGGCGACACCGTGGTCCTCCGGGTCGTGCTCATGAACCCCTTCACGACCATCGGGATCCTCCGGGAGATCCTCGACGAGCAGGAGATCCTCTACCGCCGGGAGATCGCCGGCCGGCCTTGACATTTTCTATTTCGCGCCCATTTTAGTGATGAAAATTGAGCGCATATCCGAAAACGGATCTATTTTATTATTTTCGAAGACTTTATCAGACAAAGGAGCCATCCGCCTATGACCGCCAGGAAAGAAACCCATGAGTTTAAAACCGAGGTCAAACAGATTCTCAACCTCATCATCAACTCCCTTTACTCCAACCGCGACATCTTCCTTCGGGAGTTGATTTCCAATGGATCGGACGCCATCGACCGCCTCCGGTTCAAGTCCCAGACCGAACCGGACATCCTCGGCGACGACGCCGAACTCCGGATCCGCCTTATCCCCAACACGGAGAACCGCACCCTGGAGGTCTCCGACAACGGCATCGGCATGACCTACGACGAGGTGATGGAGAACATCGGCACCATCGCCAGAAGCGGCACCGCCTCCTTTCTGGCCGCCCTGGAAGCCTCCCAGGACGCCGATGTCCTAAGCCCGGAACTCATCGGCCAGTTCGGCGTCGGGTTCTACAGCGCCTTTATCGTGGCCGACAAGGTGACCGTCCTCACCCGGGCCGCCGGCGAGGAAAAGGGCGTCAAGTGGGAATCCGAGGGCGACGGGGCCTATACCATCGAGGAAATCGACCGGCCCTTCCGGGGCACGTCGGTCATCCTGAAGCTCAAGGAACACGAAGAAGGCGAGTCCGATTTCACCGACCAGTGGACCCTCCAGTCCATCATCAAGAAGCACTCCGACTTTGTCCGCTATCCCATCGTCATGGACATGGAGAAGCAGGAGCCGATTCCCGAGGAAGAGCAGATCAAGGACAAAGACGGCAAGCCGGTGGGCGAGACCATGCGCACGGTGGTCAAGGAGGAGACTCTCAACTCCATGAAGGCCATCTGGGCGCGGAACAAAAGCGAGGTCACGGACGAGGAATACAAGGAGTTCTACAAACACCTGAGCCACGACTGGAACGACCCGCTGACCCACCTCCACCTGAAGCTGGAGGGCGTCACGGAATACAGCGCCCTGCTCTACATCCCCGGCAACGCGCCCTTCGACCTGTTCGACCGGGAGCGGAAACACGGCATCCGGTTGTTCTGCAAACGGGTCTTCATCATGGACGACTGCAAGGAGCTGATGCCGGAATATCTCCGCTTCATCAAGGGCGTGGTGGACGCGCCGGACCTCAACCTCAACGTCAGCCGGGAGATTCTCCAGCAGGACCGGCTGGTCCGGAACATCCGGAAAAACCTGGTCAAAAAGGTCCTGGAGCTGATCAAGAACCTGGAGGAGAAGGATTTCGAGACCTTCTACGAGGAGTTCGGCCAGGTTCTGAAGGAGGGCGTTCATACCGACCTTGACAACAAGGACAAGCTCGCCGAGCTGATCCGGTTCAAGACCACAAAGTCCGACGAGAAACTGATCTCCCTGAAGCAGTACGTGGAGAACATGAAGCCGGACCAGAAGGAGATCTACTACATCACCGGCGAGAACCTCGCCACCATCGCCAACAGCCCGCTGCTGGAACGGCTCAAGGAAAAGGACTACGAAGTCCTGCTCATGACCGATCCGGTGGACGAGTTCATGGTCGCGTCCCTCACCGAATACGACGGCAAGCCGTTGAAGAGCGCGGAAAAAGGCGATCTGGACATCGAGGAGGAGAAAGAGGAAAAGGAGAAGAAGGACGCCTACACGGCCCTGTTCGGCTTCATCAAAACGAAGCTCCAGGACAAGGTCAAGGACGTCAAGCCCTCCTCGCGGCTCAAGGAGTCCATCGCCTGCCTGTCGGGCGACGCCTACGACATGAGCGCCTACATGGAAAAGCTGCTCAAAGCCTCCGGCGCCCAGCCCCCGGAAAACAAGCGGGTATTAGAGATCAACACCGGCCATCCGGTGGTGGACAAGATCAAGACCAAATTCGAGTCCAACCGCGACGACCCGTCGTTGTCCGATTACAGCGAACTGCTGTTCGACATGGCGGTGATCAGCGAAGGCGGGAAGGTGGAGAACCCGTCGAAGTTCAATAAAATGATCGGGGAGTTGATGACGAGCGCGTTGTAGGATTTTTTAATGCTATCACCTGCCCCTCCCTGTCCCTTTTGGGATGGGGAGGGGTTTTTTCGCAATGCGTCTTCATGGGATGGGTTTTGCTGTCCCATGCGCCGCCAAAAACCCCCGTACCGTCTCCTCATACCCCGCCCGAGCCGAAGCATCGCTGTGCCCCGCCCCCTTCGCCACCCATAACCGAGCCCGCCCCTCGGGAAAGCTTCGGGCCAGTTTTTCCGCATAAGACACCGGAAATGTAGGGTCGAGTTCGCCGTGAATCAGGAGCGCCGGCACATCCAGGTTCCGGGCGAGGGCGGCGGGGCTGGTCTCTTCCAGTTCTTTTCCGTAAAGCACCTTTTCCATCCAGAAGACGATGGCCGGGCCGAACACCTTCCCGAAAAAGCGGTTGATCCCCACGCGCCGAACATCCGGGCCCGATTGACCATTCGGTCGCGGTTTCGGCTCCAGCCGTGGGCCAGCGCCACGATGCCCTTGGAGGGACCGTCCGGTTCGATGCGCCAGACCTCCAGAAAGCCGCCGTCCACCGCCGGAATAGCGGCGTCGGTCACCGTGCCCCAGTCGGGGGATTCCTTTACCGGCCGCCGGGGCTGTGCGTGGACCAGGTAAGTAAAAAGTATCGAAAGCGCCCCGTAAACCAGCGCCGCGAATAGGATGATGTTCATGGCCGGTTACGCCGCTCCTTTCTTTCCGGATCGAAAACAGGTTTTTTTCCAATGCCTCGGCCTCGAATATACCATTCGGTATTTTCCTGTCAATCCGCAACCCATTCCGCCTGGAAAAAGATAACCCCCCGCCCCCAAATTTGGGGCGGGGGGTTCGGATGAGGTGGGGAATTATGGGGGAAATAGCGCAGAGGGCGTCCCGCCAGGAGCCTTGCGCCGGTGGGGACGGGGGGCGGCGACGGGCGCCGCCCGATGGAGATCACTTCTGGCAGCCGGGGCAGTAATAGGCCGACCGGTCGGAGATTTTGATCCGCTTGATGGCGCCGCCGCATTTGGGGCAGGCGCCGTCCGTGTCGCGGTGGGGGAGCAGGTAGTCGTCGGGAAACTGGTCCACATCGGCCCGGCGGTCGATGGCCGTCCGGAGAACCGTTTTCATCTTGTCGAAAAGGGTTTCGAAGCGGGCGTCGTCCAGGTCCTTCATCTGGCGCCTGGGGCGGATGCCGGCGTGGAACAGGATTTCGTCGGCGTAGACGTTGCCGACGCCGGCCATCTTCTCCTGGTCCATGAGGGCGGTCTTGGCCATGGCCTGGCTGCCGGCGAAAATCTCTTTAAAGGCGCTGAAACCGAAGTCGTCGTCCAGGGCGTCGGGGCCCAGCCCCTTTTTCCGGATGAACCGGTCGATGCTCCGGGTCGGTTCGATCCGTCCCAGCATCCGCTTGGAGACATAGACGAGGTGGTAGCCGTTGGTGAAGGAAAACTGGGCCCGGTCGAAATGGGGTTGTCTGTTGCACTTCTTGAAATATTTCAGGTAGCCGGTCATGCCGAAATGAAACACGAGACAACTGTCGCCGTCCACATGGGCGAACAGGTATTTGCCGTGTCGCCGGGTGCCGGTGAATCGCCGCCCCTGGTGGTTGAGTTTCAGCTCTTTCTCGGTGATGCCCTTGAGCACCTGAGCCGGATAAACCTCCACCTTTTTGATCTCCTTATGGAGGGCGGTGGCGTCGAAATATTGTTTAAAAACTTCTACATCGGGAAGTTCCGGCATGGTCTGTCCCCTTTACGTCATTATTGGGTTGAACGCGCTCTCGTTTCCGCGTTTGCCCGCTGCTAGAATCAGCCTATTACACTTGAAAAAGCGAGTCAATCCGGAAAAACACCGGAAAAAGGATGGGATGGATCAGATGAGAAGTCGAGATGTTGCGTCAAAACATCAGAGGGGGATGGGGGTTCGGAGAAAAAAGGCGCCGGCGTCTTCATGGCGGACCAGCGCCACCGACACATTGTCGATCCCGCCCTTTTCCAGGGCCCTGGCCACGAGCCCGTCCACCGTCGTCTCGAGCAAGTCCTCCCGTTGGGGGACGACGATGGCCGCGATGTCCTTGTCGGACACCATATCCGTCAGGCCGTCGGTGCACAGGAGGAGGATGTCCGCGGGTTTGAGGTTCAACCGGTTGACCTCCGGCTGGATCGTCTCGGATTTGCCGATGGCCTGAGTCAGGGCGTGCCACGCCTTTTTGGGGACATCCCCCGCGGCGACCCCCTCCTCCGCCACCATCTGGGCGCCCCTGGAATGGTCCCGGGTGATCTGGCGGATCCCGTTGCGGATCAGGTAGGCCCGGCTGTCGCCGGCGTGGCAGATGACGGCGAGGTTGTTGAGAACCATGGCCATGACCAGGGTGGTGCCCATGCCGGACAGGGCCGGGTTGTTCTGGGTGCTGAATTTAATGGTTTCGTGGACCCGCTGGACCGCCGTTTTCATTTCAGACGCCACTTCGGCCGGCGGCGTCTCCGGCGTGACGGCGCTGATGAGGTGATCGTAGGTGATCTCCACCGCCATCCGGCTGGCCATCTCCCCGGCCCGGGACCCGCCCATGCCGTCGGCGACGATGAAAATGGCCCGTTTGGCGTCCACCAGGACGGCGTCCTCGTTGTTTTTCCGCCGTTTGCCGGCATCGCTTTTAAAGGCAACCTGCATCGTCAGAAGTCCGACCGCCGGGAATAAAAAAAGCCCCCACGACGCGCATGAGGGCGGTTTTCGCAAAAACGGGGGGCTACCCCTTGAGGGAATACTTGTCCGCGATCACATTGTAGTAGGCGTTTTCCGAGACCGATCCCCAGACGCCCACCTGTTCCTTGAACTTCTTGAAGGCTTCATGCACCTTGCGGGATTCCGCGTCCTTGTCCGCCTCCTCCTCCAGGGTTTCCATGGACAACTTGCGAAGCTCGTCCATCATCGGTTCGGGGAACCGGATCAGCTCCACCTTGTGCTTGGAGATCAGTTCCTGAAGGGCCGCGCCGTTCCCGGACTCGAACTGGGAAAGGCTCCACAGGTTGGTCTCCATGGCCACGGCGTCGATGATCAGCTGAAGGTCTTTGGGGAGGGACTCGTAAGCCTTCTTGTTGAAAATGACCTCCAGGCACGTGCCCGGCTCGTGCCAGCCCGGATAGTAGTAATAGGGGGCGGCCTTGTAAAAGCCCATCCGCAGGTCGTGCAGGGGCCCCACCCACTCGGTGGCGTCGAGCACGCCGCGCTCCAGGGAGGTGAAGATCTCGCCGCCGGCCAACAGCACCACGGTGCCGCCGGCTTTGGCGATGACCTTGCCGCCCAGGCCCGGAATGCGCATCTTAAGGCCTTTGAAATCGTCGATGGTGTTCATCTTTTTGCGGAACCAGCCGCCCATCTGCACGCCGGTGTTGCCCTGGGGACGCGGAACCACGTTGAAGGGGGCGTACACCTCCTCCCAGAGTTCCAGGCCGCCGCCGCCGTAAAACCAGGCGTTGATGCCCTGGGCGTTCAACCCGAAGGGAACGGAGGAGAACCACTGGGCCGCCGGCGCCTTGCCCGCCCAGTAATACGCGGCGCCGCTGCCCGCCTCCACGGTGCCCTGGGACACCGCGTCGAAGACGCCCAAGCCGGGCACCAGCTCGCCCGCGGCGAAGACCTGGATGGCGAGCCGACCCTCGCTCACCTCGCTCACCCGTTTGGCGAATCGTTCCGCGCCGGTCTGGAGCACGGGGAGATTGGGCGGCCAGGTCGTCACCATCTTCCAACGGTATTTCTTCTGCGCCAGCACGGCCGGCGCGGCAATGGCGCCGCCGGCCACCGCCGCGGCGGTAGCCGCCCCTGTTTTCTTCAGAAATTCACGTCGTTGCATACTTGCCGTCTCCTTTCCTGTTTAGGTTGAGGACTCCTTGACCAAGCGCTCAATAATTAATAAACATTATTCAGTTTGTCAAATGAATTCCAGCGCACCGGCTGCATAGCCCTATCCCCAGCCAATGGCGGCCGTCGTTACCGAGACGCCCTCGATCTCGATTTGACCGGAGAGTTTGGCCAGCACCATTTCATCCCGCACCGGCGCGAACAACACCAGGGTCACCCGGTCCAGGCCCATTTGTTGGGCGTACCGGGCGGCCTGGCCCCGGGCCCGTTTGGTCTCCAGGGCGTCGATAAAGCTTTTGACTTCGATGATTCCCCGCCGGTCGTCGCAGCGCAGATGAAGATCGACCTTGCCATTGCCCGTGGGAAATTCCGGACTGATCACGCAGATCCGGCCCGCGGCGTTCTGGAGCCAGGCGTAAAGGTGAAAATGCCCCACGGCTTCGGTCAAATGCAAATCCGCCCGCCGGGGCTGATCCTTCCAGGGGTCCAGGCCCTTGTCTTTCAATCGCTTGAGATAATCCTTGTAGCGTTCCACCAGGGCCGGCAGGTTCAGTTCCGGCCCGTCGAACACGTCTTCCAATTCGTCCAGGGGGTCCAGGGCCAGGATGGGGAGGCGGTCGCCCACAAGGTCCCGGGCCAGGGCGTCGTAAAGGCGAAACTGAATGAACGGGGATGAAAACCGGCAGATTTCCTTGAACTCCCCTTTCTCGTCGACGGCTGTTTCAGGCGCGACAATGCCGTTCAGGTAAAGATAGGCGCACCATTCCTGGTTGATGGAAAAGCTGACGTCCGATCTGGAAAACAGTTCCAGCACCTGGGCTTGATAACGTGAACGGGCTTTTTTGACCAGGTTGAGAACCGTGTTGTTCCACTCAACGTGACGGGCTTTGTGATACACCAGCTTCCAGACGCCGGCGTCAAGGGGCCGGTCTTTCCCCGGATTGTATTTTTCGGTCAACAATTCTCCGAACCAGCAGACCAGTCCCGGCTGCCCCCGCGTGGCGCAATAGAGATTTTCCACCACCTCCGCCGCCGCGGCCTGGCCGCTTTCCGCCTGGTATTGATGGAACAGATCCTCGACTTCCGGCGGGTTGAAATTGGGGATGTGAAGCGATCTCTGAATGTTGAACGGCGACCCTCGCAAACTGTCAACGCCCAAAACGGCCCGAACCCCGATGAGCGAAAGCCCGTGGAGCGCGTAATTGTCCCATGCAAGATACATGTCCCTGAAAAGCGTCACCAATCGGTCAATAATGTTGGGCGGCAGGCTGTCGAATTCATCGATGAAAAGAATCAGCGGCTTGTCGAAAACGCCTTCTTCAACGTGAAACAATCGAATCCAGTCCCGCCAGCTTTCCAGGACCGGGATGTCGATATGAAACGCGTCCCGGAACAATTTGGGAACCCATGCAAGAAATTCGTTTTCATCGGCATCTTTCTCGAAAACCACCCCCTGCGTGGACATGGCCCCGACAACAAACCGATCGCCATAAATGGATTCGATCTTTTCCTTTACCCGCCGCATGAGCCAGGTTTTGCCGGTCTGGCGGGGGGCCCATATCGTGAAATAGTGGCCGCCTTTTTTGGGGTTTCCAATGAGTTGATCCGCGCAATTGGCAATCAGTTCGTTTCTTGGGACGCAAAAATGATCTTCGCAATCCACAGGGCCGTAAGAATGAAATCGTCTCATATTTGTTTCACCCTCCGAAAACGACTTTTGGCAGCCACGTCACCAGAATGGGGAAGAAGACCACGATCAGCAGGCCGATGATTTGAAACAAAACGAATGGAATAATGCCCCGATAGATTTCGCCGGTGGTGATCTCCGGCGGGGTGACCGCCTTGAGGTAGAAGAGCGAAAACCCGAAGGGCGGCGTCATGAACGAGGTCTGGAGGTTGACCGCGATGAGGATGCAGAACCAAACCGGGTCGAAGCCGAATTCGATCATGATCGGCGCCAGCACCGGCACGTGGATGAACGTGATCTCGATGAAATCGAGGAAAAACCCGATGACGAAGATGAGCCCCATGACCACGGCCAGCACGAACCATTTGCCATGGTCTTCTGCGATGCCGCCCAGAAAATGGCGCACCAGTTCGTCGCCGCCCATGCCCCGGAAGACCAGGCCGAAGGCGGCGGCGCCCACCAGAATGATAAAAACCATACAGGTGAGCTGCATGGTGGCGTGCATGACGTCGTTTAGGATCTTCAGTGTAAACCGCTTGTTGGCGACGGTCAACGCCGTGGCGCCCACCGCCCCCACGGCGGCGGCTTCCGTCGGCGACGCCAGGCCGGCGAAGATGGAACCGAGCACCGCCACCATCAGAAACAGGGGCGGAAACATGGCGCGAGCTATGCGCCACAGGAGCGCCTTGCCGCCCATGGCCGCCAGTTCTCCCTTTGGAATGGCCGGCGCCCTGTCCGGCCAGATGATGGCGGCAATGAAGATGTAAAGGATGTAGAGGCCCACCAGCACCAGGCCCGGAAAGACCGCGCCCATGAAAAGGTCGCCCACCGAGACCCCCACGATGTCGCCGATGAGCACCAGGACGATGCTCGGGGGGATGATCTGCCCCAGCGTGCCCGAGGCCGCCACCGTTCCCGTGGCCAGTTCGGGATGGTATCCCCGCTTGAGCATGGTGGGCACCGCCAGCAGTCCCATGGTGACCACGGTGGCGCCCACGATGCCGGTGGAGGCGCCCAGGAGCGCGCCCACCACCACCACGGAGACGGCCAGCCCGCCGCGCAACCGGCCGAAGAGCATGCCCATGGTGTCGAGCAGTTCTTCGGCCAGCCCCGATCGTTCGAGCATGACTCCCATGAAGACAAAAAGCGGCACCGCCAGGAGGGTGACGTTGGTCATGACGCCCCAGATCCGAAGCGGCAGCAGGTTGAAAAACCCCCATCCGAAGCCGAGAAGGCCGAAAAACAGGGCCGTTCCCATCAGGGTGAAGGTGACCGGAAAGCCGAACATGAGCAGAATCGTCAGGGCCAGAAACATCCATCCGGGAAGATAATCGATGAACCAGGAGGGAAGCCCTTCCAGTCCCGCCCCGGTCCAGCTCGTTACGCTGCGAAACACCAGGATCTCAATCACGGTCGCCGCGAGCACGACGGGCAGCACGATTTTTTTTCTTTGGGTCAGGGTCAGCAGGCTCCGAATTCCCAGCGCGATGCCCTGAAGGGTGATCAAAACGAATCCGGCCGGGATGGTCCCCTTGATGATGAACCGCAGCGGGATGCCGCCGGGGTCCGGAGAGCCCTCCATGACCGACCACGAGTTGTAGACGAATCCCCAGGAGGTGGCCATGATCATGTAGCAGCCGGGGAGAAGAAACAGGAGGACGCCGACCAGATTGACCCAGGCCTTGCTTTTGTCGCTCATCCGCTGATAAAAGATGTCCACCCGGACGTGACCGTCCTTCAGCAGGGTGTAGCCGGCGCCCATGAGGAAGATGAACGCGAACATGTGCCATTCCAGCTCCTGGACGAAAACATAACTGGTATTGAACGCATATCGCATGACCACGTCGGTGAAGACCACCAGCACCACCAGAAAGGTCGCCCAGGCCACGATGCGTCCCCCCCATTCGTTGAGGGTGTCGATGACGCGGCTGATCAACGGGAGAAACTTCATCATTCCTGTCCCTTTTCCACTCGGTTTATGGGATCCGTTTCAGCGGCCGCCGGTCCCGGCGGCCCCGCGGGCCGGATGATCATCAGGTATTGGAAATCTTTTTCGAGGAAGAAATGCTGCAATCGGTAGGCTTGACCGGGCGCCAGGGTCATCGTCGCCCGGAACCCGGCGGGCCGGTTCGGCTCGGCGCGCATTTCCCGTATGAAACCGGCGGGCGTTTCCGGCATCTTCCCCGAAACGTCGAAGCCGGCCCGGACGCCTGGAAAATCACAGACGACCGTCGGCCCCTTTCGGCTCAGAAACGCCACCTTAGGCCGAATCGGCCGGGTCAGCCCGAAGGTCGCCCGGGTCTCGTCGGCGGTCGTTTCGATGCCGATGTCCAGGACCCGCGGAACGGCCCCGGGTTTCCGGGCGGCCGGTTTGAGATGGGGGGAAAAGAGACTGTAGTGGGCCCAGCCGGACCGGCCCTTGTCGTCCATGACGTGGTTCCAGTCGCCCCGGACCCCCAGAACGGACATCCGGGCCCCCTTGTCGACGTGAAAGAGGATTTCCGAAGACAGGGAGGGGCCGGCCCGGACGCGGCCCCGCCGGACCCGCACCCGGATTTTCCGCACCGGTTCCGCCGGCGGGCTCTTGAATCGTTTCCGCGGCGCCTTCCGTTCGATGGTGGGCGCGACCGTCGGTTCGGCGGCGGCCTCTTCAGGCTCGGCCGGCGCCACGGTCGGCAACGCTTCCGCTTCAACCGCGCCCGCCGTCGGCGGGGCGATGTCCGCCGGGGCGTCGGCCGGATTCGGAATCGCCATTTCGGAGGTCGCCGCCCTGGCCAGGGCCGCCTTCAGCTCGCCTTTGTCCGTCACCCGATGGTACCGGCCGCCGGTGTTGCCGGAGATGCAGACCAGACTCGTCTCTTCCGAGAGGGGAACCTCCAGGCCGACCACGTGGATCACCATGGACCGGTAGATCCGCTTGAGACGCCGGGCCTCCTCGCAGGGGTCGCCCAGGCAGGTCTCCTGGCCGTCCGCCACGATGACGGCGGTGGTGGGATCCCGGAAGCCCTTCACCTGGCGTCGAAGCTGGGCAAGCGCGGCCGCCAGGGGCGTCATGCCCGTGGGGGAGACGGCGGCCAGCTTCCGTGCAAAGGCCTGGACATCGGGTTTCCCCACCGGCAGCGCCGTCGCCACATCGTCGCAATCCCCCTTTCGCCGCCCGCCGAAAACCATGAGACCCGCATCGACGTCCCCGGGCAGGGTTTTGACCGTATCGACCAGGGTCTCCCGGACCGCGCCGATTTTGGAATCCGCGCCCAGGGGACCGGCCATGCTCGCCGAGGCGTCCACGATGAAGATGAGATTCTGTCCCGCCCAGCAGGCGCCCGCCGTCATCAAAACGGCGACGCCTATGATCGCGATCAGGCTCGCCGAAAACAGGGCCGTTTTCCCCGCGCGATCCTTCCAGCCCTTCCAGCTCCCCCGCCAGCTTCCAATGCCGCTGCCTGTCATCCAAACCTCCCCGTCCGGATCATGCCGTGTGAATCCAATTCAGTTTTTGAGTTATTACGATAATATCCCTTTATGATCAATAGAAAATCCCCAAAAAGGGCTTGCCAACCCTTTCCGATTTTGATTTATGGAATATGACCAGGTGGTCACTTTTAATGAATCGGAGCCCCGCATGACCTTTTTTTCGGATTACCGGCTGGCCCCGGTCGCGGCCAAAATCGACGCCGAAGAGCGTCTCGACCTCGAAGACGGCCTGATCCTCTACGATACCCACGACCTGCTCGGGCTGGGCCGGCTGGCGGACCGGGTCCGCCGGGCCCGCCACGGCGACCGGGCCTGTTTCGTCTACAACCAGCACCTCAACTACACCAACATCTGCCGAAACCGCTGCCGGTTCTGCGCCTACGCCCGGGACAAAGGGGAAGCGGCCGCCTACACCTATTCCATGGACGACGTCCGGGACGCCCTGAACGACCGCATCGACGAACCCATCCGGGAACTCCACGTGGTGGGCGGCCTCAATCCGGCCCTCGGATTCGACTATTACCTCGATCTGCTCCAAACGATCCGGGAAATCCGGCCGAAGGCCACGATCAAGGCCTTCACGGCGGTGGAGATCGACCACCTCTCCCGGATCTCCGGCCTGTCGGTGGACGCGACCATCGCCCGGCTCAAGGACGCGGGCCTGGCCATGATGCCCGGCGGCGGCGCCGAGGTGATGAGCGACCGGATTCACGACGACCTCTTCCCCCGAAAGATCGGCGGCGACCGGTGGCTGGAAATCGTGGAAGCCGTCCACCGGGCCGGGATCGTCACCAACGCCACCATGCTCTACGGCCACATCGAGACCATCGAAGAACGGGTCCGCCACCTCATCCGGCTGCGGGACCTCCAGGACCGGACCGGCGGCTTTTCGGCCTTCATCCCCCTGGCCTTCCATTCCGCCAACACCCAGCTCCCGCACCTGCCGCCCACCACGGCCCACGACGACCTGAAGAATGTGGCCGCGGCCCGGCTGATGCTCGACAACTTCGATCATATCAAGGCCTACTGGGTCATGATCGGGGAAAAACTGGCCCAGACCGCCCTCGCCTTCGGGGCCGACGATCTCGACGGCACCATCATCGAGGAGAAGATCACCCACACCGCCGGCGCCACAACCGCCAAGGGCATGACCCGGGAAGAGATGACCCGGCTGATCGCGTCCGCCGGCTTCACGCCGGTGGAGCGGGATTCCTTCTACCGGCCGGTGGAAGCGGCGGGCGACGCCGAACGCCGCCCGGCATCGGTCAGGACCGGCAGGGGGGCGGGGTCCTCCGACGACATCCCGCCGGCGGATCGGATCGACGAAGAGACCGCTCTGAATCTTTTCCACGAGGCCGGTCTCCTGACCCTGGGCGAGAAGGCCCACCGACGACGTCTGGCCCGGCATCCCGAGCCGGTGGTCACCTACGTGGTGGACCGGAACATCAACTACACCAACATCTGCGCCTCCGGGTGCCGGTTCTGCGCCTTTTTCCGCCCGCCCGACCACCCCGAAGGGTACATCATCGCCCGGGAGGATCTGGAACGGAAAATCGACGAAACCCTGGCCCTCGGCGGAACCCAGATCCTCCTCCAGGGCGGCATGAACCCCGGCCTGTCCCTCGATTATTACACCGGCCTGCTCCGGTTCATCAAAGATCGGTTCAACATCCATATCCACGGTTTTTCACCGCCGGAGATCCATTACATCGCGAAGAAATCGGATTTGACCGTCCGGGAGGTGTTGAAGGAATTGATGGCCGCCGGGCTGGGCTCGATCCCCGGCGGCGGGGCGGAAATCCTGGTGGACGAAGTCCGCGAGGCCGTCTCCCCCAACAAATGCACCGCCGAAGAATGGCTCGACGTGACGCGGACCGCCCACCATCTGGGGCTTCGCACCACCGCCACCATGATGTTCGGTCACCGGGAGCGCCCGGAACAGATCATCGCGCACCTGTCGAAAATCCGCCGGCTCCAGGATGAGACCGGCGGGTTCACGGCCTTCATCCCCTGGACCTTCCAGCCCCGGAACACCCGGATCCCGGTCAACGGGGCCACGTCCGTGGAGTACCTCCGGGTGCTGGCCCTGTCGCGGATCTTTCTCGACAACATCCCCAATATCCAGGCCTCCTGGGTCACCCAGGGGGACAAAATCGCCCAGACGGCCCTCTCCTTCGGGGCCAACGATCTGGGCTCCACCATGATCGAAGAGAATGTGGTGGCCGCCGCCGGCGTCGCTTTCCGGCTGCCGGAGTCTGAAATGATCCGGCTCATCGAAGACGCGGGTTTTCATGCGGTGCGGCGGGATTGCTTTTACAACCATCTGGATCAAAACCGGTGACATCCGATTCTCCTAAAGACGCGGCCAGGCCCGCGATCCATCGGGCCGGATGGGTGATGGCCGCGCCGGATACCCTCCTGGAAAACGGGTGGGTGCTGGCGGCCGGCGGCGTGATCCGGTCGGTGGGCGCCGGCCGGAAGCCTTCGGACGGCGAAGAAATCGACCACGGACCCGGCGTGCTGATGCCGCCCCTGGTCAACGCCCACACCCACCTGGAGTTGACGGCCCTGAAGGACGAGGTCCCGACCGAAGGCGGGTTCGCGGCATGGGTCCCCCGGCTGCTGGCGGCCCGGGAAGCCGCCGGGGCCGAAGTCCTGGCGGCGGGCGTCCCGGACGGCATCGCCCAACTGGCCGCTTCCGGTTGCGGGCTGGTGGGCGACATCGCAACGCTTGATTTATCATGGGCGTTGCTGGTGGATTCGGAATTGGACGGCATTTTGTTCCGGGAGACCCTTGGAAACGACTCGCCGGCCCAACCGGACTTCACGGATGCCCACGAAGGCCGGCTGGCGAGGTCGGTGGCCGGCCACGGCCCCCACACCACGGCCCCGGCGGTCCTGACCGCCCTGAAAGCGGCGGCCCGGGCCGCGGGCCGACCCTTTTCGATCCATCTGGATGAATCCGACGCGGAACGGACCTTCATCACCACGGCAAAGGGCGGCTGGGCGGATTTTCTGACCCGACGCGCCATCGAATTTTCGGAATGGGGCCTGCCGGCGAAAAGCCCCGCGGCCCACGCCGACCGGCTCGGCCTCCTGGATGACAATACCCTTGCGGTCCACCTGCTCGGCGCGGGGTCTGCTGACTTTGATCTGATGAAAAAACGGGGCGTATCCGTCTGCGTCTGCCCCCGCGGCAGCCGGAGACTTCACGGACGTCTGCCCGATCTCGACGGCATGATGGCCGCCGGCCTGGCCCCCTGCCTGGGAACCGACAGCCTGGCCAGCGCGCCCTCCCTGAGCCTTTTCGATGAGATGGCGTTTGTCCGGCGCCGATTCCCGGACATCCCGCCGGAGGCGATTCTAACCATGGCCACGGTCAACGGCGCGAAGGCCCTCGGCATGGACGCCCATTACGGGACGCTCGCCCCCGGAAAACAGGCCCGGTTCGTCTATGTGGACGCCGCCGGCGGAAAACAGAACACTCTTTTGGAAACGATCCTCAACTGGACGACAGACCCTCCCCCTGGGGATGGGCGTGCGAGGTTGATATGACCCAATCGCGAACGCGGTTTTTTTCCGGCGCATGGAATCACGACCCGGTCCGGGTGGGCCGGATAGGCTACATGAACGTGGCGCCGGTCTATTACGGCCTGGACAACGGCCGCCGCCCGGCCTGGATGGAGACGGTCATCGGCCCCCCATCTTTTCTAAACCGATCCCTGGCCGACGGGGAGCTGGACATCAGCCCCGTCTCTTCGGCCGCCTACGCCCGCCACCCCGAAGACTGGATCCTGCTGCCCGGTCTCTCCATCTCCTGCTTCGGCGAGGTGGTGAGCGTCCTCCTGGTGAGCCGCCATCCTTTTGAAGACCTGGACGGCAAAACCGTGCTTTTGACCGAGGAATCGGCCACCGCCGCCGCCCTGTTGCGGCTGCTCTTCTCCCGGAAAGGCCTCCGCCCCCGCTTTCGGACCGGGAAAGTCCGGCGGCCCCTGGAGTTCAACGGCGACGGCGACGCGGCCCTGGTCATCGGCGATGCGGCCCTCCGGGAGGACTGGCGCGGCCATTTCCCCCATGTTCTCGATTTGGGTCAACTCTGGTGGGATTTGACCGGCCGACCCTTCGTCTTCGCCGTGTGGGCCGTCCGGCGGGCATTCGCCGAAGCGCATCCCGACCGCGTGGCGGCGGTGTCGGCGGCGTTTCTGCGCTCCAAAGCGGCCGGGCTGGCCAACATCGAAAAGATCGTCCCGGCCGCGTCCCAACGCCTTCGCCTCGACGGCGACGCCTGCCGCCGGTATTACCGACGCCTCCGTTACGATCTGACCTCCCCTGAAATCAAAGGTCTGGAGGCCTTTTTCGACGGGCTTCACCGGCATCGGCTCATCGGAAAACCGGTGGCGCCCCGCTTTTTCCAGGAGGGGACGGCCGCCATGAACGCGGCATAGCCGCCCTTTTCCATTGCCATTTTTCGCCGTTCCGGTTTAAATTGGATTCGGACCCCATCGAAAGGAGGCCGTCATGGACCCCAAACGCCGGAAAGAAGCGGAAGCCTTTGTTCAGACTCAGAAAAACCAGCTGGGATTGAGCGACGCCGAGGCCGACAACCTCTTGGCCCAAACCATGTTCGAATCGGATGAAGAGCCGGAGCCCGATGCCGCCCCGCCCCCCATGGCCGAGGCGGCCCGGCGCCCGGCCGGCGCCGGCCGCAAAAAGCGCCGGGCCCCTTCCGATCCCTATCTCTCGGAATCCCAGACCATCAAGGTCCGCCCCACCCGGGTCAGCCGGGTCCGATCCCTTATTTACGAACACGCCCTGCCCAACGAATACATCGTCCAGATCGGCGTCGACGACGCCAAGCCGGTTCTCGGCGGTCGGCGACTCAAGCTGGGCCGGCGGTTCCTGAAATTTCCGGCGGCCGTCCAGACCGTCTATTTTACTTCCGACAACGCCAACCGGAACTACCAGGGCCTGCGGATCGACGGCTACGCCTGCTGGCGCATCGATCCGGAAAAGCCGGAAATGGCGGCCCGGTCCCTGGATTTCAGCGACCGGGACAACCCCATGGGCAACACCAACCGCATCCTCCGGACCATCTGCACCGAGGCCATCCGTCACATCATCGCGAATTTGAGCATCGAGGACGCCCTGACCAAAAAGGACGAGATCGGCCGGAGCCTCAAGGGGCAGTTGGAACGGATCGAACGGAGCTGGGGGATCACCTTCGACCAGGTGGGCATCGAGCGGGTCACTATCCTGTCCGGCGCGGTCTTCGAGGACCTCCAGCAGAAGACCCGGGACGAACTCCGTCTGGGGGCCGCCGAAAGCCGCATGGACACGGATCTCAAGATCGAAAAGAAGAACGCCGGCCAGAAAAAGGAGATGGAGACCCTCCACTACCAGACCGAAAAGGAGACCAAAATCCTCAAGGCCACCACCGAAAGCGAGATCCACAAGGTGGAACTGGGCGAGCGGTCCCGCCGGGAGGCCGACGACCGTCAAGCCGATGAAGCCAAACGGAAGGCCGAGAACGAGGCGGCGGAACGGGCCGCCGAACAGGGGGCGGAGCGACAGAAGCGCCAGTCCGAGCGGGATGCGACCGTGGAAGCCAAAAAGGAGGCCGAGGAGAGAAAGCTCGCCATGGACCGGGCCGGCGGCGAGGCCGACATGAAGATCAAATCATCGGAGATCGATGCCGAAGTGGCCCGGGCCGAGGCGGAAAGCGAGATGACCAAGGCCGAGGCGGCCCACGACCGGGAGTTGAAGGCCAGGGCCTTGGAAGCCCAGCGGGAATACGCCGCGTTCGAGAACAAGCAGGAACTGGAGGCCAAACGTCTCACATCGGAGCTTCAAATGGCTTCGGAGCGGTTCGCCCAGTCCCTCAAGGAGCGCCGGGAACGGGCCGAAGTGGACCACGCCGTCGAAACCCGCCGGCTGGAACGGCTGGAAGCCGAAGAAGCGGTCCGCAACCGCATCTCCGACAACCGGGTCGCCGCCGAACTCATGACCCGTCTGCCCGAAATCGCCGCCGCCATCGAGGTGGACCGGTACACCGTGTTCGACACTTCGGGCGGGTCGCCACTGACTCATGCCCTGTCCCAGATCCTGTCGCTGCTCAACGCCCATGGATTCGGGACCGCCGGTCGTCATTCATCGGCCGACGAAGGGCCTGACGACGCAACGGGATAAGGGTCCACCCGGTTGCATCTGATCCGGGCTGCTTTATCCTTGACGCTACTACCTATCGCGCATAAGCGCATAATATGTATGTATCTTTAAATGGCCTGCGCCTTTCAGGCCCATCCTGGCCTAACCCCCCCCGGCGCTCCGCTCGACTCCGGTACGAGACCCCCTTGGCTGGGCCTCGTATCCACTCGGCCCGCTCAAGGGGGTCTCGACCTCCGTCTCGCTACGCGCCTTGCTGGCTGGCCTGCTGACCTGGGCGAAGGGCAAGCCGGAACCCGAAGAAGTCGAGCCGGCTGCCAAGGTCGTTCCTGTAGCGGTAAGCCGTCCGGCAGTGCTCGGCCTCCAAGATCCAAGAGCCGCCGCGTATGACCCGGAACGCGCCCGACGATTCATCCTCACATTCTTTCCCCGTATCATACAAACTGTTTGTCCACTCCCAAACATTGCCGGCCATATCCAAAAGGCCAAGTGGATTTTGACCGCCGGGGAAACATCCAACCGAACCTGTCCCCCCTATCCCTGTTTCATTATAATTCGCCTTGTTCGGATCGGGAGGATCATTGCCCCAGGGATAAATGCGACCACCCGCACCCCTTGCCGCTTTTTCCCATTCAGCCTCGCTGGGCAGGGATATCCGCCATCCATCTTTCAGCAATGAGATGATGGGCTCAGGAGCGTCCCCGCAGTTTTTGAGGGCATCCGTCAGCCATTTGCAATACGCCATCGCCTCATGCCAGGATACCCAGACCACCGGATGGTTATTTATGCCGCGCAAACTGTCTTCGTCGCCCGGCCGCTGCCCCGACGATTCAACGAACGACCGAAACTGCGCCACTGTGACCGGATACCGATTGATCCAGAACTCGGGGAGGGGTAGCGTGTGTTGATCCTCCCCGTCTCCCATGAGAAAATCGCCCGCTGGAATCTCAACGAACCCCAGGTGATCGTCTTTCGGCAGATAAAACAGGTCGGGATTGAATCTTGGATCTCCCAACTGCGACAGCAGATTGCCTGAATAGACCCTTTCCTTCGGCTCCAATGCGCTGTCGGTCTCAATGGCGGCCAGCAGCCATTTTCTTATTCGTTCAAGGAGAACGATGCCCTCGTCATCCCGTTCGATCTCCATTAAACCGATCTCAAGGAGCGCCTCGGCGGCGATGTCGGCCAAGTTGAATAAGGCTGCGTCTGTAGACCCCGCTTCCGACACGCTTGCGGGGCAAAGCCTCCCAACGGAATAAATCGCATTGCCGGGCTGGTGTTTTCTGGCAAGGCCCGCTGCCAGAATGAAGACGATGCGCCAGCGGTCCGGATCGTTTTTCACCAGACTTGCCGCTTCCTTGGGATAGTCTTTCATCCTGACCAGATGACAGGCGGCCATGAATTCCTGGAATGTTCGGTGGGGGAACGTGTACGCGTCGGTCTTGTGTCGAATCAACAGGCCGGCCCGTTCCCGCACGTAATGGACGAACATTTCCGCCTTGTCGAAACTGCCGAGATAGGGCTTCAACCCCTTCAACAGCGTCATCTCGGGGATATCCGCCGTTCCTTCGGCGTCCCCATGGCCCGCGTGGGCGTCGAATGCCGCATGGTACAGACCGGCTTCCAGATCCGTCATGCGAAGTTGGGGCATGTCGAGGGCGTCGAGCAGACTGTTCTCTCCGCCGATGTGGCCTTTCCATCGCCTGAACAGCAGATCGACGGTCCATTGATAGAGTTCGATCCGATCCTCGGGGAGTTGCCCGTAAGAGGTGTGGAGCAACGCCATCACCGTCATGAGAAGGGGGCGTTCGGCCAGTTCCATCAGGCCCCGCTGTTGGACGGCGGATATCAGTTTGGATGATTGCTGTTCGCCGGTTTCCTGATCAAGATGGGTTTGCCGGACCAGTTCCGCATACCATGCTTTTATGAACCCATTGACCTGGTCCTCGTTGAACGGCGCAAGGACGGTCTGTCGAAATCTATTTAACCGGTAGCTTTCATCGACATATGCATAGATTCGGCATGTCGCGAGATAGCGGTTGTGGGGGTATTGATCCACGAAACGGTCGATGGCTTTTACGATAGTGCGACGATCTTCGGCCGCCACTTCGTCGAGTCCGTCCAGAAGCACAAAAACAGGGGTTGATTCACCCTGGAGGGCTTTGTGGACATCGCGCCACAAAAGATCATCATATTTTTGGAACGTGTGTTGGATATAGCCGAGCAAAGCGTTTTCTTTGTCGCCACCGCCGGCGCACCATTCGGCGAAACTCCGCAGCACAACCCGAACAGGGAACAAGAGACCGTGGGACCATCGGCCGATTTTTTCCAGGTGGACCATGCAGGCGTCCGGGTCTTCGTCGCTGCAAGCGCAAGCCATGGTGTGGGTCAGGAAATTGACCAGGGTGGTTTTTCCGGAACCGGGATCGCCCAACAAAACCAAGCGATCATTATCGTCGATCATCTCCTGCGTGGAGATCCGCTTCATCTCTTCTTTCTGTTTGAAGTGGAGGCGGATATCGTCCTCGGTGTCCATCCGCTCCATTTCAGTGGTGTCCAATCCGATGTAGATGTCCGCGAGACGCAGGTTCTGCTTTTTCCCCGGCCCCGCTTCATCGGGAGATAGACGCCCCCAGGGCAGCCGGTTGGTTTCCGCTGCCAAATCCTTTAGGTAACGAAGACGGGCTTCGAGTAAAGGGGCATTGTCCTCCGGTTTGGGCGCTGAATGGAAGTGGATGCCGCCGTTAACTCTGAGGTTGTCGCCGATAAGCCCTACCTGACTGCCCTCGATGTTGATTTGCGATGTTGAGCCTCCTCCATGCCTTTTCCCCAGAGACGGCCCCTTTGGCTCGCCTCTACCGATCTGAAATGCAAAGCTGCCGTCGTCAGTGGATGGATTCACATCGGTGTCTTTCTTCCACCGGTTGTGATCCGGCAGGTATTTGTAGAACTGAACGTTACCCTCTCCTGTCTCTGAATCGATTTCGACCACGTTGAAGGAGTTCCGGCTATCCCGTGTTTCAAATCCCGCTCCAGCGCCGATGATCAGCGCCTGGCCGGCCGCATCACGGGTAAAGGCGTTGGATGGATCGTGAAGGTGGCCGGTAAGGATCAGGTCGAACCTGTTCATCAAGAGGTTCTTGCAAACTTTATCTTCGGGATGGAAACAGTGAAACGGATGATGGAAAAAGCAGATGGACAGATCGCCTTTCTCCAGGTTCTTCAGAGCGGCTTCGACCTGATAGAGTCCCAGGGCGAGTTTCCGCTCTTCATCGCCGTCGTATCCGGCGAACAGGCAGGAATTCAACCCGACCAAGTTGATTCCGCATTCTCCATTCGTCTTTTGGCGGTTCAATCTTTCAGAATACCAATAAGCGGCATCATCGAACCGGCGTTGGCCCATGACTGTTTCGGAGAAGGCATTGAAGGCTTCAAATTTACGCATGAGGATGGGAAGAATATCCTCGTCGGTGAAGGTTTCAGTGATGTCGTCTTGATTTTCGAAACTGTAGAAGCTCTTGATGTGCTTCTTGGTGATTTTGCTTCGGTCCACATCATGGTTTCCTGGAACCAGAAACAACCGCTCCTTGTCCAAATCCAAGGATTCCATGAGTTGAGAGCAGAACACCTCGCACACCGCATATTCTTCTGGCTTTCCCATCCGGGCGATGTCGCCGGTGATGACTACGAAATCGACCTCGAATTCCGATTCCCGGATCATCTCGACCATGGAATGGGTCACCACGTTCTGATTGAAGGCCTCGACCGGGCCTTTGCTTTCCTTGGAGGTCAAGTGCAGATCGGACAGATGGAGGTATCGAATCATCATCAGGCTCCTGGATCGGGTTGAATTGAAATCGTGACTGGACCTTCGCCTGCCGGGGGCTGAACCCCCCGGCAAATAGGGGAACCGCCCTAAAGGGCGCTCGGCGCCGCTCGCCTTCCACCACCAACACATATCAAAACAACCCTCACCGCCCCAGCCCCCTTCAGGGGGCTTCCCTTTTTTGCCGGGGGGTTCAGCCTCCGGAAATGCGAACCGTCCGGAGAAACCGGTTGATCTCGTCTTCCGAAGATTCGATGTCCCGGATCGGGATGATGAAAAATTTGTATTGCTGCGCCATCGCTTATACGTTTCCTTTTAAAGCCGCCCCGCCTGCCTGCCCGGGATGCTCCACTCGACTCCGGTACGATGCCGCCTTGGCTGGGCCTGGCTCCGCCGCGGCCCGCTCAAGGCGGCATCGACCTACGTCTCGCTCCGCATCCTGCTTGCTGGCTGGCCTGCCTGGCTCAATGACCTGGGCGAAGGGCAAGCCGGAACCCGAGGTCGCCGGCCCGGTTGCCGGGGACGTCCCTGTTGCGGATAGCCGACCGGCAGAACCCGGCCCCGACGTCCCACGAGCCGCCGCGAATGACCCGGTACGCGCCATTATCAGGTCCGACAGGGTTTTCAGCAGGACTGGTTTTATAATAGTTCTCATCGAACCAATCAGAACACCATTCCCATACATTTCCGCTCATGTCCAGCAAACCGAAATGGTTGACGCCGCCGGGAAAACACCCAACCGGGCTTGTTCCTCGGACTCCTGTATCGTGAAAATTTGCCTTATCCGGGTCAGGGGCGTCGCCCCAGGGAAACTGCCAACATTGACCGCCTCTGGCGGCCTTTTCCCACTCGGCTTCGGATGGCAAGGTTATACGCCACCCCCGATGCTTGAATTTTTCCGACAACCACTCGCAATAGGCATGTGCATCATGCCATGAAACCGGTAAAACCGGGTGATTGTCTTCGCCATAATGTTCCCATATTTCATTTGCTTCATGGCCGCTATCCTG
>CAZZBE010000023.1:0-6217 GCA_964652715.1 uncultured Desulfobacteraceae bacterium
GTCACCTACCTGCCCCGGTGGCTACCCCTGGCGTTCCTTTCCAAACGGACCCTGCCGCCGGTCGTCGCGGAATGGCTGGATCTCATCCCGGCGGCGATTTTAAGCGCGCTGCTGGCGCCCATTCTGCTCACCTCCGGCGCGGATCGCCACCTGACCGTCCTTCGGCCGGAACTCTGGGTGGCCCTGCCCACCTTTTTATTCGCCCTGAAAACCCGGTCCCTGGGCGGGACGGTGGTGGTGGGCATGGCCCTGTTCTGGCTGGCCGGAAAGCTGTTGTAGCGCCCTGCCCTTCTTAGTGGCCGCCGCACCCGCAGCCGCACCCCTCTTCGCCGCCGCACTGGCTCATGAGCGCCATGGCCTGGACCACCTCCCGGCTGTCGGCCTCGTCCACCGCATCCACCCGGGCGGTGACGTAGAAAGTCCCGTCCGTCGCTGAAATGGGCGGCAGATTGGGGTTGAGGTGGCAAAAGACCTTCCCCGTCTCGCCCGGGGCGACGGGCGCCTGCACCTCGTCGCCGGGTTTTTTTCCCACGAGGCTGTATTCGAACGGGGTCAGCCCTTCGACCCCCAGCCCGAAGATAAACGCCATGGGGACGGGGCCGCCGGTAAGGTCCGATTCTCCGGGCGCGCTGCCGGCCCGGACCGTCAGCGCCACTTTCTTCAATCCTTCCACCGTTTCCGCGGTCATCGTATTCTTTTCCTCCTTTGGGCAATGGAATCGCCAATCATTTCCTGAAAATAACGATTCGCCCGCGGATTTCAAGGGGCGGCGAACTGGCGGTACCGGGAATCCAAAATGACCACCCGGCCCCGGTCGGTGTGGCAGCGGATGAGGCGGCCGATGCCCTGGCGGAGCTTGATCTCGGTCTCGTAGCGGTAGCGGTTCCAGAATTCGGAGGGCGAAAGCATCCCTTTCCGGGCGGCCTGGATGGGGTCGGCGGGGGAGGGATAGGGGATCCGGGTGATGATCACCTGGGTCAGGGTGTCGCCCCGGAAATCGACCCCGTACCAGAAGGTGTCCACGCCGAAGAGGACGCTCTCCTTGACGGTCCGGAAGGCGTCGCAAAGGGGCAGGGTCGGCATCCCCCGCTGTTGGACCAGCAACGGGTACCGGGCCCCGTCGATGGCGCCGGCGACCTGGGGGACAATGGCCTCCAGGTCGGCGTAGCTGGCGAACAGCACCAGGGTCCGCCCGCCGTTTTCAGCGATCAGCTCCGGAATCAGTTCCGTGACGGCCGCGATCCATTGGGATTTGTTGCCGTATTTGCCGTTGACCGCCCGGTCCGGCGCCACGATGGTCATCTGGTCTTTGGAAAATGGGGACGGAATGATCCGGAACCGGAACCGCGCGTCGCCGGTATAGGCGTCGATGGGTTCGGCGGCCCCGTCGATGCCGACGATGGACCGGAAGGCCCGGAAGCTGCCGCCGTGGCAGAGGGTGGCCGCCGTGAAGACGACGGCGTCCTTGTCGTCGTAGATGTGGTGGGAGATGAGGGCGCCCACTTCCACCGACTGGCTCATGAGGGACCAGTTCCGGCTGTAGAGGCGGCAGGCCGACACCCGGTTGTCCGCGTCCAGGCAGTTCCGGATCTCCCGGGCCGCTTCGGCCGCCTCCGCCGCCTGGGCCAGGACGGTCTTGATCCGCTGGACGGTCCGCTCCCGCACCTTGAGAAGGCGGCAGACGTCCGGGTCCCGGACCCATTTCATTCGTTTGCCGATCGTTTCCAGGGGCGACAGAAACGCGTCGAGGCGATCTTTGATCGATTCGGCGCCAAAGGCCGGATCGTCGGCCTTCAACTCGGTCACGGTCCCGGAGGCGGCGCGGGGATATCGCTTCTCCAGGTCGGACCGGACGGCCCCCAGGGCCTCCCGGAGATCGGCCATGGCCTTCAGGGCCCCGGCGATGTCCGCGGCCGTTTTACCGGCGGCCCGCCGGGCGATGGGCCGTAGGGTCCGTTCCAACCGGCGGGCGGCCTCCCGCATCTGCCGGGAACCGACCTCCACGGCATAGGCGTTCCGGACCGCCGTCTCGAAATGGTTGGCCTCGTCGATGATGTAGTTCCGGAACAGCCCCGACAGCACCGGGTCGTTGTCCATGAGGGCCAGTTTGTGGTGGTTGGTGACCACCAGCCGGGCCGCGGCCGCCTCGGCCGTCACCACCTGGGCCGGGCACCGGTTGTGGCGGGGCGGGCATCCGCTGCGGGCCGACGCCTCGTTGCGCATGGCCGCCAGGTGGGGGTCGAGATGCCGCTTGACCCGATCGCCGGCGGCGTCGGCTTCGGCCGTGCGGAAGAGAAACGCGATATTGAGCAGATAGAGCCACGCCAGGAGCCGGGCGCCGGTCATTCCCGGCTCGTAGAGATGGTCCAGCTTCCGGACGCAGATATAGCTCGACTTGCCCTTCAGCAGGGCCACCGGGATGGCGTCGTAGAGACCGGGGAATCCGCTCCGGGTAAAGGCCAGTTCCCGGTGGAGGATCTGCTCCTGGAGCTGCTTGGTGTAGGTGGAGATGACGACCCGGGCCTGGGGATTGCGGCGGAGAAACGCCAGGGCCGGAATGAGATATCCCTGGGTCTTTCCCGTGCCGGTGCCGGCTTCGATGGACAGGACCGCGCCGTCGTTGAGGGCCTCGGCCACATGACCGGCATAGTCGAGTTGAACCGGGCGAAAAACGTAGTCTCCGTCCCCTTTGGCCAGTCCTTTGAAAAGGGACGCCAGTTCATCCTGTTCGACCTTCCGGAAGGCCCCGCCGTCGGGCGTTTTCCGGGGAACCGGGGCGGCCTTTTCCAGAAACCGGTACCAGCCTTCGGCGTCCGGAAGGGAACAGGGGGTGAACAGCCCGCCGAAATACGACCGGAATTGTCGCGCCAGATGGACGAACACATCCCCGAAAAGGGTGTCGCCGCGGCCCAGGAAATACCGGAGGGCCGGCGCTTTGGGGTTGAGGCCGTCATTGAGGATCGTCCCGCAGATGTGGCGCGCCAGATCCATTCCCAGGGCCGCCATCTCCCGGGCGGAAAATCCGATCCGGTCCCGTTCTTTTCCGGCCAGATGTTCCCAGATCCGCCGGGGCGTGTGGGACGGCAGGTCGGGCAGGAAATACTCCGCCGCGAATCCGAGGTCGATGAACCGGGCGTCGGGAAGCCGCTCCCGGATCACCGCCAGCCCCCCGGACAAGTCGAAAAGAAAGACGCAGGAGACGCCGTCCAGCAGCCCCTTCAGATCCCGCCAGGCCGTTTCCGGAGACGCGCCTTTGCCGACGGCCGGGGCGGACAGTCCCGACCGATGCCGGTCCCGCTCCGTAAAGTGGGCGTACCGGACGACGGCATGGCGGGTCCGCTCCTTGCCTTCCGCGTCCAGGCGGATGGCGGCGATCTCGTAGGCCCGGTTGCCCCGGTCCGGTCTGACGCCGCAATGGACATGGAGAAAACCGACATCTCCGATCCCGCCTGAATGGGGCGTCAACATCTCCGCCCTCTCGATCCGGTCTCTTCGGACCCGACGGCGTCGGCCTTATCCCCCACGATCAACAGGCGCCCCACTATCTTGGAAACGTCTCGATATTTCCCATGGCGTCGATGGCGTAAACGGTCTTCCCTTTTTCGTGGTAAGATCTCATTTTCAGCGTCTCCCGCCCCCCATCCTCGATTATCAGAATCACCCCTTCGTCGGGACGAAATCCAACCTGCTTCAGATTCTCCATCGTCACCACGGCGGCGGGATAGTCGACAAAATAGGCATGGGCGGCCGTGTAGGCGTTTTTGAGGGCGGCACTGGCTTCGGCGTCATAAGCCCGCTTTCGGTATTCGACGAAATTGGGAATCGCGATGGCCGCCGCCACCCCGGCCGCGGCGACGGCCGCGGTCGCGTCCTGGGCCATCAGAAATTCGAAGGGATTGTTTTCAAAGGTGAACGACAGGGAGGTCGCCGGGTCGGACAGGTTGAGCTGGAACCCGTAATCGCCCTCCGCCGGCAGACGGGCCTGGCGGGCCGACGGCAGGCTGAAAAGATCGACCGGATGATCCGCCAGATCGCCCAGCAGGGCGAGAAACTGCAAATAGGCATAGTACATCTTCGACGGAATGCCGGTGAGACGGGTGGTCAGATGGATCACGGAATGCCGCGCATCGTGGGTCCTGTCGATCCATGACTTGATGGACACGCGCTCCAAATGATTCGCCCGGTCGTAGAGCGCCTGGGGGACCGAAGCAAACACCAGGTATCCGTTGTCTTCGGTCCAGAAAAGATGGGTGCGGATGCCGCCGAGAATCGCCATCGCCAGCCGCTCGGATCGATCGGACGGCGCCTTTTCTCTCACCATGGAAAACATGGAGGGCAGGCCCAAATGCCGGTAGGTCTTGCCGTCTTTTTCGTGGGTCTCAACGGTGGCGTCCGGAAGATTCGAGATCCCCGCCAGCAGGCGATCCCATTTCGCTTTTTCCCCGATTTCCAGGGCCACGAACGTATCGACCTCGTCGCTGAAAACGATCATTTCGGGTCCGAGGGCGGACAGGACATCGTCCAGCGGCATGTCCAAATGGGTCCGGCTGGCGGCGTCCAACTTCCGAAGCGCCGCCGGAAACTTAGGCATTTCCTCTTTCTCCCCGATAGCTTGGAAGGCCCGAACGATCTCCCGCGGCGGCAGGGACACCGTAAATACAGTTTCCGGCTCTCCCGACGCCCACAGGTCGAAATCGTTTTCGATGTCCGGAAAAAGCGCCCGATAACCGGCTTTGGGCGCATCGATGCTCAGTTTCAGACGGCCATTGCCCCCGCTCACGCCCCATCCCAGGGCAACCGAGCGGATCGCCGTCAGCCCCCATTTTTCCATCGCCTCGAGTTCGGGCGGCGGCATGGACCCTGTCATAGCCGGCATGATCTTTTGGACGTTGAGCCACATGAAAAACCCCTGCCGGCTTTCGTCCATGTCGTCTTCAAACGCGTACATGGGATGGGCGTCCACGGGCGCCAGTCCGGCAATCCTTTCCTTGAACGCCGACGCATTGACGGACATGCCCATCATGGCCCTGAACGACCGCCGGGCCGGATCATACCGCATGAAAACGGGCATCCCCTGGGTCGCCAGCGCCGCATAGCCGTCGGACGACACCGCCTCCATCAGGGTCGCGCCAGGGCTCTTTTCGGCAAAATCGGTCAGGAAGGCGCTGAACCCCTCCAGCGAATCGATGGAAAGCTCCGCCGACAGCAAGAGCGTGGTCATCTGGGGCGGCCCGTTGTCGGGCATCTCCAGGATCATCTCGACGGGCGAGGCCAATCTGACAAAGATCATGTCGATCACCGGCGCCCACGCCGGTTCGGCCAAATCCAGAAACCGTTTGCCCATCGCGTCTTTCACGGCGTCGATCAGACGCTCATGGGCTTCATCCTTCAACGCATCGTCGAGCACGTTGCCCTTTGGCGCCGAAAGCAGTCCCCACACGTTGGGAATGCGGATGTACCCCAAGGCATCCCCGGGCATCGCCTGTCTCAACCGGGGTTCCCCGGAAACCCCCGCCTTGGCGGCGGGGACGGCCATCACAAGACACAAACAAATAAAAATCCAAACGCTTCTCATCCGCATGGCGCCCTCCTTATTAAAAGTCATCCCCCCGACATCGAGCCAAAACCTGGTTGGCGCTCTCAGGTTAGCCAATTTTAAAGGGCCTGACAACACAAACCCGCGCGATCTCCGGAAAAAAAGCGGCGTTGACAAAAATCGAGATCGCCCCTATTATTTTAATCAAAAAATTCGACCCATTGAGTAGATCAGAGGAGATCAACGGCCATGCCCATCTATGAGTTTTACTGTACCGACTGCAATACCATCTTCAATTTCTTCTCCAGGACGGTCAACACCGAAAAGATCCCGCCCTGCCCCAAATGCGACAATGCCGCCCTGAGCCGTCAGGTGTCCCTGTTCGCCGTCACCGGCCGGGCCAAGGAAGAGGGGGACGAGGACCTGCCCTTCGACGAGTCGAAGATGGAGCAGGCCATGCACGTTCTGGAGCGGGAAGCGGGCAACATCGACGAAAACGATCCCCGCCAGGCGGCCAATCTGATGCGGAAGCTGTCGGACATGACCGGCATCCAGCTCGGCGGCGGCATGGAGGAAGCCCTGGCCCGAATGGAAAAGGGGGAGGACCCGGACGCCATCGAGGAGGAGATGGGCGACCTGCTGGAATCCGAAGACCCGTTCATCCTGCCGGGCAAGAAAGGC
>CAZZBE010000023.1:6317-8919 GCA_964652715.1 uncultured Desulfobacteraceae bacterium
CCCGGCCGCCCGCTCCGCCGGCGGCGCGTGTTGACAAATCCGTTTGAATGGGTATTGTAAGAACAGTTTCGGCCGACCCCGTCGGCCCTATTTTTTCTTCAAGGAGGATTTTATGATCGAGGTAACACCCGAAGCCACGAAACAGATCTCTGAATATTTCAAGGGCAAAGAGGTCGCTCCCATCCGGATCTTTCTCAACGAGGGCGGGTGAGGCGGTCCCTCGCTGGCCATGGCTCTGGACGAGCCGAAAGAGACCGACAAAGAGTTTGACATCGACGGCTTCAAATACATTGTGGAAGAGGAATTCATCGAAAAAATCCAGCCCGTCAAGGTGGATTTCACCTATTTCGGGTTCCGGGTTTCGTCGGAGATGGATTTCGGCGCCGGCGCCAGTTGCACCAGCTGCGGCGCCACCGGCACGTGTTGCTGATCCGCCTTCGCGGATGGCGATTCACTTGGAACACCCAAAGCAGCACCCCGCCGGGTGCTGCTTTTTTTATTTCGGGCTTCGGACGCTTATCGCGATCTTTACGACCTAACGCTGAAACATACAGGCCGCGCAAAGGATGTTGACACATGACACGGATCGACCATCGCATAGACGATACGGTGGCGGTGATCACCCTGGATGACGGTGAAAACCGGTTCAATCCCGATTTCATCGGGGCCTTCATCGATGCACTGGACGCCATTGAAAACGATACCGACGCTACCGCTTTGGTGGTCACCGCTCTCCACGAAAAGATCTTCTCCAACGGCATCGACCTGGAATGGCTCGCGCCGGTGATCCAGCGGGGAGACGCGGCGACCGCCAAGGACTTCTTTTACCGGCTCAACACCCTCTTCAGGCGGACCCTGACCTCCCCCCTGCTCACGGTGGCGGCCATCAGCGGCCATGCCTTCGCCGGCGGCGCCATCTGGTGCTGCGCTTTCGATTTCCGGTTCATGCGGTCGGATCGGGGATTTTTCTGCTTTCCGGAAGTGGACCTGGGCATTCCGTTTCTGCCGGGAATGCAGGCCCTGCTGAACCGGGCCATCCCCCGCTATAAAATGGAGGAGATGGTCCTGACGGGGGCCCGGCTGACCGCCGGGGAGTGCAAGGCCCATCACATCGTCTCCGACGCCTGCGGGCGGGACGAGCTGCTGGACCGGGCCGCGGCCTACGCCAAAACCCTCGCCAAAAAACGGTCCATCGTCAAAGAGTTCAAGAACCGGCTCCACAAGGATATCCTCCACGCCTTCGACGTGGAAGACGTTCCGTACATTGAGTCGGAAAAGTTCAATATCGGCTGAAACCCGCCCGGAGGACGACCTTCGGCACATAATGAGAGGAGGCGGGGATGAAAATTTTGATCACCGGCGGATCGGGCTTCGTCGGATCCAATCTGTCGCGGCATCTGCTGGCCCACGGCCACGAGGTAACCGCCCTGGGGACCCGACCGGAGATGGCCGGACCGGAACACGACAACTTCCGCTACGTCTCCGCCGACGCCGCGCGAGAGGGCGACTGGCAGCGTCTCGTCGAAGATATGGACGCCGCCGTCAACCTGGCGGGCCGGTCCATCTTCACCTTCTGGACCGACAAGGTCAAAAAAGAGATTTACGACAGCCGGATCGAAACCACCCGCAACCTGGCGGCGGCCATTCCCGAGGGCAAGCCCTTTGTCCTGTGCTCCACCTCGGCCGTGGGGCTCTACGGCGACCGGGGGGATGCGCTGCTCACCGAAGAAAGCGACCCCGGGGACGACTTCCTCGCCCGCCTGGCCATCGACTGGGAGAAAGAGGCGCTGGCCGCCGAAGCCAAAGGCGCGCGGGTGGCACTCATGCGCTTCGGCATCGTCCTGGAACGGGACGGCGGGGCCATGGAGAAAATGATCCCCGCCTTCCGCGCCTTTTTGGGCGGCCCCCTGGGAGACGGCGCCCAGTGGTTCCCCTGGATCCACCTGGCCGACGTCATGGCGGCGTGCCGGTTCCTTCTGGAGACGGATTCGGCCCAAGGCCCTTTTAACTTCACGGCGCCCTACCCGGTCCGGAACCGGGAGCTGGTCCGGACCCTGGGCCAGGTCCTGAGCCGGCCGACGGTGTTCCGGGCGCCCCGATTTCTGGTGAAAACCTTCGGGGGCGAATTCGGCGGGGTCCTCCTGAGCAGCCAGCGGGCCGTGCCGGAACGGCTCACGGCCGAAGGGTATCGCTTCCAATATCCGGACCTGGAAACGGCCCTGCACGACATCGTCAACGGATAGGGAACGGGATCCGTGGCCCGGTGCCGGATGTGCGGCAAGGAGACCGTAGGGGCGGCCACCTGCATCGAAAGCCGGTTTCTCATCAAGGGGCAGGCTTACACCCCCGTCCCCTACCCGGCGAAGCCGAAGACGGTCTTCCAGCCGGCGAACCGCCGGTGCCCGTCCTGCAACGTGAAGCCGGGCGGTTTCCACCATGTGGGATGCACGGTGGAACGGTGCCCCCGGTGCGGCGACGTCTGGATCTTCTGCCGGTGTCCGGGCTGGAAAGCGCCGGTGGAACGATGCCGAAAAACGACCTGCAAGATCATCCCTTTTCCGGGCTGACGGCCCGGTTTTTCCCTGAAGTGAGTTCATGGAGG
>CAZZBE010000023.1:9019-31435 GCA_964652715.1 uncultured Desulfobacteraceae bacterium
TCATCCCTTTTCCGGGCTGACGGCCCGGTTTTTCCCTGAAGTGAGTTCATGGAGGCGAAACCCACTGCGACTGTCACATCGAAGATGAAACGTCTTAGAAAACGGGACAGAAAGGAGACGACGATGACGGACCTGACGGAGACCATCAAAGGACGACGCAGCATCCGCAAGTACGAGGACAAACCGATCCCCGACGAGGCCCTGAACCGGGTGCTGGAGGCGGTGCGGTGGTCCCCCTCCTGGGCCAATACCCAGTGCTGGGAGGTGGTGGTGGTCAAAGACCCGGCGATGAAAGAAAAACTCCAGGAGACCATCGCCCCCAAAAACCCCGCCACCAAGGCGATCACCAACGCGCCCGCGGTCCTGGCCGTTTGCGGGAAGCTGGGCGTCTCGGGATATTACAAAGACCAGGTCACCACCAAATTCGGCGACTGGTTCCTCTTCGACCTGGGGCTGGCCGCCCAGAGCCTCTGCCTGGCGGCCCACGACCAGGGACTGGGAACCGTCATCGTCGGCCTGTTCGATCAGGACAAGGCCCGTGACGCCCTCGGCGTCCCCGAGACCCATGAAGTGGCCGTCCTCATTCCCATGGGATACCCGGCCAAAGTCTCCTCCGCTCCCAAACGCCGGGAGATCGGGGAGTTTACCCACTACGACCGGTTCTGACATTTACCGGACCAGACCCAACCAGACCCGCGGGGTTTTCAAAACCCCGCGGGTCTTCGAATATATGCGCTATCCGTCCTACATCGAAGCCGATTTCCGTTTTCCGGATTTTTATCGGGTCCGGATGACCCACAAGTCCGATCCCATCCCGGATGCGGCGGCCGCCGTCCGGAACGCCATGGCGACGGCCCTCGAAAAATCGCCGGTTTCACCGGGGGAAACGGTGGCCGTGGGCGTCGGCAGCCGGGGGATCACGCGGTTGCCGGAGATGGTCGGGGCCATGTGCGGCCATCTGAAGGAGATCGGCGCCCGGCCCTTTATCATTCCGGCCATGGGCAGCCATGGCGGGGCCACTGACGATGGCCAGGCGGCGGTGCTGGCGTCCCTGGGGATTAACGAATCGGCCTGCGGGGCGCCGGTGCGGTCCCGGCTGGCGGTCCAACGGATCGGAACGGCCATGGGCGAGATGCCGGTCTGGTTCTCGGAAGACGCCCTGGCGGCCGACCATTCCATCTGCATCAACCGGATCAAGCCCCACACCAAATTCAAGGCGGCGGCCGAAAGCGGCATCTTCAAGATGCTCTGCATCGGCATGGGCAAGCACGACGGCGCCCTGGCCTTCCACCGGTACGCCCTGAAGCACGGCTTCTTTCCCTTGCTGGAAGCCGTGGGCGACGCCGTCGTCCGGGAGAGCAATTTCCGCTTCGGCATCGCCGCGGTGGAGGACGGGCGGGACCAGCCGACCCGCATCGAAGCGCTGGCGCCGCCGGACATCGTCGCACGCGAGAAAGACCTGCTGAAGATGGCCGAAGACTACCTTCCCCGTCTGCCGGCCCGGACCGCCGACGTGCTGGTCATCGGAAACATCGGCAAGGAGATCTCCGGGGCGGGCATGGACCCCAACATCACGGGCCGGGCCTGCGATCTCATGGAAAGCGATTTCTCCGGGATGTTCCACGCGATCCGGGTGGCGATTTTGAACCTGTCGGCGGGTAGCAAGGGCAACGCCATCGGCCTGGGCAACGCCGATATCATCACCGAAAAGGTCTGGGCGGCCATGGATTACGAGGCCACGGTGATGAACGCCCTCACGGGCATCTCCCTCCGCAAGGCCGCCATTCCGGTGCGGCTGCCCACCGACCGGAAGGCCATCCAGGCCTGTTTCACCACCATCGGGCCGAAGGCGCCGGACGAGGTTCGGGCGTTCATCATCCGGGACACGCGACACCTGTCGGAAATCTGGGCCAGCACGGCGCTAAAGGACGAGATCGCGGCCCATCCGGGGGCGGAGATCGTTGATGATGGCCCCCTGCCCTTCGACGAGGACGGGAACCTGTTGCTTTTCGAGTAGGGGCTGCTGAGAATTCGATCTTCGGTTCAACGGGGTGGACTGAGTGGACGGGGTGGACGCAGTGGACAAAGTGGACTGCGGGTCAGAGCGGAAATCAAGGGGTTTCCCGAGAACCGATCACCCGACGCCAGCGCGCCAGCAGGGGGGCCGGCGTCAGGGGTCCCAGGCCGTTTTGTTCCAGGAAGCCGAAGATGTCGCGCTGGTTTCCCTGGGACCACCATTCCCGCAGCAAATCTCCTGTCTCCCGCCTGAAAAACCACCGATCCCCGAATCGGGCCTTTAGGGTCTCCTCCATCATGGCCGCCCCGATCCAGCCCAGCATGTAGTCGAGGCTGTAAAACTCGGGGACCAGGTCGAAGAGGTGGGATTCGGGCTGGTGGTAGAAGCCGGTGTGGCGGGCCATGAGATCGGCATAGGGACGGCCGTCGGCCAGATCCTCGCCTGAAAACATCTCGTACTCCGAGATGAACTTGGCCGCATACCGGCGGAACGCCGAGAGATCCCGTAAGGTCCGGTGATAGCCGAGGGCCGCGGCCGTCCTCTCGTCGCACCCTGCGACCTCCGTGAGAAACGGCCGGGACAGGACGGCGCGTTGAAGGAGGAAGGCGAAGGCCTCGGAGAGGCTGAAGGAGGTGGCCATGTTCCGGTCCACGACGGGGAGCGCCGGCGAGGTGTAGACCGCCGATAGGCCGTGGCCCAGCTCGTGAAACAGGGTCTCGAGGTCGATCCAGCCGCCTTCGGGCCGCATCAGCACATGAACCTCCTCCGGCGCCCGGAGAAAAAAGCTCATGCCCTGGGCGGTCTTTTCGGTCCCGGCGCCGAGTTCGAGGCGGAGATTGGGCAGGGCCGTGAAATCGATGCCCCATCTTTTAAAAAACGACAGATATTCAGACAGATTGGCATGGGGATACCGGTCGTCGAATTCCTCCAGGCTCAGGAGTTTAATGCTGTCGAACCGGTTGAGGTCCGAAAGGGGCCGGTTGAACCGGCGGCGGGTCCATGCCGTCATGGCGGGGAAATAGAGGTCGTCGGTCTTTTCCAGCAGTTCTCCGGCCAGGGTGTAAAACCGTTCGTAATCGATCCCTTTTTTCCGGCCGCAGTAATCGAGGTAGTTCCCGAAGCCGAATTCCCCGGTCAGCATCTCCAGGAGAAGGGTCCAGTAGTTGAGGGCAAAGGGCTTGAGGAATTTGCACAGGGGGCCGGTTTCTTTCTGGAGAATCCGGCGGGTCTCGTAGGTGCTCGATTTCCGGCACCAGGGGATGATCTCCCCGAAGGTGATCCGCTCGCCGTTGACCACGGCCCTGGCGCCGCGCATCCAGGTGCGCATCTCCAGTTCGTGGGGCAGCATGGCCCGCTGGAGATAATGGTCGATCAGGGCGTGTTTGAGGCGGGATTGATGCGTCGCCGACGCGCCGTCGCCGGGCGAGGCGTCGATGACCGCGAGGTTCTCGATGCGGAGGAGATCCCCTTCCTCGTCGTAAATTCGGTATCCGGAGCGGCCGTTTCTGGGGGTCGAAACGCCCCGCCAGAGGTCCAGGGCGTCGGCGCTCCACCGGTAGTTGAGGTCGAGAAGCCGCGCCTCAAGAGTTGTCAGATCCATCGCGCCTCGCCGCCTGGTTGTCTTCAAGAAGTTTCGCCAATGCCCGCTCCCCACGAAAACAGGGGATCAGCAGGTCAGGTGAAAGCCGCCGGCGACGTTTTTCCCCTCGTCCAGCAGCCGGTTGAAGGTCTCCACGGCCGAACCCGTGTTTTCGGCGATCAGCTCGATCCCCGCTTCCCGGATCGTTTCCGCCACCGAATCCGGAACGGCCATGTTGCCGGAATGGCCCTTGCCGATCACCAGGATGTCGGGATCGGCGTTGAGGATGTCCCGGATGTCGGCCGCGGCCAGCCGGTGGCCGCTGTTGCGCCACCAATCGGGGACGGGTTCGCCGTCGATGACCTTGATGTCGTCGGTGTAGGTTTTGCCTTTGGCTTCGATGCGTCCGAAACTGTAATTTTTCAGCATAATCTCTACCTGATGTCCTTCCCCATGGAGAACGCCTCGCCGACGACCCCGCCGACGCCGTAGTATTTGCGGGATTCGGGGGCGAAAAGCATGGGCTGGATTTTTTCCATATCCGGCAGGCCGTCGTCCCCCAGCACGTCGGGGTCGGCCTTGACGTCCATGACCTCCCCCACGAACTGGGTGTGGAGGCCCAACTCGACGGCGTGGCGCAGTTCGCATTCCAGCACCACGGGAAACTCCGCCACATAAGGGGCGTTGACCCGGTCGCTCTTGACCGCCGTCAGCCCGGATTTGGCGAATTTATCGGTGTTTTTCCCGGACGCGATGCCGAAGAAATCGGCCTCCTTCGCATGGCCCGTTGAAGGAATGCTGATGGTAAACGCCCGGTTGGCCTCGATGCCGGCGTAAGAGTAGGTCGCCTTCCGAAGGGCGACCATCACGCAGGGGGGCCTGGAACAGCAGATCCCGCCCCAGGCGGCGGTCATCACGTTGGGATGCCCCTTGTCGTCGTAGGTTCCCACCACCAGAACGGGGGCGGGGTAGAGAAGGGTCTTGGCCCCGATGGACTTTTTCATGGGATGTCTCCTGTGGTTCCGAAGCGATTCCTATCAATTGAAAAACCGACCGTGTCTCCGTTCAGTATACATGGCCGGCCGCGTCAGCGCAAACTTTCCCCCAGCATCTTCCGGGCCGGGTCGAGAATCCCGGGGTCGTCGTATTCCACGAACCGGCCGCTCCATTCCCGGGGCGCCCGCAGCGCCAGCCAGGCCATGGACCGGGCCGGGACCTCCGGCGGCGCCAACTTCCCTTCCGCTTTCAGGTTCTGGAAGTAGTCGGTTTTGTCGGGGTCCATGTTGCCGGGCCCCTTCTCCCGGATCACGCCCTGCATTTGGGTATCGACCACCCCGGGCCGCAGGGAAATGGCCGTCACGTCGGGCTCTTCCGCGGCCAGCACCCGGGTGAAATGGGTCATCCCCGCCTTGGCGGCGCAGTAGGCGCTCCATCCCGCCACGGCGTTGACCGCGGCGCCGCTGCTGACGTTGACGATCCGGCCCCGGGCCTCCCGGAGCGGTTCCAGGGCGGCCGCGGTCATATAGTAGGGCCCCATGAGGTTGACCTCGATGTTGTACCGCCAGGCGTCCCGGTCCGCCGCGGCGGCGCGGGCCACCGGTTCCAGGATCCCGGCGTTGTTGATCAGCCCGTCCAGGCGTCCGAACCGTCCCAAGGCCTCCTTTACGATGCGGACGCAGGATTCGGGGTCCGCCACGTCCGCCGGAAGGGGCAGCGGATCGCCGCCGCGCGCCGCTACCTCGTCGGCCGCATCGGCCAGGGAGCGCTGATCCCGGGCCGTCATCACAACGGCGGCGCCGGCTTGGCCCAGCCAGCAAGCCGCCGCCGCGCCCATGCCCCGGGAGGCGCCGGTCACGATCACCACCGGTCTTCGATTCGCCATGTTTCCCTCTCTTCTATTGAATGATATGGGCAAAAAGTGTATAGAATGATACTCTTATTTCAATGATGGTCAATGGCTTGATCATACCGCGGGAATAGTTTGAACTCAATGAAAATAAACGAAAGGTCGATCGATATGGAAATCGCCCGGCGCCGATATCGCCTGGAACAGCGGGTCCGGCGGTCCGAGCGGCAGTTGAAGACCCTGATGGCGACCATCCCCTACGGCCTTCTGGAACTCGATCCTTCCGGCGCCATCCGGGAGGTTAACGACGCCTTCGGGGAGATCGCCGGCCGATCCCCCGCGTCGTTCGTGGGCCGGCATCCCTGGGACCTGTTGCCGGATTCGGATGCGGAAAAGGAACGGCTGAAGGCGCTGGTGGAATCCGTGTTCGCCGGCCGGGCCGCCTCCTGCTCCTGGACCGGACCGGTCCCGACCCGTCTGGGCGGCCCCCTCTTCGTCAAGCTCGACTGCAACCCCAAGCTGAGGGAAGACGGAACCGTCGACGGCGCCGTCTGCACGGCGACCGACGTCACCGGCCGGCAGCTGGCCGAGGAACAGCTCAAACGCCACACCGCCTGCCTGGAGGTGCTGGTGGACCTGACCCAGATGGACAAAACGCCGGTGGACGAAATGGCCCATTACATCCTGGAAAACGCCCTGGAGCTGTCCGGATCCACCATCGGGTTCGTGGGATCGGTGAGCGAAGACCAGTCCGCCATCACCATCTTCAGCTGGTCGTCGGAGGTCATGGGTTCCTGCGACCTCGATCATTCGGAACTGAAGTTTTCCACGGAAAAGGCCGGAATCTGGGGGGAGGCGATCCGGCGCCGGCGGCCCGTTCTCGTCAATAATTACGCCCAGTACCCCTATCGAAGGGGACTGCCCGAGGGCCACCTGGCCCTGGAACGGGTGATGGCCATCCCCATCCTGGAAGAGGGAAAAGCGGTCATGGAGATCGCCGTGGCCAATAAACCGGCGCCCTACGCCATGGCCGACATGAACCAGCTCCGGATGCTGGTGGACGGCATGTGGCGCCACCTGAAGGACCGCCGCCACCGGGAGCGGCTGGTCCGGGCCAAGGAGGAGGCCGTCAAGGCCAACCGGGCCAAAACCGCCTTTCTGGCCAACATGAGCCATGAGATCCGGACCCCCATGAACGCCGTCATCGGCATGACCGACCTCACCCTCGACAGCGACCTGGACGCCGAGCAGCGGGAAAACCTCGAAATGGTGAAGCAGTCGGCCCATCACCTCCTGGACATTATCAACGACATCCTGGACATCTCCCGGATCGAGTCGGGCCGCGTGGAGCTGGACGAAGACCGGTTCGAGTTCCGCCCCGGGTTCGACCGGATGATGGGGTCCTTTCTCGTCCAGGCCCGGGAAAAGGACATCGACCTGAAATGGGATCTCGATCCGACCCTCCCCAGAACCCTCATCGGCGACGAACGCCGGATCCGCCAGGTCATCTACAACCTGGTGAGCAACGCCATCAAATTTTCCCGGGAGGGCGCCGTCCGGGTGTCCGTCTCCCGGGAGAAAGACGAGGAGGGCCGAAACACCCTCCGCTTCCGGGTGGAGGACACGGGCATCGGCATTCCCCCCGACAAGCTTGATCAGATCTTCGACCCCTTTTATCAGGCCGACGCCTCCATCACCCGTCATTTCGGCGGCGCCGGCCTGGGACTGGCCATCTCCCGGCAGCTGGCGGAAAAAATGGGCGGGGTCATTCAGGTGGAGAGCGAATACGGTCAGGGTTCGGTCTTTACCTTCAGGCTCCCCGTGCAGGGGGTGGATGAGGGCGTTTCCGCCGGGGAGGACGGGTCGACCCGAAGGGGGGATTCAACAGCAGAGGAAAACATGAGAGCACTCGCCATTCTGGTGGTGGAAGACAACCCATTCAACCAGAAAATGGCCGCCCTGTTTCTGGAAAAACAGGGCCATTCCGTCTTCACGGCCCAAACCGGTCGGGAGGCCCTCCGGATCCTGGAAGGGGACGTCTTCGACATCGTCTTCATGGACGTCCAGATGCCGGAGATGGACGGCATCGACGCCACCAAAGCGATCCGGGAACGGGAGAAGGAGACCGGGGAACACATCCCCATCGTCGCCATGACGGCCCACGCCATGAGCGGCGACCGGGAGATCTGCCTCACCGCCGGCATGGACGACTACATTTCCAAGCCCATCGATTTCCCCAACATGCGCCGCATCCTCGAAAAATTCGCCGTCCCATGAACCCCGACACGATCAAGTCCAACGCGCTGCTGTTCCTGACCGCCGCCATCTGGGGGTCCGCCTTCGTGGCCCAACGGGTCGGCATGGACCACGTGGGCCCCTTCACCTTCAACGGCGTGCGGTTCGCCCTGGGCAGCCTCTCCCTGGTTCCGCTGGCGCTCTTCAATCTTCGGCGGCGGGCGAAACAGCGGGACGCGGCCCCGGTCTCCGACCGCAAAACCCTCTTTTCCGGCGGCGCCGCGGCCGGTGTGGCCCTCTACCTCGGCGCCTCCCTCCAGCAGGTGGGGCTGGTCTACACCACGGCGGGAAAAGCCGGCTTTATCACCGGTCTCTACGTGGTCATCGTGCCGATCATGGGGCTGCTCTGGCGTCAGCGCCCGGATCTGGGCACCTGGCTGGGAGCGATAATGGCCGCCTGGGGCCTCTACCTGCTGAGCATCACCCGGGGGTTTTCCATCGCCTTCGGGGATCTTCTGGTGCTGGTGGGGGCTTTTTTCTGGGCGGCCCACGTCCATATCCTGGCCCGGTTCTCGCCCCGGGTGGATTCGGTGCAATTGGCCCTGTGCCAGTTCGTGGCCTGTTCCGTCTTCAGCCTGATCACCGCGGCCGCCACGGAGACCATCGCCATGGAGGGGCTCCGGCTGGCGGCGGTCCCCATCTTCTACGGCGGCGTCTGCTCGGTGGGCGTGGCTTACACCCTTCAGGTGGTGGCCCAGCGCAAGGCCCATCCGACCCATGCGGCCATCATCCTGAGCCTGGAGGCCGCCTTCGCGGCCCTGGCGGGGTGGGTCCTTTTAGGGGAAACCCTTTCCATGCGCGGCATGACGGGATGCGCGCTGATGCTGGCGGGGATGCTGCTCTCCCAGTTTCAGATCCGGCTCGATTTCCTTGCAGGCCCCTCCAGGCCGGCGTCCGGATCGGGGAAGCGTCTCCCCTGACCTCGTTTCAGGCCGGATCGCTTTCGCTCAGGGCCACCGCGTCTTCCCGGACGACGATGGTCCCCCTTTCCGCGGCCCGGGTCAGGACGTCCGCCACCCGATGGCCGGGCAGCCCCAGGTCGTGGGCGATCTCCCGGACCATCTCCGCCAGGGGGGCGGCGACCGCCGCCCGGTTTTCCCCGGCCCGGCAGCGGAGCAGCAGCCGGAGCTGTTTGAGCACCACCTCGGTTGGGTCGCCGGCGGCGTAGGGGTGGATGTTCTCGTTGGCGATCCGGAGCCGGTCGGTGAGGGTGGAGACGATCTTCTCCATGTAGGGCGGCAGTTTCTTGAGGTTCTGGGTCAAAAGGCGCTGGGTCAGCACCGCCGCCTCGGTCTCCTCCAGGGCCTTCACCCCCGCGGCCCGGGGCGCCCGGGCGATAAGGGACATCTCGCCCACGATGTCGCCCGGGCCGAGGGTGGACAGCACGATGGCCTCCTCGCCCTTCCCCTTGACCACCTGCACGTTCCCGCTGAGGATCAGGTAGGCCTCGTCCCCCGCTTCCCCCTCGGTCATGAGCATCTCGCCGGCCGCGAACCGCTTTTTCTCCTGGCGGGACCACTTTCCGGCGATGAGGTCGTCGATGTCCCCGGCCAGGGCGTCCACCGCGGGATACCGGTCGGCCTTGTCCGGCGCCATGGCCTTGAGGATGATCCGGCAGATCTCCCCGGGGATCTGACGGTCGGGACGCCTGCGGTCCGGGGGGATGAGATCGACCGTCCGGGCCTTTTGAAAGACCTCCTGGAGGCTGGACCCGAAATAGGGCGGCGCCAGGGCGAACATATGGTAAAGGGTGGACCCCAGGAGAAAGATATCCGTCGATCGGTCCAGGTCGGCGCCCTCGCCCATCGCCTGTTCCGGCGCCATGTAGACCGGCGACCCTTTGATGGCGTCGTCGTCGCTCTTGAGGACGCCCAAAAAGTCCTTGATCAGCTCCCGCTGACCGGGATCGGGCTCCCGGTCGGGATCGCCGATGTACCGGGCCAGGCCCCAGTCCATGAGGAGCACCTCCCCGTACCGTCCCACCATGATGTTGTGGGGCTTGACGTCCTGGTGGATGATGTTCCTGGAATGAGCGTAGGAGAGGGCGTCGCACACCTTGCGGAAGATGCTCAGGAGATGATAGGGGGTGTAGATTTCGACGGTTTCCGGGTCCCCCGACCGGAGTCGTTCCAGGATGTCGTTCAGGGCTTCCCCCTGGGCCAGCTTCATGGTGAAGTAGAGCCCCTCGTCCCCGGTCAGCCCCAGGTCGTGGACCGGGATGACGTTGGGGTGCTCCAGGAGACCGGTGATCTTGGCCTCGGCGATGAAGCCGGTGAGGGCGTCCTCCTTGTTCTTGAAGGCCGGCAGGACCACCTTCATGGCCGACGTCCGCTGGAGATCCTGATCCAGCACCCGGAGAATCGCTCCCATGCCGCCGGCCACCAGCTTTCCCAATGAGCGGTATTTGCGGTCCCCGTGGGTTTTGGCCACCAGGCGGCGGTAAAAGGATTTCTCGGTCTCGGTGGCTGAAAAATCGTCGGGGTCGGCGTCGGCCCGTAGGCCCATCCCTTCTTTGGACAGGGCCGCGGTGGCGGCGAAGTCCGCTTCCCCCTTTTCCGACCGGGGACCGCCGACGCCCATCTCCTTCCGGGAGACGGCCACCGTCTCCTGATATCCGCCCTCCTCCAGGGACTCCGGGTTCCGCACCGTCGGGTCGTTCTCGAAATCGAAATCCTCCCGGTCCAGAGCCACCGTGGCCTGGTAGTCGTCCTCCCGGGGGACGTCGTCCCGATCCGCGGGGGTTGCCATCTCGTCCCTGGAAAGGAAGACCGTCTCCTGGAACGCTTCTTCGGGGATCGATTCCCGACCGGCCTCCCCTATCCCCAGTTCCTCCCGGGACAGGACGACGGTGGCCTGATAATCGCCCTCCCCGCCTTCCGGGGCGTCCGTTTTTCGGGCGTCTTCAGACCGGAGGCCCGTCTCCTCTTTGGACAGGACCACGGTCTCCTGATAGGTTTTTTCCCCGCCGTTGGCGCGAGCGTCGTCTTTCGAGTTGTCTTTGGACGATTTTCCCATCTGTCATTCCTTGGTTTTAAACAAACCCGTTCAATCGAAATAACTTCCCACCGTCTCCCTCGGGACCTTGTGAGGAACGATGTGGATGCCGACAAACCCGCCCTGGAGGTTCACATGGAGGGTCCGGCCGTTTCTCGACAGCACCATCCCGACATTGGTCCGGTCGGATTTCCGTTTCACCTCCCGGATCAGGTCGCCGGGCTGTGCAATCTCCACCCCGTCGTATTCGATCACCAGATCGTCGCTCCGGATATCCAGCTCCTGGGCCTGGCTTCCGTCGATGACCCGGTCCACCCGGACCACCGGGACGAGATCCGCCTCCGGAACCGACGGCGCCGCCCGGGGCGGGGGCGGCCGCGGCACGGCGCCGCCCCGGGCCTCGGGCATGACCGAGACCCGGCTCAGCCGCCGCCCCCTGAATTCGAAGGCGTAATTTTTCTCTCCGAGCTGGCGCAACAGGCGCTTGAATATTCGCTCCGGGGGTTCGTTTTCCGCCTTGAAGTCGATCACCTCCCCGGACCGTCCTTCCAGCCCCCGCACCACCAGGGGGTAGGCGCCGTGGATGCCGTCCAGGATCTCCTCGAGGGGCGCGTTTTGCGCCTTCACCGTCAGCCGGCCGGCATCGAGGCGCACGGTCAGATCGGTTCCGGCGGCGGCCTCCGCGGACGGACCGGGTCCCATGGCCAGCGCCCATGCGGCCCAGAGCAGACACAACGCCGCCCGCCAGCGGCGGAGGACCGGGGCGCCGCGGGTTTGGGACCGTTTTCCAGATTCACTATTTTTCATATTTATCGTATTGTTTTTGTTCCGAATGAAGATTTTTGTTCCGAAAAGAACTTGAAACCACAATAAAACAAATGGTATGAATTTGCAAGAGAATGGATGGCCCATGACCAAAGACGCCACCGCAACCCCAAACCGCCAATCCAAGAGAAGAAAATGAACCGATTGAAACGCCCCCTCAGCGAAACGCAGATGCCGCTGATCATAGCGGGTTCCGCCCTTCTGGTTCTCGTCGTCATCATCGTGATCTTTCTCACGCGGGGTCCGGACGAGGAGGACCGGCTGATGCGGCTGGAAAACGCCGTCGCGACCCTGGAGACCCGGGTTCAGGAAATGGACGGGGCCCTGTCCCGCATCCGGCAGCAGGACGACGTCATTGAGATGCTCATCAACAAGGTGGACCGGATCGACGACGCCGCGCCCGAGCGGATCGACGCGCTGGAAAAGCAGCTGGCCAACCTGCAGCAGCAGATCGTCGGCTCAGGGGGCAAGGCCGAAACGGCGTCCCAAACGGAGACGGCGTCCGCGGCCGGGGAAGGGGGAGACGCCGGAACCGGCGCATCGACGGCGTCCAAACCGCCGGTCAAGCGCCCCACCACCCCCAAAAACAAGGTCGATTACCATGAAGTCAAGGCCGGCGAAACCCTCTACCAGATCAGCCGGCGGTACGATCTGTCGGTGGAAGAACTTCGTCGGCTCAACAACCTCGAAGCCGGGGCCCTGATCCGTCCGGGGCAGAAACTCGTTGTCGGCGGCAAGGGTCGATAACCCCCTCTCCCCCCGGGATCCCGTCTTTCTCTCCCCCACGGCGATCCTCGACAGCGACCATCCGGCGGTGCGGCGGTTTGCGGAATCCAGGATCGACGGCATCGCCGGCGATCCAGTCGAGGCTGCCGCGCGCCTCTACCTGGCGGTCCGCGACGAAATCCGGTACGACCCTTACGGCCCCTTCTATCGGCCGGACCACTACCGGGCCAGCAACGTGCTGAAAGCCGGGCGGGGGTTTTGCGTCAGCAAGGCCGGTCTCCTCTGCGCCGCCGGCAGGGCCGCGGGCATCCCCGCCCGGCTGGGGTTCGCCACCGTCCGGAACCACTTGGCCACCCGGCAGCTCATCGACTTTCTCGGGACCGATCTTTTCGTCTTTCACGGCTACACGGAGTTCTTCCTGGAGGGCCGGTGGGTCAAGTCCACCCCGGCCTTCAACGCCGCCCTCTGCCGCCGCCACGGCGTGGCGCCCCTGGACTTCAACGGCCGGGAGGACTCGATATTTCAGCCCTTCAATGCGGAAAATCGAAAGTTCATGGAGTATGTGGCGGAGCACGGGATCTACGGGGACATACCGGTGGACGCCCTTCTCGGGGAATGGCGACGGGTGTACGGGCGGGAACGGGTCGATCGGTGGATCACGGAGCTGGAGCGGACCGGCGGCCGCTCCCTCCGCGATTTCGCCAGGGAGTCGGTCCTCCAATAGCTGAAACGAAACAGCCGGTTACCGCTCCGGGACCATCTTGTCCGGCGGACGGAGGGGCTCTCCGTCCTGCTCGGCGGCATAGACGTCCTCGCCTTCCTCTTCCGATTCCTCCCCGTCCATCAGGATTTCCGCCTTGGACCGCTCCTTTTGGGTCGGCCGCACCGCTTCCCCTCGCTGCCACAGGGTCGGATCGATCCGGATCTGGTAGACCACTTCAGGAAGCCCCATGACATCCTCCACGATCTCGTGGAGGATCTCCTGTTTGGGGGCCGACGGCAGGGCCCCGGTCAGATGGACCACGCCGTCGTCGCAGGAGACGTCCAGCTCGTCCAGCTCAACGCGTCCGTCCTTCTGGACCTCGTCGTAGACGGCGTCGGCCAGCTGGTCGTCTTCCATCCCCGCGTAATCCGGCGGGAGATCGCCGGCTTCCTCGCCTTCCTCTTCCTCGACGGGCAGGGGCCGCCCCTGCTCCAACCGTTCGGCGCAACGGGTGCAGAAAGAGACAAAGGGGAGGGCTTCCAGCCGGCCCGGCGCGATGGGGTCCTCGCACCCTTCGCAGAAACCGTAATCTCCGCTCTCCATCCGGCCCAGGGCCCGGTCGATGGCCTCGATCTCGTTTTTCTCCGAGGCGTCCAGCTGGGCCAGCCCCTGGGACATATGGGCTTTCTGGGCGGTCTCTTCGAACTCGTTCTCCGCCTCGTGGAGCCGCTCCCAGGAATCCCGGCGCGAATGCCGCCGCTCGAATATCTCCTGTCGCCGTTGGATGAGGCGCCCTTTCAACTTTTCCATATCCGGTTTGTCGCTCATGGTTCTCTCCTTTACAGTCGTTGTGCCGATCCTGTCTTTCGCATTTCCTGATTTTGACGGATCGCGCCGGGAAACGGAATACGGCCTTTCCCTTATTTTGACGGCCCCCCGGATGTATTCCCGGCCGCGTCGCTCCGGACCGCCCCTTGTGAACGGGCCGTTTTTGTGGTATATACAATACCGGTTTGGCGAACGCCCACGGATGCGCAAGGAATCGGCCGATTTATGTCAGAAAAACACCCCGAATGCCCCCTATACAATCCTTTGAACTGCAAGGAATACCACAATCCCAAGATCTGCGCCTTTTCCAGAAAGGACAAGATCTGCCTCAAAAAGAAAAAGCCCCGACCGAAGGCGGGGGCTGAAGACAAACCCGAATAATATCTAAAAGCAATACCCGTGAACGAATCCCCCGTAAAACACTACCGAATCTCATTCATTCACGCTTATCGGCTCTAAAAGAGTCGGGGGTTCAGGCATGGCCGGCGGCATCCGACAGGAGCGCCGGATCGATGCCGATCCGCCGGATGGCCTCCTCCCAGCGCGATTCGACGGAGATGTCGAAGATCAGATCCGCGTCCGCCGGTCCGGTCAGCCAGGCGTTCTGTTGAAGTTCGCCCTCCAGCTGCATCGGGCCCCACCCGGCGCAGCCGAGGCAGATGGCCGCCGATTCCGGACCCGTTCCCCCTGCGATGGCCCGCATGATGTCCATGCTGTTGCTCATGGCCAGCGAGGGCGTGATGACGAGACAGGCATCCCAGCCGAAGGGCGGACCGTGGAGGATGAAGACCTCGCTGGTATGGACCGGCCCGCCGATGTGGATCGGCATGGCCCCGGTCTCCGGCGTGTATTTCAGATCCAGTTCCCCGAACATCTCCTTCGCCCGCAGAAATTCATGGATCCGGTTGACGACGATTCCCACCGCCCCCTCGGCCGTGTGCTCGCAGACGCAGGTCACGGTCCGGGAGAAATTGGGGTCCGCCATGCCGGGCATGGACATGAGAAACTGGCCTTTCAGCGAGGCCGAATCGGTATTTTCCATCAAACGCCTCCAACGGAATCTGGGACCGCCCCTGGGCGATCCCGCATTGTTCCGGTCACCCTAATGCCGTCCCCGCACCTTGTCAAGCGGTCCGGATCGCCGTCCCCCCACGATCCGATCTAAAAGCCGATCAACGACCGGAGGGCGATGAGGGGCTTTCTGAGGATCTGCATGCCGAGGAAGGTGGACTCTCCATAAATTTTGGCGGCGCCTTGCTGGCCGGGCTGGGAGTCGGCCCCCTCTCCGGTCCAGATGGCCTCGGCCATGACCGAGGGGACGCCCTCGGGCGAAAGCTGGACGTCGAAGCCCACCCGACCGATGACGGCCGAAACGGACCGGAACGGCGCGCTGTCCAGCCGGATGACGACCCGGGCGCCTTCCCGGACAAACCCCACGTCGCTGGCCGGGACCCACAACCGGAGCTTGGTCCGGTCCGGGTCGGCCACGCTGAGGACGGCCTGCCCGGTCTGAAGGGCCGCGCCCACCAGGGCGTCGGGATCATCCAGCACCACCACCCCGGCCTGCCCGCTGCGGACCGCGGCCCGGGACCGCTGTTTGGCGTAGAAGGCCACATCCGCCTCGGCCCGCTCCACCTCCAGTCGCTGAACCGGCAGTTCGGCCCGGGCCTCCCGGTCCCGGTGGGCCGCGCCCTCCAGCTTGGCCAGCTCGGCCCGGGCCACGGCCACGTTCCGGTAGGCCTCGTCGAGGCGTTTTTCCAGCACCCGGGCGTCGTACCGGAAAAGCACATCCTCCTTCCGGACCCACTGGCCCGGCTGAACCAGGAGTTCCTTGAGGATGCCGTCCATGGGGGCGAAAATGTAGTGGGGACGATCCGGCGCCACCCGGGCGGGCGCCGTCACGCTGGAGGTCACCGGCAGGGCCAGCAGCAAGACCAGCAACAGGGCCGCCGCGGCCCGGACCAGCCGCTTCCGGGGCTGGGCCGCCTGGCGGCGGGGCCGGGCCAGTCCATGGCCCAGGAACAGGGCCGCATGGCCCAGCAGTTCCACATCCGGCTTGTCCCAGCTCCGGTTCCGCCACCGCTCCAGCCAGAGGGCATAGGCCGGCGGGACGGTTCCTTCCCGGTCCATCCACAGGGGCGCCCACAGAATGGACGTTCCCCCCATGGCCGACTGGGCCTTGTGAAGGGGGGCGTTCATCCTGCCGCCGTCGGCCGCCGGCGGCAGGATCAGGGCCGTCTGGCGGTCCCGGTACTGCTTCCGGACGCTCTCCACCGCATCGGCGAAGCTGCTGTCCTGGGCCGCCTTGCCGCCGCCGGTCACCGCCTGGATGGCCCCCTTCCCTCTCAAGGCCACCAGGACGGCCCGGTCCACCTGGACGATTTCCGCGATCCGGTTGACGATGAGCGCCGCCGCTTCCTGGGGGACGGGGGTCGCCAGCACCGCCGAACAGAGGCGGACGAACCGGGCCAGAACCCTGTCGCTGCCCGGGCGCATCCCGGCCCCGCCCGGTCCCCCCTGCCCCGCCGGCGGAACCAGGCGCCGGGGGCCGGCGGTCCCCTCCTCCGGCTTCGGCTTCGGGGCGGCGGGGTTAGCGGTCAATGAGCACTTCCCCCTTCATCCCCGAGAGAAGGACATCTCCGGGGTCCTTGACGTTCCAGACCACCTGGGCCGTATTGCTCAGTTCGTCCACCACCGGCGCCACCGCCTTGACGACGCCGGTCACGGTGGCGTCCAGATCGTAGACATAGAACGCGTGCTCCTCCCCCGGCTTCAGCCGCACCGCCGAGGCCGACGGAATATTGGCCACGGCCCGCAGCTCCGACGGGTCCACCACCTCCACCACCGGCTTCCCGGCGGTCACCCATTCGTGGGGCTGCATGTGCCGGCGGACCACCACGCAGGTGTAGGGCGCCCGGACATAGGAGTTGGCGATATGCCGTTTGATGATGTCGATGTCGGTCCGGACCACGTCCCGCTGCATGCGGGCCTCCGCCACCTCCTCGTTGGTGGCCAGCCCTTTTTTGCTCAGGCGGGCCAGATTTTCCACCTTGACGCTCAAATGCCTGTGGGAGAGTTCGGCCCGCTTTTTCTGGAGGGCCAGCTCGCCGGTATCCACCTGGGCGATGATCTCGCCCTTTTTGACCGCGGATCCCACATCGTAGGACAGCCGGTCGAGCACCCCGGGCCGCTCCGCGGAGAGGACCGCCTTTCGGGTCGCTTCGAAAATGGCCGGATAGGCCTCGCCGGACGCGGGTTCCGGGGTCTCCTGGGACTGGGCCGCCGCCGGAGCGGCGGTCGCCAGGACCCAAGCCATCGCGGCCGCCGTCAGGACGGCCCGCCATCGGACTTTCAAACAGTTTTTATTCTTCATCGATTCCTCATTTCCATGTTGGCTAAAATACGCCTCTTTCCGTCAGATTTTGCCACAGATTGCCCAGAAAACTCCCGGCCAGGGAGACGCTGTCGCCCCGGAGCCAGATCCAGCACGGCATGCCGTGGGGCAGCCAGTCCGGCAGCTTCCGGGTAATTTCAAAGGTAAAGGCGAAATAGGCGTCCCGGGGCCGGCGCCCGCTCCCGTCTTCGCCCGATACGATGGGTCCGCCCGCCACATCCAGAAGGCTTTCGTTGGGCAGTTGATAGACCGGAAACCGGCTTTGCTCCCTGAGTTCGGCATGGATCGCCGGGGCCCCCGGATCCGGCAACCGCACCCGGACCGTCTCATCGGCCACTTTTTTGAGATGGCCCACCTGCCCCTCGTGGGCGTAGGCTTTCAGCTCCCGCCGCCGGGGATTTCCGATGGAAAACAAGTAGGTCCCCCGCCGAACGAAAGCCCCTTTATAAAGGTCCGGATTGACGTCGGAAACCCGGCCGCTCAGGGGGGCGGGGATCTCCAGCATGGCGATGGCCTCGTCCAGCTTCTCCCTGGCCGCCGTCACCCGGGAGAGTTCCGCCTTGAGCCAGTTCCGGTACGCCCCCTGCTCCCCGCCCCCGCCCACGGACCGGAGCCGGGCCTGGAGGGAAGCCAGATCGAACCGAAGATTGTCGGCCTCGTGTTGCAGCCGATCGCTCTCGATGCGGATAATCCGCTCGCCGGCATCGACGGTCCGGCCCTCCGTCGGCATGGCGGCGGCGATCCGACCGTCCGCCGGCGCGGTCACCGCCGTTGCGTTCCGGTAGAGAAGCAGAGCGGGGAGGTGCTGGAAGCGGGGCAGCGGCGCGAACACCAGCGCGAGCAAGACCCCGAAACCGAGACAGGTGGCCGCCACCCGCCATTTGGATCCGATGAGATGCCGCTTCCGGACCACCGCCATGACCTCGCCGATGCCGGGCCGGACGAAAAAAATCCAGATTTCCACCAGAAGGACCAGCAATCCAAGGGCCGGGAAAAAGAGGTAGTAGACGGCCAGGGCGATGGCGATCCCCACGAACAGCCGGTAGATGAGGGCGCAGACGGCGTAGAAGACGAGGCTTCGGCGGTTGGGATGAACCTCCGGGACCGGTCCCGTCCAGCCCAGCAGCTTCCGGCGAACGGCGTATCGCAGCATGGCGAAGGCCCGGGGGCGGAGGTTGTCGATCCCCCACCAGTCCATGAGGATGTAGTAGCCGTCGTACCGCATGAACGGGTTGAGGTTGATCAGAACCGACGACAGCAGCGACGTGCCGGAGAGAAAAAACATCAGGCTCCGGAGGATGCCGTCCGGCAGGAGGGCCCAGAGAAACAGGGCCATGCCCGCCACGGTCAGTTCGAAGAGAACCCCGGCCCCGCTGATCCACATGCGCCGCCGCCGGTCGGGAATCTTCCAGGCGTCGGTGGTGTCGGTATAGAGAAGGGGCCAGAAGACGATGAAGAAGATGCCCATGGAGCGGATGTGAAGCCCCATGGCCTTGCCCGCATACCCGTGGGCGAATTCATGACCGATCTTCAAAAGCGCCAGACAGAGGGCGAAGGCCGCGGCCCCCTGGGGGGTGAACAGGTAGCTGACCGTGGACAGGTAGAGTTCCAGCTCCGGCAGGGTGAGGATCAGGCCGAACAGGCCGATGAGGAGATAGCCCCACCGGGCCGCCGGCGACCAGAGGGCCGAGACGTAGGGAAGGGTCCGGCTCAGGAACCGGTCCGGCCGGACAATGGGGACCCGGAAAAAGATGGCGCCCTGGAGAAGTCGCTGAAAAAAAGGCGGCTTTCGGCCGGCGCCGGCGGCGGACTCCCGTCTCACCGTTTCTTCTTCCGGCAGTTTGGCCAGCGACTCGTTCTGGAGCATGGTGATAAAGGAGAGGATCTCTTCGACAGGCGGCCGCAGCGGCGTCGTGGCGTAAAGATTGGCCGCGGCCTTGTCCAGGTCCGGCTCCACGGTGAGCCGGTAGATCAGCTCCCCTTCGGCATACCCCAGCCGGTAGTTGTTGCCGCGGACCGGGTCCTCCAGCACCCAGGACCGGTGGCCGTCATGGTCCAGCGGGCCGGGGTGGAGAATCAGGTCGGCGCGGAGGCCGCGCCAGGGGGTTTTGAGGGCGTCTTTGAGTTGTTTGGGTTCGGACACAAATGGGAATCTCCAACAGACCTAAATGGATTTGATAATTTCCATCAACTTGTCTTTAATTTCTTCAATGCCGAATCGTGTTTGTTTTCCAACATCTATTCTTTTCCCATGAGACAGGTAGTCCCTATGTTCTCTGATATTTTTTAAATCATTAAACAACTTTTTGTTTTTAATTTGTTTTTCTAATAGTTTCATCGCCCCTCCCAAGCTAAAAATGTCCGTTTCGCTTTTTAGGAATCTTTTAGATGAATAACGAAAATACACTTTTTCTTCATCTTTAATTTTTCGCTCATATCCTTTATCAATAATTTTTTCGATTACTCCAAGAGTTTGTTGGATTTTTTAAACAATATGTTTTCAAAAGTCGCGATGATGTCCAAAATATATAAATCTTTTATGTCTGCTTTCAATTGATCGAAATGCCGTTCAATTGCTTTTATATAATTTTGTTTATGTTTGCTTTTGGATTGAATTTTAAATTTATCGGCAATTTCATATTTGGCTTTAGCCCGTTCTTGCGCATAGTTATATATTTCTATCGAAGATAAATACAGTTGATAAATTTCTTCCAGCTTTTTTTGAGACATTTTTTATCCTTGCACACCAGCCCATTTTATCATCCATTCGCTAATTTGGTCTTTAAACGATTCTTTTGAAAATTCTTTGCAATCTTGCGAACTTTTCATGATTTTCCAATTAAAATCTTCATCGCTTTCTTTTACGAGCAAAAGAGATACTATCTCTTCTTTATGCCCAAGATAGTATAAGTCAATTTTGCCCAAAGCTTCGGCAATATTTATTCCTGTTGGCTCAAAAACTATTGAAGGCCCACGATCACCGCCAAAATTCAGATACAATGTATTTGTCGATTCAACGTCGTCATCCAGATCATAATACTGAGATTCACCCATTTCAACTATAATATCGCCTCGTTCAATAAATTCACCAAGCCAGTCTTGGATTTTTTCATACAACTTATTAACTTCTTCAATCCATATTTTGATGTTCATCGCCTCAATTTTTGAACGATCTTTATAATTTTGGGACACTTTAGAAACTATTTCTTTAAAATCCATTTTTTGCCTCCAACATAAAAGTTATAACATATACTTTTGAAAATGGCGTATCGAACCGTTTTCCTCTTTATTGAGCTATTCGCATTCCATAATCAGCTTGCCATCTCCACATCTTTTAAACCAGCTTGTTCAAGCACAACATTTTGTATAAACTCGCTCGCGTTCAAGATTTCAATACCCATCAATTCACCTCGTTCATTCAATTCCGCGGTTATATTGGGAGCCAGTTCTCGACATTCCGATTCTCGTCCTTCTTCTATAAGTATGTGCAACACATCCTCGTCGGAAAAATAATTCATTTTATGCTTTGACATGGAATCTCTCTTTTTTCAGGTAATAATTTATTTGTTTTTGGGAAGTTTGATAAAGAAAAAATTCTCATAGATTATTGAAAACAAATCGATCTCTTCCCGGCTCATCCTTGCCAGCAAGATTAACTTTGACTATTGAAATATGACGCGGTTCCACAAAACCCAGGACCGGTAGCCGTCATGGTCTCCAGGGGGCCGGGGTGGAAAGACCAGGTCGGCGCGGAGGCCGCGCCAGGGGATCTTGAGGTGGTCTTTGAGTTGTTTGTGTGCTTTGGGTGAGAAAGCGTCATTTTCGGTTTCCGGCGGCAAGAGAACGTCTTTCTTATGCTTTTTTTTGTCTTAAATGGCTTCCAAAAGTGTATGATTTCGATCAGCTTTCACAAATTGCCTGGTTCTCGATTTCTTTGAAGCACTCCGGGATGGCGTATATAGACTTATAGGGTTCCTTTTGAATCTGTTTATCACTAAGCTCTCGGAAACCTTCTCTTTTCAATATTTCAATCACTTCTTCTTCTTGCGTCTTTCTTATTTTTAATTTTTCAGCCATTTTTTAAACCTCTCAATGTAAAGCTCATAATTATCTTTCAAATCTTTTATGGCCATGTCCAGACCTTGTGGGTTGTCCAGAAGCTCAAACCAAATCTTTCTGTCCACCGATCCTTTTGTATTCAAAACATCCTTATGAGGGCATCCATGCACGTTATCAAAACGCAAGACTTCATAATGATTCCCGTCGATCCAGACTATGAGCTTTACGACATAGGCAACAACCAGGCCATTCATCGTCTCAAAATATACATGGACCTGAACGCTTTCCCCTAAATCGATGGTATAATATCGCCTGGGCATGTATCTAATGGAATGTCAATATTCAAACGATTCGCTATTCTGTAAAACGGCAAAGAAAAAAATAGATTATTGAAAACAGCCTAATTGATCTCTCCCCGGCACATCCTTGCCCGTTAGATTAACCTTGACCATTGAAATATGACGCGGTTCCACAAACTTGCTTTTATGGTATCGAGGAAGCGTTATCAACGAATCGAATCGCTTGTTTCGGAACACCGTGTGGTCGGGTCTTTCAATTTCTTCAAAACCAAGAGAAAGCAGAAAATTCTCTAATTCGCCGTATGTTATTTTTGAATGTTCTTTAGGCATGATGTTCTATCCTGCTTTTATATATCTGTTTTAAAACATTTTCCTTAAACTTTACAAATTGTCCGACGCTTCGTCTGTTAACCCGATTTCTGGTAGGGATGTTTACGTTATGCCATTTGCATACCTTCTGAATGTCAAAATCCTCAAGACCGCTGAAATATTTCTGGATGTAAAGCCAATAAGCGCAATTCTTCTTGGCATCGTAAAGGACTGTGATTACAGGCAATGGCTCAAAAAGCCATGTGTTCAAGTCTTTTTTTCCGAGAGAAAAGCTTACGAATTGTCCATCGTTTGAAATTCTAATGTTTTCCGTAGCCTTTATTTGCACATATATGTTTCCATTTTCGAGTTCGCCGCTTTCGCTGTATGTGCAAATGATCAGATCATAACCGTAATCTGAAGAAAATTTTTCGATTGTATGCCCACATAAAAGCACAAATCTTTCAAAATAATTCACGCTTAAATCAGCGATAACATGTTCCCTTGTTCGCCTTTTTCTCAATGTTCAGCTTTTAATTCCT
>CAZZBE010000024.1:0-29290 GCA_964652715.1 uncultured Desulfobacteraceae bacterium
TCGCCCAAAAATCGCCGAAACGATGATCAACGCCAGGGATTTCAAAAGGGGGACGGACGCCGTCCCCCTTTTTTCAATGCCTTGATGGATGGTTTTGCCAAAGGTGAAACACTGTGATATTCTCGGCGCCATGTTCGATTTGCATTCAACCCTACCGGGACGACGGCGTCGGACGCCGTCTTTTTTATGGGGGATCGTTCTTGCCTTCTGGGTCGCCCTCGCCCCGTCCATCGCCGCCGCCCAGCCGGAGGACCCGCCCGTTCCGCCCCCGGCTGAATCCGGGGCGCCGGATTCCGAAATACCCGACCGGCCCCTGATGGACGCCGCCCACTACCGCATTTCCAACAGCCTGCTGTCAACCGCCGAATGGCTCGACGCCTTTTTCGACGACGAACGGTTCGACAGCGAGGTCAACGAAAGCCGACTGAAGATCTCCTTTGACAGCAGCGTGATCAACGGCGAAGGCGTCGATTTCGACGCCAACACGCATCTCAAAGTCGTACTGCCCGAATTGGAGAATCGGCTCTCCTTCGAAATATCCGGCGATACTGGCGATAGAATCCGGGACGACCGCCCCCGCGACAGAGTTCCGGGCAAAAACATCGACGACGAATCGGACAGCGGCGGCCTCGCGGCCGGCTTCCGCTACCTTCTCGCGGCCAAGGAGCAATTCAACATCCACATCAAGAGCGGCGCCCGCATCCGCGGTTTGGAACCGGTGCTCTATATCGGACCGAGATACCGGCAAACCTGGGCTCTGGAGAACTGGGACCTTCGATTCACCCAGCGTTTCCGGTGGTATTCGGACGATGGATGGGAATCCCGGTCCCGATGGGACCTGGAGCGTCCGGTATTCGGCGATTATTTCTTCCGCACCACCACCGAGATAGAGTGGAGCGAGGTGGAAAACGGCCTGTTCTACGATCTGGATTTCTCTCTCTCCCACGCCATCGACGGCCGGAGCGCCATTGAATTCCAATGGAACAACCGGTTCAGGACCCGGCCCCACGACCAGCTCTCGACGACCGTTTTCCGCCTTCGCTACCGCCGGCGGGTCTGGCGCGACTGGCTTTCCTTCGAAGTGGCGCCCCAGATCGCCTATCCAAGGGATCGGGACTACAATTTCACCCCGGGCATCCTCTTCCGTTTCCAGGTGGTCTTCGGGTTTTACTCCCGCACCGGCTATTATTGACGCCGTTCGACGTCGGAAGAGGCGCCGCGTTGAAATCCGCCCATCCATGTTTATATTCATAACTTAGCGTCGGCGGTGAAACGGAGACCGCCGCGAAATTTAATAAACGACGCCCTCTAAAACAGAACCTCAACCCAGAGCGGATAATGCAAAAGGACTATTATCAGGTGCTCGGCGTCCCCACGGACGCCGACGCCAAAGCCCTCAAGGAAGCCTACCGGAAGCTGGCCCTCAAGTACCATCCGGATCGCAACAAAGACAATCCCGAGGCCATGGACCGGATGAAGTCGGTCAACGAAGCCTACGCGGCATTGTCGGACCCCGACAAGCGTCGGGAATACGACGCCCTCCGGGGCCGCTTCGGATCGTCCTCGGCCCGCAATCAGTTTCGGCAGACCTATTCGGATCAGGACATTTTCCGGGGGTCGGACATCGACGAGATCCTGGAGGAGATCGCGAAAAACTTCGGTTTCCGGGGGGTCAACGACGTGTTTCGGGATGCCCGTCGCCAGGGCCGCGGGAACGCATACTACTCATTCCGGGGGTCCTTTTCCTTCGGACCGGGAAATATGTTTTCCAGCGCCGGGGGCGGCCGGGTCCGACGAGGCCCGGGCTACGGCGCCTCGGTCGCCCAGCAGGTCAAGGCGGGGCTGATGAACCGGGCCATGCGCTACGTCATGGAGAAGATCACCGGCGCGGTCCTTCCCGAGCGCGGAGAGGACATCGACGACGTCGTCAAGCTCCCCCCCGCCCTGGCCCGGGCTGGCGGGCCCTTTGCCTATTTTCACCGGGAAAAAGAGAAAAAACTCGTGGTGCGCATCCCGCCGGGGGTCCGGGAAGGGCAGCGGATCCGACTGGGGGGCATGGGACGGCGTGGAACAGGCGGCGGAGAGGCCGGCGACCTCTATTTGAGGGTAGAGATCCGAAAACCGATTTTTCAGCGGATCATGGATTTTTTCTCAAACCGATGACCGCCGCGAACCGGCCGGTGCGCCCTTCGCCACGATAGGAAAAAAACTCGTCGGCGCGGCACCGGGTGCAGATGCCGCCGATGCGGATGTTTTCCTCCCGCAATCCCGCCGCCGTTAACTGATCCCGGCTGAGGGCCCAAAAATCGAAATGATGGTCCCCGGTCCGATAGTTCCAGAACCGTTCCGGGATCTCCTCCCGATAGTTCACGAATTCCCCGCAACACGGCCCCAGCGAGGGCCCCACCCCCGCCAGCATATCGGCCGGATCGCTTCCGAATTTGGCCGTCATGGCGGCCGCCGTCCCGCCGATGATGTTCGCCACGCTGCTCCGCCACCCCGAATGGATATTGGCCACGGCGCGGCGGACCGGATCATAGAGCAGCACCGCCTGACAATCGGCCACCTGAATGATGAGGTTGAGACCGGGGATGTCGGTGATCATGGCGTCCGCTTGCGGCGCGTCTCCGGGCGAAAGCCCGTTTCCATCCTTTGAAAAAACCGCTACATCCACGCCATGGACCTGACGGGAAAACTGCAATCGCCCGCCGCCCACCGCCGCCTTTACTTTGGCCCGATTCCGCGCCACGACCTCCGGATCGTCGCCCACGCCGACCGCCGTGTTGAGGCCGGCGAAGGGGCCGACGCTCTCGCCGCCGTTGCGGGTGAACACAGCGTGCTGAATCTCGGGAAATCGGGCGAGATGGGAGAACCGGTAAAACGGCAGGCCGTTGTTTTCAACCCGTTTCATGATGCGGCCATCCCCCCGTAACGCGCCAGGATCGTTTCGATGATCCGGGAAGTGGAGATGTCCGGCACGACGTCGATCCGGGCCACCCGGCCGCCGCCGGCCTTGACGATGTCCGCGCCGATGATCGCTTCCTCGGGCCAGTCCGCCCCTTTGACCAACACGTCGGGCATCAGCGTCTGAATCAGGTTGTAAGGGTCCGGCTCATCAAAGAGTGTGATGTAGTCGACGCAGGCCAGCCCGGCCAGCACTTCGGCGCGTTTTTCCTGGTCAACAATGGGCCGTTTATCCCCTTTGATCCGGCGGACAGACGCATCCGAGTTGAGACCCACGATCAGGGCGTCGCCCTCCGCTTTCGCGGCCGTCAGATAGCGCGCATGACCGGCGTGGAGGATGTCGAAGCAGCCGTTGGTGAAGGCGATGCGGTTGCCGGCGCTTTTTAAATCATCCATGGAACGACTCAGATCGCCGACGGACTGGATTTTTTCCGATCTCATCATGCGCCGATCCCCATCGGTTTTGCCGCGTCCGCGGTTTCCTGGATGCGGCGGCGGATCTCTTCCAGAAACCGGTCCATCCGTTCCAGATCGGTTTCGATTGCTTCTGCAAGCGAATCCAAGGTTTGCCGGGCTTCGGGACTCGATCCGGAAAATCGCCCGGCCAGATCTTTGTCGGCTCTGAAATGGCGTCGTAAGACATCCGTTTTGGCGTCGATGGCGTCGGTGTAGGCGTTAATGTCGCGCAGATGCTGTTGGAGTTGGGACTCGATTTCGTTGTAACGGCTGGAAATGGCCTGTTCCGGGTCTTTTTGAGCAGGCCATTGGTGTTTGACCCGGCCCTCGTCCGCCTGGGGAAGGATCATTTTGAGATTGTTGCAAAACACGGCATCGGGATCGCCGACGAAATCCAGGGCCGCCCGGCCAATGCGGACGTCGCCGTCCGGATCGTAAACCACGCAACTGGGGATGTATTCATAGCCGTCCGGGCCGGGGTAGCGGAAGGCGGTCGGGCCCCCGCCGTCTTCCACATAAGAAATGGTGGAGTTGGTGGTGCCGAAGTCGATGCCGATTTTGTGGGACATGGGGTTGCTCCTGGGTGGTTTGTGATTTGTGGATAAGCATAATTTCAAGGCGATGCTTGAAAATAAAACCAGCACGCCCTGCTCAAAGAACTTGCAAGAAAGACAATGTTATGTCTATGCTGGGCCTGAACCGTCTGGACGTCGTCCGCCAGGGAATCATGGAAAAATTTATGGCCAACCGCCTGGAATAATTTGAATGCAATATTGGAGAAACGTCAACATGAATCAACCTCAACAAAAGCTAAAGATGAGCCCGGAGGAATATTTAGAGTTTGAAAGGGCTTCGGAATTCAAGCATGAGTACTTTGACGGCGAAATTTTAGCCATGACCGGCGCCAGAGTGAACCACAACCGAATCGCAAGCAACATCAATTATTCATTGCGAAACCAGTTGAATGACAGACCTTGCGATGTCTTTTTAAATGACATGAGAGTCAAGATCCAAGAGATTGACAAATACACCTATCCGGATGTTGTGGTGGTATGCGGAGACCTTGAGATGGAGGATCGGGAATTTGACACGCTGTTAAATCCGATTGTCATCATCGAAATCCTTTCAAATGCCACGGAAATATATGACCGGGGGAAGAAATTTTCTCATTATCGGCTTATCCCCTCGCTTCAGGAATACATCCTTGTGTCGCAATATCATTGTCAGGTTGAACAATTTGTTCGTGGCGATGATGGTGTATGGCGATTGTTTGAGCCATACATTGAAATGGATGAGAGATTCAAAATTGAGGCCGTTGATTGCGAGTTGCCGCTTTCCGACATCTATTTCCGGGTTGAATTCGGGGAACGCGACGCCTGATTTCCAAGCAGAATGAGTCCGAGATGAGCAAGTCCGGGTCGGCGGCGCGTTAAGAATGTCGGCGACGACCGGTGGTTTCCATGACCCGCTCAAATTTCGCAATGTCCTGGGCCGTGTAAAGGGCTTGTTGCAGGGATCTGAGGCGGTCTGTTTTCTTGATTCTCTTTATTTTAGGCATGTGCCTTAATCCATTTGGTCCAAACCGCAAATTTAATCCCACCTCGATAGATTCCAAAAGCCCTTTTTCAAAGCCTTCCTGTCGAAGCTGTTCAGCCACAGTCATGATAACCTCCTTTTTATCCTTTAAAAAATGCTTATCAACGATATCTTCGACCTTATCGACGCTCAAATCCGGCACTTCATTGAAAAGATACCGAAGCATCGTCTCAACCGCCCGTAAGCCGCTTTTGGTTTCGGAAACATCCAGAATCAGCTTTAAAATCTCCGGCAGCCTGTCATGGACGGCCGGATCGAAAGCGTGCCTCATCAACATCAAGGCGGCCCGCAGCAGCACCTGCCCCCGGATTTCCTCGTTGGAATGGGGGCTGAAATCGAACAAAATGTATTCAAAATCAGGGATATGCCGCCGAAGCGCATCCACAGGACCGGCAAACATTTCGGCAAACCGGGGCGTTCCGCTCCAATTTTTCTCCCCATGGTAAAACACCATCGGGACAATGATCGGCAGGAGTCCTTCTGGATTTCCAGGGTGTCCAGGTCCGCGACTGTCAAAACAGGGGCCGGAAGATAGTTTCGCAGGAAGTCGAGGGCCAGGTCGCGGTCGCTCCACATGTCGCGGAAGAAGTGGTCGTGGGGGTTGGATATATTTTTGTCCATTTTCTTGATCCATCTCAAAGGGAAGCGCCCCGGCTCAGTTCCTCAAGAACGCTTTTTTCCGTTTCGATCAGCGCGTCCGCCATCAAATTTAAAAACGGGTCGATGTCGCCCTTGTCGGCCTGGTTCAACGCCGTGAGATATCGTCTGCGGTTTTCGTTTTTGACAACGGCGACCGGGTATCCTTCCTTCATTAAAATCAAATTCATCAGAATTCTTGCCCCTCTGCCGTTGCCGTCGTCGAAAGGATGAATGCGGACCATGTTGTAGTGGGCGATGGCCCCGACAATGAGGGGATGGACTTGTTCGATGGGGTCGTTGATCCATTGGCAGAGGGTTTCCATTTCATCCGTCACATGGAGCGGGTCGGTGTAAAAATGAATGGTTCCGTCGGCCTGCAATACATGATTGGGCAGAGTTTTGTATTGTCCCGGATTGGCGGGTTTTTGGATTTTCCGTCCGGTTTCGTCGATGGCCGGCGTGTAATGGACGCCGGAGAGCAGCAACGCGTTGATTTCTTTGATAAGCCATGGGGTGATGGGCCGGTCATGCTCGATGATGTCATAGAGCCAATCAATGGCTTCGGCGTGATTTCTGGCGTCCAGGAAGTCTTTGAAGGGCTTGCCTTCGACGGTCAATCCTTCTTGCAGAAAAAACAGGGTTTCTCCCCTGGTCAGGGAGCTGCCTTCAATGGCGTTGGAATTGTATGTCCAGTCGACGCGGAGCTTTTGTTGGATGGCGGCCCAGCGGTGTTTTTGCAATGTTTTTTGGTGGTCGATTTGGGATTTGAGGTCGTCGATTCGGGTCAGGGACGCCTGGATGGCGGATTGGTTTTGTTTGAAATCGTAGTGGTTGTGTTCCATTGGTTTTTATCGATAACGCCGTGTTTTTTTATTGCGGTGCATTGTTTGAATCAGGATGGCCAGGATGATCGCGGGATATTCAGGATGAGGGGGGGCGACATCCTGGACATCCGTTTGCATCCTGACCATCCTGATTCAAAATCCTTTATTAGCGACGACCGGTTTCCATGGCCCGCTCAAATTCCGAAATGTCCTGAGCCGTGTAAAGCGCTTGTTGCAGCGATTTCAAACGCTCTATTTTGCGCATTCGATTGATTCTGGGCATGTAAGTCAAGCCTTTCGGGCCAAAACGAAGATTCAGCCCCATTTCCAGGGATTCCACAAGCGTTTTTCGGGCGCCCCTTCTTTCTCCGATATCAATCCCTTCTTTTCGCAGTTGTTCCGCAACTGTCATAACGACCTCCTTTTTTTCCTTTCCGCAGTGTTGCTCCGCCATATTCTTTGCTTTTTCAACGGTCAAATCCGGCACCTCGTTAAAAAGATACCGCAACATCGTCTCAACCGCCCGCAAGCCGCTCCTTGTTTCGGAAACATCCAGAATCAACTTTAGAATCTTCGGCAGCTTATCATGGACGTCCGGGTCAAAAACATGCTTCATCAACATCAACGTGGCCCGCAACAGCACCCGCCCACGGATTTCCTGATCGGAAAACGGGCTGAAATCAAAGAGAATGGACTCGAAGTCCGGCAGATAGGGCGACAGCTTTTCCACCGGCCCCGCGAACAGTTCGGCGAACCGCCGCTTTCCGCTCCACTTTTCGCCGCCGTGGTAAAACACCATTGGAACGATGATCGGCAAGCGGCGGTTGCGTCCTTTTTCCTGCTTTAAAAACAGCCGCCAGATTTGGGGCATGTATTCAAGCTGTTGCAGGTGAATCCACCGCTCCGGATGGCTTTTGTGTTCAAACAGCAGGTAAACATATCCCGGCTCTCCGGCCAGCGCCACCCGGTAGAGAATGTCTGAAAAATAATCACGAAGCCGCTTTTCCACAAACGAGTCCTTCTGGATTTCCAGGGTGCCCAGGTCCGCGACCGCCATAACAGACGCCGGGAGGTAGTTTTGCAGGAAGTCGAGGGCCAGGTCGCGGTCGCTCCACATTTTGCGGAAGAAGTGGTCGTGGGGGTTGGTTAGGGCGTTGTCCATTTTTGTTGTCTGTTCGTTGATTGATTGGGTGTTTGAATCAGGATAGTCAGGATGAGGGAGCGACATCCTGGATATCTGTTTGCATCCTGACCATCCTGATTCAAAAACGAAACGGAAAATGCAATGAGGCAATAACGCAATGCGTCATAAGCTCATTTGCAGCGACCAGGGGCTCCGCCCCTGGACCCCATGCCCCGCCTGTCGCCTTGCCGGCGCTCCGGCTCGAAATCGGCGCGGCCCATGCGCGGCATCCGCACGCGCCTGGCTCGCGCCGATTTCAGCCTCCGCTTTCTTGCTTGCCTGTCTTGCTGGAACCTGCCGGGCTCACCTCTGACCTGGGCGAAGGGCAAGCCGGAACCCGAGGCGCTGGAGCCGGGCGCCAGGGGCACCCCCGTCGCGGAAAGCCGCCCGGCAGAACTCGGCCTCGTCGAACCACGAGCCGCCGCGTATGACCCGGAGCACGCCATCATCAGGTCCAACAGGATTCCTAACAGCGCCGCTCGGATAATCGCCAAACCAATCCCGACACCACTCCCACACGTTGCCGCTCATGTCGTACAGGCCAAGCCCGTTGGGTTTTTTTCCGCCCAACCGGATGCGTCGATCCATTGTTGTTGCCTTTATACCACGCCAGCGCGTCAATATGTTTCCCGCCGGCGTACTTCTCTTTTTTCCCGCCGCTTCTGGCCGCGTATTCCCACTGGGCTTCCGTGGGCAAATCGAATGTAAAGTCATCGCCATTCATTGTTTGGAGCTTTTTGATGAATTTCATGGCGTCATGCCAGGAAACCTCTTCCACGGGATAATCGTCCCCTTTTTGAAATTTTGAAGGATTGCCTCCCATCACCTTTTCCCACTGCCCCTGGGTCACTGGAAATTTCCCAATGTAAAATTCATCCAGCGTCACTTCGTGGACCGGCTTTTCGCGATTATAACCCTTCCCGAAACCAGCCCCCATCATGAACGACCCGCCGGGAACAAAAACAAATTCCATGCTGGTGACCGGCTCGATCCAATTGGCTCCGGCATCTTTCTTCTGATTTTCTTTGGCAAGCGCCTCTTTCAAATTTTTCTCTGATTTCTCTTTCTCCTCTTCCCTGCGCTTTTCCGATTCATCCAGCCTTTGTTCCAATTCTCGAAGTTTTTCCGCCATCGCCACCTTTTCAGACCAATTCCGCCTGGCGGTCGCAAGACGCCGCTGGTATTCTTCAACAACCGATTCTGAAATGTCGCCGATAAACACCGCCAGCGTCAGGTCGTTTTTCAAATCCCAACCGCATTGGTCGCAAAACGGCGGCAAGGGCTCTTCAAGTCTTTTTTCGCATACAGGGCACTTTTGCACTGTGAAACACCTTTTTAAACGAATCTTTTTTCAATCAGCATCCAAAACGCTTTCCAATTCCTCACGACTGACCACATCCTGGGATCGCCTGTCTTCTATCAATTTCCAAAAGGAGCTATCTTTGCCCAAAACTGTTTGATCTTCATCCAGACCGATCATCAATGCAATGGGCCGGCCTTTTTTTCAAAACCCGTTGTTTTCATGTTCTTTCTCCAGTCAAATCCCCACCTCAAGCCCCTTCGGCCGCACCCCCACCACCAAATAATGATCCCCCATCAAATGCACCTCCACATCCCGCCGCCGTTTTTCAAATTCCATCGCCCGGCCCACGTAACGCCCGGTCAAAAAATGGGCCGTCTGATTGGAAGACCCCCGCCACCCTTTATTATCGTTTAACCGATCAATGTACAGCCCGTCAACCAGCACATCGATTTCAGACAGCAGGTCCAGGATGGCCGGGTCGATTTTTTCCCGCAGGGCTTCCAGGGTAAAGCCGGTGTAGCAAATCACCGACAGACGCCGTTCTTCTCGGATCAATCGGACAAACCGCAACAGCCCGTCAGCCTGCAACATGGGCTCCCCGCCGGACAATGTGACCCCTTCCAGATCGTTGACAGCCAGCACTTTTTCAGCCAACTTTTCCGGGGCCATCATCACAGCCCGCCGCACCGGCCTCCAATCGGGAGAGCCGCAATTCGCGCAATTGAAAGGGCAGCCCTGGACCCAGATCGCGAAGCGTTTTCCCGGTCCCAGAGTACGGGTAGCGGGGCAGAGGGCGGCGATGTTCAGGTTCGGCGAAAACACTTGATGACTTCTTTCCGGCGTCCATAATTAATTAATCTTTCGGTGCGCCTTTGTGAATTAGAGAGGCGCATACATCACCTCCCGAAGGATTTTCGGACCGATGTGCGGACTCAGACTCTCCCTGGTGACAAGCTCGACATCGGCCCCAAGTTTTTTTTCCAGCAAATCGATAATGGCGATGAAATTTTTGAATTTTTTCTTGTCTTTTTCAAAATCGATCAAAATGTCATAATCGCTCTTGTCGTCATCTTCTTCCCGGGCCACTGAACCAAAAAGCCCGATTTCTTTGGCGCCCAATTCTTTCAGCGCGTCTCGTTCCTGCGAGATTACAGCAAAAAACCGATCTTTTCGAGATATTGATCCGTCTTTTTTGCTTGGGAAAACAGACTCGCCCGATAATTTTGGCGTCACTTGGAGCGTCGCCATGATGGCCTCCCTATTCTGTTTCATCCAATGTCCTCCCCCACGAACCGGCACAACGTCTCCGCGTCCGGGTCGCTCATGCCTGCCGTTCTCAAATGCAGCGATTCCCGCGCCCGCTCAAACAACGTCCGCATCTCCCGTCCATTCCCGAAATCCGGGCCTCGGGATTCCCACAGGGACCGGACGCGGACGTCTATCCGCTGTTCGGCTTCCGGCGCCTTCCACCGGGCTGATGACCGTGACCACCTCGCTGCCCGCGATGTTCTGGAGCTTCACGTAATAGGCATTTCGCTCGTCTTCGCCTTCGTAGGTTTCGTCGGCCACGGTGAACCCCTGGGACTTGAAGGCTTCCACGGCCGCGTCGGCGATGTTGACCCGAAGCTGGGAGGCCAGGATGTTGTCCCGGGCGTGTTCCACGACTTCGGTCATGCGGGGTCTGAGGGCGTCGAGTTGGCAGAGGATGTCCTTGACCTGGTCCGAGGTCAGGGTCGATTCGCCTTTGATCAGTTGTTTTTCCAGGGAGGCGATGTCGTTTTCCAGTTGAGTCAGTTCGCCGTGGGTCCAGTGGTCCACTTCCAGGTCGATTTCGTCCCGGTCCTGGCCTTTGCCGAGTTCCAGTTTGTATTGTCGGTTGGACCGGGCCTCGGCCAGCAGGGACCGGGCTTCTTCCAGGGCCGCTTCATGGAGGAGGAGAAATTCCTGTTCTTTCGCCAGGACGTGAACCCGGAGGTCGGCCACGTCCCAGTAGGTCCGTTGGGCCGTGGAAAGGGCGGCTTCGGGCATTCCGGCGTCGGCGCTCTGCCGGGCGTCGGCGACGTGGCGGCGGAGGGCGTCGAGCTGGCCGGGGGCGAAGCGGTCGTGGGGAAGGGCGTTGACCTCTTCGACAATCTTGGACAGGTCGGCGACAAAGGAGCGGGCGGTGTCCCCTTTGCGGTCGGCGTCGGCGACGATGGCGTCGATCTGGCCTTGGAGGTTTTGGACGGCTTGTTGGCGGTTTTGGCGCTCCGTTTCAACCATACCGGTGAATTTTTGGTCTTGGTCGGCGATCATTTTTCGATATTCGCCACGCTGGGCGTCGAGGCGGTTCGTGAACTCCTTGCGTTGCTGGTTTAAGCGCTTTTGGGTGTCTTTTTCCACGCGGGAGAGGTCGCTTTTCAGGCTTTTGGCCATGCCTTCCTGTCGGCGCTGGCGATCTTCGAGGGGACGGAGGCGGTTTTGCATTTCTTGTTGGGCCTCGCGGCGGATGGCGTTGAGACGGTCGGGCAAGTCGCGGTTGATTTGCCGGAGCCGGCTTTCCTGCTCGCGCAGGCGGCGCAGTTCTCGGTCTTCAATGGATACGTAGGTGCGTTTTTCTCCGCTCATGGCGCCTCCTCCGATGTTGTTTGCTGTCTGCTGTCTGACTAACCGTTTGAATCAGGATAGTCAGGATGATTTCAGGATAGCCAAGATGCGGGGCGACATCCTGGCCATCCTTTTGCATCCAGACCATCCTGATTCAAAAAACGCGAAACGCTCCAGCTCGAAAAGCGAAACCCGCTTTGAGGTCCCAGCCGCAGCGGGGGCAGAAGGGTGGTGGGGGTTTGGAGATTTTTTGGTTGCGGACGGGGCGAGGCAAAGAGGCCGGCTATCCGAAACACCGACCTCTTTTTTTAAATCGGAGCGATAGATTAAGATCGCGGCATGACGATTTCCAGCGCCTCGCGCTCAATGGCGTCCCGGTCGACCATCCCTTCCAGTTCCGTCGCGTCATGCCGCCCTTCAAACGCTTCAAGCGCGGCCCGTCGCAGGGCGGTCTTACAGGATTCTGAAACCGCTACGCCAAGTTCTTCCCGGTTCAGATAGCTTTCAATCTTGTTGATTTTATCTTCCCGGCCGGCTCCCGCTACTTCAGCCGCTCCACGATCGCCTCGCCGAAAGTCGAACATTTGACCTCCCGGGCTCCTTCCATCTGCCTCGCCAGGTCGTAGGTGACCACGCCGTCCTTGACGGCCGCGGCCACCCCGTCCCGGACCTTGTCGGCGGCTTCCCCCCAGCCCATGTGGTCGAGCATCATGGCGCCCGACAGGATCAGCGACGAGGGATTGACCTTGTCCTGGCCGGCGTATTTGGGGGCGGTGCCGTGGGTGGCTTCGAAGACGGCGCAGTCGTCGCCGATGTTGGCGCCCGGCGCCATGCCGAGGCCGCCCACCTGGGCCGCCAGGGCGTCGGAGATGTAGTCGCCGTTGAGGTTGGGGGTGGCGATGATGTCGTATTCGTCGGGCCGCAACAGCACCTGCTGGAAGAGCATGTCCGCGATCCGGTCCTTGATGATGATCCGGCCGGCCGGGGGATTGCCGTCGTATTTTTCATAGACGCGTCTTTCGGATATGACCCGGTCGCCAAACTGTTCCTTTGCCACTTCGTAACCCCACTGGCTGAAGGCGCCTTCGGTGAACTTCATGATGTTGCCCTTGTGCATCAGGGTGACCGTGGGCAGGTCCTTGTCGATGGCGTACTGGATGGCCCTGGCCACCAGCCGTTTGCTGCCCCGCTCGCTGATGGGCTTGATGCCGATGCCCGACCCCGGGGGCAGGGTCACGCCCATCTCGTCCTTGAGGAAGGTCGCGACCCGTCGGGCCTCGTCGCTCTTGGCGGCCCACTCGATGCCGGCATAAACGTCTTCGGTGTTTTCCCGGAAAACCACCATGTCGATTTTGTCGGGGCGCTTCATGGGGCTGGGCACCGGGTCGATGTATTTGACCGGGCGGACGCAGGCGTAAAGATCGAGCCGCTGGCGGATGGTGACGTTGAGGCTACGGATGCCCTTGCCCACCGGAGTGGTCAAAGGGCCCTTGATGGCCACCACATGTTTCCTGATGGCGTCGAGGGTCGCTTCGGGGAGCCATTCGCCGGTGTCCTGGAACCCGCTTTCGCCGGCCGCCGCCTGCCGCCAGGCGATTTCCCGTTTGCCGCCGTAGGCCTTTTCCACGGCCGCTTCCATGACCATTTTGGCGGCCCGCCAGATGTCGGGGCCGATGCCGTCGCCCTCGATAAAGGGGATCACGGGATGATTCGGCACGTTGAGGCCGCCGTCTCGGTTCACGGTGATTTTTTCTTCTTGCGTCATGATATGCCGTCCTTTGTTCCGGGTTGTTGACCGTCGGTTCTATCCGGGCGCCGTTGCCGGAAGGCTTCGTAGATCGCCACCGCGCCGGCTGCGGACGCGTTCAAGGAATCGATGGGCCCTGTCTGAGGGATAGTCGCCAGAAAATCGCAGTGTTTTTTCACCAGGGGTCGGATGCCTTTCTCCTCCCCGCCGATCACCAGGGCGAGCGGACCGTTGAGTTCGCTCTGGAAGATCGATTTTCCCCCCGCCCGGTCGAGCCCGGTAATCCAGACTCCAGCCTCCTTGAGCGTCGCCATGGTTCGCACCAGGTTCGTGGCCTGGACTACCCGGGCGTGTTCCAGGGCCCCGGCCGACGCCTTGGAGACCGCCGGCGACGGCGCCGCGGACCGGTCCCTGGGCAGGATGACCGCGTCCACGCCGGCGCAGACGGCGGTGCGGATCAAAGCGCCCAGGTTTTGTGGATCGAGGATGGAGTCGAGCAGCAGCAGAAACGGCGCGCTATGGGACAGGTCCGCCACCTGTCGAGGGGCGGACAGATCCAGGACCGGATACGGGCCGGCCCGGGCGACGGCTCCCTGGTGGGCGTCGACGCCGGTCATGGCCTTCAGATCGGCGGTGGATCGTTTTTCCACGGCGATGCCGGCGGACCGGGCCAGCTCCGTCAGGGATTCCAGCCGGGAGGCGGTTTTGTCGGCCGTCATGAGGGTGAGCACCTTTCGCCGGGCGGCCCGGATGGCCTCGGTCACCGGATGAATCCCGTACAGGATCTCGGTTTTCATCGGCCGCCTTTTCCGCCGGACGGGTCTTGAGACCGATCATGGCGCCGCCGCCGGTGACGCCCGATGATGTCGACGAACTGGTTTACGGCCCGCGACAGGTCGTCATTGACGATGATGTGGCGGTAGCGGTCCTTGACGGCCATCTCCTTCCGGGCGTTTTCCATTCGCCGCCGGATCACCGCCGGATCGTCGGTTCCCCGTTTCTCCAGCCGGTCTCTCAGGACCTCTTCAGACGGAGGCATGATGAAGATGGAAACGCTGTCCGGAAACCGGTCCATCAACTGTTCGGCTCCCTGTACGTCGATGTCCAGGAGGATATCGCGCCCGTCGGCCAGGGTCTTTTGGATAAAATCGGCCGGGGTGCCGTAGTAATTCCCGTGGACCACGGCCCATTCGGCCCAGCGGTTTTCTTCGATCCCCTTTTTAAACGCGTCTTCGGAAACAAAAAAGTAGTCCTCTCCGTGGACCTCGCCGGGACGGGGCGGACGGGCGGTGGCGGAGATGGAATAGCGCAGGTCCGGAAACCGTTCCCGGGCCGCGGCGCACAGGGTCGATTTGCCGGCGCCCGACGGGGCAGACACGATGAACAGATGGCCGGGGCTGGGTCCTGCTTCAGCCATGGCTTTCCTGCGATTCCTTCTGGGCCTCCCGCAACCCCGCGTACCGCTGGGCGATGGTCTCGGCCTGGATGGCGGAGAGCACCACGTGGTTGCTGTCCATGACGATGACCGACCGGGTCTTGCGGCCGTGGGTGGCGTCCACCAGGCGTCGTTCCTCTTTGGCCTCGTCCTTGAGCCGCTTCATGGGCGCCGAACTGGGGGGCAGGATGGCCACGACCCGCTCCGCCGCCACCGTGCTGCCGAAACCGACGTTGAGGAGCAGGGGAGAAAACGGTTTGACTCCCATCGGGGGAATTTTCATGATGTCACTCCAGATTTTGAACTTGTTCGCGGATCTTTTCCAGCTCCGATTTGACGGTCACCACCCGGTGGGAGACATCCGCATGGCCGGTTTTGGACCCGATGGTGTTGAACTCCCGGTTGAACTCCTGCAACAGGAAATTGAGCTTCCGGCCGGCCGGTTCGTCGCCGGCCATGGTCTTTCTGAACTGTTCGAGATGGCTCCGGGCCCGGACGATCTCTTCGGAGATGTCGCTCCGGTCCGCCAGAAACGCCGCCTCCTGGGCGATCCGGGCCGGATCGATCTCGGCGGCGCCCTCGGTCAGGGCGCCGATCCGTTCCGTCAGCCGTTGCCGGTAATGGGTCGGCAACCCCTCGGAGTCCGACCCGATGGCGTCGATGGCGTCCTCGATAGCCGAAAGCCGTTCGGCGAAATCCGCCGCGATAAAGGCCCCTTCCCGTTCCCGCATGGCGGTGAAGGCGGAAAGGGCCTCGGACACGCAGTCCCGCACCGTCGGCCACCCTGCTTCCAGATCCGGCGGCGTCTCCCTGGGGCGGATGATCCCCCCGGCGCCGGCTAAAAGCGACAGGGGGATGGGTTCGGTCAGGCCGAACCGGTCCCGCAGGGTTTGGAGGGCCTCGTGGTAGCTGTCCGCGAGGCCCGTATCGACTTCAAAGGCGTGGGCCGGTTCGGATTCGTCCCGGATCTGGAGACGCGCCTCCACCCGGCCCCGGGAGATGGCCGCCGAGACCAGGGCTTTGACCCGCTCCTCCATGGAGATGTATCCCTGGGGCAGACGGACCGTCAGGTCCAGGTACCGGCTGTTGCAGGAACGGATCTCCACGGCCGCGGTCAAGGCGCCGGCCGTCTTTTCCGCGCCGGCGAAGCCGGTCATGCTCTTCATCATGAGGGGACTCCCGATTGTTTCAAATCCAGCCCGTACCGCCGCCGGACCAGGGACAGAAACCGGATCATCTTGCCGTCGGCGTAGTCCGGGTAGGTCCAGGGCAGGGGCTGGAACGCGTTGTTCTGAAAGATGAGCGTGAGATCGGCGTAGATGCCGTCGCTGAGGTAGATGCGGTGGGTGAAGTTTTTGCCGGTGGCCAGCACGAACCGTTCATGGAGCAGGTAGCCGGGGTCGATGTTGACGGTCCGGCGGTCATCCCCGGAGAACCGGTCTTCCAGATCGTTGGTGAATGATTTGATGCGGGGCAGGTCCGCCTGCTGGACGAGATCCCGGAAGGAGAGCATCCGCCGAAAAAGGCCGCCGCCCATCTCCGGCTCGTAATAGGCGGTGTAATCAAAGGCCATCCAGGGGCTGACGGCGTCCGCGGGCCCGTATCGGGCTTCGAGAAGAGGGGCCAGATCCGCCAGGAGCGCCTTATCCGCCATGAAAAGTCCGATCACCAGTTTGGCGGGCTTGGGCGGCCGGGGGCGGCTCATCCCTCATTCTTCGCCCCGGCGTCCGCTTCGAGGGGTTTGGCCTCTTCGATGAGCATGATGGGGATGTCGTCCTTGATCTCGTACAACAGCCGGCAGTTGTCGCAGATGAGGCCGTCGCCGGCGTCGGTCAGGTAGATGTCCCCCTTGCATTTGGGGCACGCCAGAATATCGAGCAGGTCCTTGCTAATCGCCATGTTTTCTCCTGTTTTCCTTTTCTGTCGGCCAAAAGTATATCGTTTGTGTATAGCAAAAGAACCTTCTCCTTGCAAAGGGAATTCATTTTTTTTGGCGTTAACGCCTTTCTTTTTTCCCAAAAATAGCGTAAAGAATCGAGTGAAACGGAAACTTTCTCGTCCCGCCGAACCGTTTCGACATTCACATCAATGAGGAGGCGACCATGGGTCCATTCCTTGAAGCGTGCTTTTCACCGACGGTTCTGCCGTTCACCGTTTTGCTGATCCTGGTATTCCTGTACTGGATGTTAATGATTCTCGGCGCCGTGGATCTGGAAGTGTTCGATTCTCTGATTCCCGATGTCGATCTGGACGACGGCGGCGGCCTGTTCGGCCCCCTTCTTCAGTGGCTGGGCATCGGCAGCGTGCCGGTGATGATCATGCTCAGTGTTTTCGTCTTCCTCGGGTGGGCCTTCTCCCTGATCGCCGACGCGCTGATCCATCCGGGCGGCGATCTCCTGGTCGGCCTTGCTCTTTTTCTTTCCATCGCGATCGTCGGTTTTTTCCTGGCCGGATTTTTCACGCGCCCGCTGGCCGTCCTCTTCAAACCGGAGGAACACCACAAAATCATGTACAGCATCGGGGTGGCGACCACCAGCACCGTCACCCCGGATTTCGGTCAGGTGGAAATCCCCGTCCGGGGGGCGCCCATCACCCTCAACGCCCGAACAAAGGGCGATGCGGTGATCCATAAAGGAGAAAAGGTGATTGTCTTTGACAAGGACGACGACAAAGGCGTGTATTTCGTCGAACGGTTTAACGAATAAGGGGGCAATATGGCGGAGTTGATGACGGTTTTAAAAGGCATCGGGGTGGGCGGCGTCATCCTGATCATCGTGCTGGTCCTGGGGTTCCTGGCCATGGTGGTTCGGTTCTACCGGAAGATCGAGCAGGGCAAGGCCATGATCCGCAACGGATTCTGGGGCACCAAGGTGGCCTTCGAAGGGATGTGGGTCATCCCCATCTTCCACCGCATGGAGATCATGGACATCTCGGTCAAAAGCCTGACCATCGACCGGCGCGGGTCCGAGGGGCTCATCTGCAAGGACAACATGCGGGCCGACATCAAGGTGGTCTTTTTCGTCCGGGTCAACAAGACCGAGGAGGACGTGCTCAAGGTGGCCCAGGCCATCGGATGCGAGCGGGCCTCCCACATCGAGGCCCTCCGGGACCTTTTCGAGTCCAAGTTCTCCGAAGGGCTCAAGACCGTGGGCAAGCACTTCGATTTCGTGGAACTCTACAACGCCCGGGAGCAGTTCAAGGAGCAGATTTTAAAGGCCATCGGCACCGACCTCAACGGGTTCGTGCTGGACGACGCGGCCATCGATTTCCTGGAACAGACCCAGGTGGAGATGCTCGATCCCGACAACATCCTCGACTCCGAGGGCATCAAGAAGATCACCGAACTCACCTCCAAGCAGAAGATCCTCTCCAACCAGATCAACCGCGAGCGGGAGAAGGTCATCACCCAGCAGGACGTGGAGGGAAAGGAAGCCGTCCTGGAACTCAACCGCCAACTCGCCGAAGCCACAAGCAAACAGAAGCGGGAGGTGGATTCCGTCCAGGCCCGGGAGGAGGCCGAAACCCTCAAGATCCAGCAGGAGGAGCTGCTCCGGTCGGAACGGGCCCGGATCACCACCGAAGAAGAGGTCCGGATCGCCGAACAGAACCGGGACCGCCAGGTCCTGGTGGCCGAACGCAACAAGGACCGGACCGACGCCATCGAGACGGAACGGGTTGAAAAAGACCGGATGATCGAGGCCACCGAGCGGGAACGGATCGTGGAGCTGGCCCGGATCGAAAAGGACAAGGCCCTGGAGGTGGAGAAGAAGAACATCCAGAACGTCATCCGGGACCGGGTCATGGTGGAAAAGACCGTGATCGAGGAACAGGAACGGATCAAGGACACCCAGGCCTTCGCCGACGCCGAGCGCCAGAAAAAAGTCGCCCTCACCCTGGCCACCCAGGACGCCGAGGAGACGCTGCTCAAGGACACCAAGAAGGCCGAGGCCGACAAAAAGGTGGCCGAGATGAAGGCCGAGGAGGAGATGGTCCGGATCGTCAAGGCGGCCGAGGCGTCCAAACAGGCCGCCGAGCTGAGCGCCGAGGAATCGGTGGTCAAGGCCGAGGCGTTCCAGCGGTCCGCCGAAAAAGAAGCCGCCGCCAAAAAGCTGCTGGCCGAGGCGACGGCCGCCGAACAGGCCGCCGGCGGCATGGCCGAGGTTCAGGTGGGCCGGGCCAAGAACGGACTCCTGGAGGAACGGGGCAACACCGAAGCCCGGGTTCTGGAGGCCAAGCTCCAGGCCGAGGCCCGGGGCCTGTCGGAAAAGGGCGAGGCCGAAGCCCGGATCCAGGAACTCTCTTTCGCGGCCGAAGCCAAGGGGATCGAGACCAAGGGGACGGCCGAGGCCAGGTCCCTGGAACTCCAGTTGCTGTCCGAGGCCAAGGGCATCGAGTCCAAGGCCAACGCCATGAAGCTGCTGGACGGCGTGGGCCGGGAGCACGAGGAATACAAACTCCGCCTGGAGACCGACAAATCCATCGAACTGGCCCGGATCGAAACCCAGCGGGACGTGGCCAGGAGCCAGGCCGAAATCCTGGGCAGCTTCCTGCGGTACGCCAACATCGACATCGTGGGCGGCGAAGCCACTTTTTTCGAAAAGATGATGGGCGCCGTTACGGTGGGCAAGAGCGTGGACCGGTATTTCGACAATTCCAAGACCCTCAGCGACGTCAAGGAGACCTTTTTCACGGGAAAACCGGATGAGTTTAAATCCCGACTGAAAGGGTTTTTCGACCAGTTCGGCATCAGCCTCGAGGACGTCCGGAACCTCACTTTTTCCGCGGCCCTGGCCCAACTGGCCTCCCGGGCGGAGACGTCCGAGGACCGGGGCGCCCTCTACCACCTCATGGGCATGGCCGAACGGTTGGGAATTTCGGATAAGCTGGTGGATCTGAAAAAGAGCGAGAGCTGAGTGGATAGTGGAACCACTAACCACAAATTAAGGAGGCCCAAATGAGCCCTGACGAAAAAATCGCGTACCGGGCGGTGACCGTCCGGACCGTCGAAGGCGCCACGTTGACCGGGAAGGTCAACCTTTCCGGCGCCTACGACCGGGTTTCGGATCTCTTCACCCGGGACGACAAACCCTTTATCGTGCTGGTGGACGTAAAGGGCCGGGACGGCGGTTCCAAGACCCTCCTCATCAACAAAATCCACATCGTCTGGGTGGAACCCAACGACGAAATCGACCGCGAGATCGTCTGACCAGGAGCCGCGCCATGGCCTCTCCCGAAGAAACCCGACCCCAGGACGCCGCGCCGGAGACCCAGCTTTCGGGCGGCGCCTACGAGATCATCCGCAACCGGCTCCAGGCCGGGGGCCGGGCGTTGCGGGACCGGCTGGAGAAGCTCAACGACGCCCGCAAGGAGATCTTCGGCGCCATCGACTTCACCCTGCTGGCCACCGACCGGATCTCCACCCGGAACAACTGCATCCCAAGGGACATGACGCCGCTGGGGAAAGACCGGTTCATCTTCGGCTACAACGTCCACATGGGGCTCCGGTCGGAGTTCCAGCGCTCCGACGTCTTCGCCGTCTACCGGTACCAGGACCGTGAATTCCACGAGCAGGACCTCGGCCCCATCGCCGACGACCGGTTCGAGGCGGATTTCAAGGGGCTTTACAGGTACTACCGGGAGACGCAATTCGTCAAATTCTCCATCATCGGCCCTCATCTTTTCATGGTCTTTAAGATCGGCAAAACGCTTTCCGACATCAAGGTCTTCAAATGGCGGACGGCCGACGGCGGGCTGGAATACATCGACAACCGCAGCGAACACGAGTTCAAGTTCCCGCCCCAGCACGAGTTCACCTGGACCCGGACCCACCGCGACCTCCACCGGTTCGGCAAGTTCCCCCACATCGCCATCGAGGACCGCCTCTTCGTGGAGACCGTCGGCGGCGACATCACCTTCAAGGTGGAGGACAACACCGACACCGGCCACGGCATCTACGCCGAGCCCGTGGACAACCCCGACCAGACCCTGGACGACGCCGAGATCTTCTACGCATCATTGGGCCACATCATCCTGGTGCGGATCAAGCCCTACATGGAGGAGCGTTTTCGCCATTTCATCTTCAACGAGAAGACGGGAGAGGTCCACCGGGTGGACGAGATCGCCGACGCCTGCGTTCTGCTGCCCGACGACCAGGGGCTGATCTTTTCCAACGGCTACTACCTCCAGACCGGCGAGTTGAAGCGGTTCGACAGCGGCCTGACCGGCATGACCTTCACCAACCGCATCGCCTCGGCCAACGGCGAGGACTACCTCTACGTCTTCTACCAGCAGGAATCAGGGGACTATATCCTGCTTTCCTACAACATCATCGACCAGCAGGTGGACAGCCCCGTGCCCTGCAACGGGTATTCGGTCTTCCAAAACGGAGAGATGCTGGTCTTCCGCGGGGCCAAAGAGCCGGCCAGACACCATGCCATCCAGGTCTGGCGGACGCCCTACGTCAGCACCGATCACGCCCTCTCCCAAAAGGTGGAAAAGAGCGACGCCTTCCTCTACAAGCTGGGCAACCCCGACATCGTCCGGTGCATGGCCGAGTGCAACGAGCTGCTCAAACTCATTTCCAAGGAAGACACCTATTCGGGCCTTTACATGGACCTGATGAAAAAGGCCGGCGAGATCGCCGACGCCTATTTCTGGCTCGACCGTCCCGAAGCCTTCAACATTAAGGAGACGCTGTCCCAGATCCGGTCGGCGGCCCGGTCGGCCATCGACGAGTTCGAGAAGGTGAGCCGCCTCAAGACCCACACGGCCGCGGAAGTGAAGCGGGTGTCGGACCGGGCCGAATCCATTCTTCAGTCGGCGCGCGCCGACACCATGGAACACATCGATCAGTTCGTGGATCGATTGGCCGAACTGCGAAGCGTCCGGGGCGAGATCATCTCCCTCAAGGAGTTGCGGTACATCGACCTCGACCGGGTGGAGGCCCTGGAAACGGAGGTGGCCGGGGCCGCGGACGAGCTGTCCGGCGACTGCGTCAACTTCCTTCTCAAGCCCGAGTCGCTTTCGCCCTACGAGGCGCGGGTGGCGGAGATCCGGGAATCCATCGACGGGCTGGCCACGGCGGCCGACGCCGACCGGACGGCGGAACGGGTGGACGGCGCCGGCGAATCCCTGGAGATGCTCATCGAGATCGTGAGCAACCTCAAGATCGAGGACGCCACCCAGACCACCCAAATCATCGACAACATCTCGGCCATCTACTCGCGGCTCAACAGCGTCAAGGCGTCGCTGAAAACGAAACGGAAAAGCCTCCAGAGCGCCGAGGGCGAAGCCCAGTTCAACGCCCAGATGAAGCTGCTCAACCAGTCCGTCATCAATTATCTCGACATCTCCGACACGCCGGCCAAATGCGAGGAATACCTCACCAAAACCATGATCGCCATCGAGGAGCTGGAGGGCCGGTTCGCCGATTTCGACGAATTCGTGCTCCAGCTTTCGGAGAAGCGGGACGAGTTGTACAACGCCTTCGAGACCCGGAAGCTCCACCTGGTGGAGGCCCGCGACAAAAAGGCCAACACCCTCATGTCCGCGGCGGAGCGGATCATCAAGGGGATCGGCAACCGGGTCCGGGGGATGGCCGACATCGATGCCATCAACGCCTATTTCGCCTCGGATATGATGGTGGAAAAGATCCGGGACATCGTCCGGCAACTCCTGGAACTGGACGACACGGTCAAGGCCGACGACATCCAGTCCCGGCTGAAAACCGTGCGGGAAGACGCCGTCCGCCAGCTCAAGGACCGCCAGGAATTGTTCGAGGACGGGGCCAACATTATCAAGATGGGCGAGCACCGGTTCACGGTCAACGTCCAGGCCCTGGACCTGACCGTGGTGGAGCGGGACGGCGACCAGTGGTTCCACCTCACGGGCGCCGACTTCTTCGAACGGATCGACGACCCCGAATTCAACGAGACCCGTCCCGTCTGGGCGATGTCCGTCCCGTCGGAAAACGAGACCGTCTACCGGGCCGAATACCTGGCGTTTAAGATGCTGGAGGACATCGAAGCCCGACGCGACCCTGCCCCCGAAACCTTGATGGGCTACGGCGACGCCGACTGGCTGGGTTTGGTCCAGGGATTCATGGGACCCCGGTACACCGAAGGCTACACCAAGGGGATCCACGACCGAGACGGCGCCCGCCTACTGTCCGCCCTTTACCGGACTCACACGGGCATCGGTTTGCTTCGCTATCACCCACGGGTCCGGGCCCTGGCCCGGGTCTTCTGGGAATGCTTCGACGACCCCGACGCCAAGGCCCAAATTGGGCACAAGCTGTCCGCCTTCGGGACCCTCAAGACCCTGTTTACGGGCCAGGAGCGCCAGGACCGCTACATCGCCGACCTCGAAACCCGCATCGCCGGTTTCGCCCGGACGTCGGGTTTGTTCCCGGAAGAACTGTCGTCCCGGGCCGCCCGCTATCTCTTCGACGAGCTGACCGGGGACGACCATTTCGCCATCAGCCGGGAGGCCTTCGACCTGTTCGACGGCTTCGGGAAACACCTTCGGGAAAAGCGGTATGATGACCGGCTGGCCTCGGCCCGTGAACGGCTTGAATCGACGCCGGCGGCCGACTACGAGCTGGTGCGCGACTGGGTTCGGGGGTATGCCGAAGCGGTGGACGGCGTGGACGGAGTGGACAGGGTGGACTATGTGGACGAAGCCGCCGTGCTGGCGTTTCTGGGGAAGGCGCCCAAACAGGACGTGGTCGACGCGCCCCTGACCGCCGACCTCGACGGCATGACGGGCGACCACACCGTCATCCGGGGCGGCGTCTACCGGCTCGACTACCTGGGCTTCATGGAAAAGCTGGAGCGCCACGAAACCGTGACCGTGCCGCTGTTCAACCGGCGCCAGGCCCTCAAAAAACAACTCACCGAAGAAAAACGCGGGGAGATGCGGCTGGACGAGTTCAAACCGCGGATCCTCAGTTCATTCGTCCGGAACCGCCTCATCAACAAGGTCTACCTGCCCCTTATCGGCGACAACCTGGCCAAGCAGATCGGCGTGGCCGGCGAGGGCAAGCGGACCGACCTCATGGGATTGCTGTTGCTCATCTCGCCGCCGGGCTACGGCAAAACGACCCTCATGGAGTACATGGCCAACCGGCTGGGCATCATCTTCATGAAGATCAACGGTCCGGCCATCGGCCACCAGGTCACGTCTCTCGATCCGGCCGAAGCGCCCTTCGCATCGGCCCGGGAGGAGATCGAAAAGCTCAACCTGGCCCTGGAGATGGGCGACAACGTGATGCTCTACCTGGACGACATCCAGCACTGCAACCCGGAACTGTTGCAGAAATTCATCTCGCTGTGCGACGCCCAGCGGAAGATCGAGGGGGTCTATCAGGGCCGGAGCCGGACCTACGACCTGCGGGGCAAAAAGGTCGTCGTGGTCATGGCCGGCAACCCCTACACCGAAAGCGGCGAGAAGTTCCGGATTCCGGACATGCTGGCCAACCGGGCCGATACCTACAATCTGGGCGACATCATCGGCGACAGCGCCGGGGACTTCAAGATGAGCTACCTGGAAAACTGCCTCACTTCCAACCCGGTGCTCAGCAACCTCTCCAGCCGGAGCCAGGCGGACGTCTACGGCGTCATCCGCATCGCCGAGACCGGATCTCACGAGGGCGTGGAATTTTCCGGCAACTACGGCCGGGAAGAGATCGACGAGATGGTCTCGGTGATGCAAAAGCTGATGGTCGTCCGGGACGTGATCCTGAAGGTCAACGAGCAATACATCTACTCGGCGGCCCAGGCCGATGAATACCGGACCGAGCCGCCTTTCCGGTTGCAGGGCTCCTACCGAAACATGAGCCGGCTGGCGGAAAAGGTGCTGCCGGTGATGAACGACGCCGAGCTGAAGACCTTGATCCTCTCCCACTATGAAAACGAATCCCAGACGCTGACCACCGGCGCCGAAGCCAATTTCCTCAAGTTCAAGGAGCTGGTGGGCTGGATGGACGACGCCGAGCGGGCCCGCTGGGAGGAGATCAAGAAGACCTTCAAGAAAAACCAGCTTTTCCGGGGAACGGACGCCGGCGACCCCGTCAACCGGGTGGTGGTGCAGTTGTCCGCCTTCCAGGACGGCCTGGAATCCATCAAGGAGACCCTGGCCGCCGGCATCGGAAAGATGCTCCGGGATCGGGAGGCGTCCGCGGCCGCATCAAAGGCCGACCGCCAGCGCCCCCTGGAACCGCTGATGACCCAGGTCTCCCTGACCCAGGAGACACTGGCCCAGCTCCACGCCATGATGAAAGCCATGAACCTCAAGGTCGACGTGGTCCCCAACCTCGCCGCCGCCCCCATGGTGCCCCACACGGCCCGGGCCATCCACAAGATGCCCCGGCGCAACAGCTTCTACAAGGCTCTGAAAACCGGCGACGTGAAAAGCGTCCGGTCCCTCCTGGAGGCCGGTCAGGACCCCAACATCAAGACGTCTGAAGGCGCCACGCCCCTGATGGCGGCGGCGTTCCACAATCAGCCGGAGATCGCCGGCCTGTTGCTGGACCGGGGCGCCGAGATCAACGCCCAGGATAAGGACGGCTACACCGCCTTGATGATCGCGGCGTCCAAGGGGCATAAGGACGTGGCGCGGGTTTTGATGGAAAGGGGGGCGGATATGGCGTTGCGGGACAAGGATGATTTGACGGCCAAGGATTGGGCGGAGAAGAATCGGAAGGGGGCGGTCGCGGGTTTAATTTCCTGGGAAGCAAAACAAAACCCCGAAAGTTGAGTTACCGTTTTCAATCAATAAACGTCGGATATAAGGTGTTTTTGTAAAATGAGTACTGATGAATGGCGGGAGGTTCAGGGATTTATTGCATCCAATAACGCGCCGGTGGAAGGTTGGTTGACAACAAGGCGCCCAAAATAAGTTTTGTTTAATTGCTTGGAAGATATTGATATAATCGACTCGTTATAGGTGTTTGCAGCCGACGCCCTGCGAGGCGGATGACGCGGCTGGCAACAAAAAACGTCAATAATGGAGGAAACGCCCATGGCGGATATAAACATGGATCGAATGATTTCGGAAATCGTTCAAACCTTGGCGTCCGATCAGGATGCCGAGGCGGATCAGGTTCTGGATGCCGTTTCCCGGAAATGGGCGTCCGACCCTTTGGCCATTAAAATTGTGCGGGGGTTGCGGAAAAATCCGTCGGAATTTTCCCCGCTTTTCGAGGACTTGCTCAGGGAAAAATTGCCAAGGGACAAGGCGTTGGCTGACGATTTGGGACGGATTGTGTCAGCGGGAAATGCCGATATATCCAACGATTCCGGGTCCTCCGAGCTGTCCCGGGAGGAGATCGATGTGCTGAAAGCCCTTGAGCAGATCGGCGGCGGCGGCAACCCGGTGGACATCGCCGTGGAGGGTATGCTCGACATCGATCAAACGCGGAAAACGGCGGAACGTTTGTGGCGAAAGGGGTTGCTGTTGTCCCATCCATTGAAGGACCCGGATGCCAAGCGTTTTTTTTCGTTTTCGGACCTCAATCGGGATGTGTACAAAAAGCTGATGGAGACCTCCCATGCCAAGCTGGCTTCAGAATCCTGATCCGACGATCATCAAGGTTCTGTTAAATCTCTTCATCTCCTTTTTGTCCGGCTTTCTGATCGGCGCCACTGAAATCATTTCAACGTTCCAATACCGACGGAAACTTTTCAGGATGCCTTCGGCCGTGGTCTTTCTCAGTTTTTACGGACTTTTGGGCGTTCTGGCTTTTATTCTGCTGACCTATCAGGACCTGTCCTATTGGGACAACACCCTGGCGGCATTCGCGGCGGGCATCAGCCCCCATGTGATTCTGCGGTCCCGCTTCAGCATTATCCGCAGCCGGGACGACAAGGGGGAGAAAAAGCTGGATTTGAGTCTGGATCTGGAACAGGTGTTCAACACCTGGGTGAAATTTTTCAAAAATCGGATCGATGTTGTGTACATGCAGGATCAGCGCAAGCTGATCGACCGTTTGGTGAAAAAGTACACCACCACCCAGGCCATGCGCCGTGAGGTTTCCAAGTTGCTCTATTCCCGACAGGCCATGGAGCCGTCTGACCGGGACAAAAAACTGGCGGAGGCGGAAAAGATATTCCAGGAAGCCGAGGATCTGAACGATGAGGTCTGCCTGCACCGGTTGGCGAATCTGATTGTCCGGATATCGGATTTCGATACCCTGGACGCGGTTTTGAGTCAGGAAAGCGAGGCGCGTGGGCGGGAAAGGGGAAAGCAGGATTCCGTAGCGGCCCTTCTGGAAAATCATCCCGACTTTATGGACCAAATGGACCGGTGGAAGCCGTTGCTCACGGAAAGAGAACAACAATACCTGGACCAAATCACCCAATCCGCGACGCTCACGGACAAGGGGAAGGCCGAGGCGGTGGCTAAATACCTGACTTCGCGGAAAAAACTGAACGACGTTATCTCAAAGCTGGAGAGTTAACCATTTTTTCTGATTTCACCGCCGGAATTAAAGCTGGTCATAAACGTCGTTTTCCGGGTTGTTCCAAAAGTCCGCGAAGGAAGGTTCCGCCAGTTTTTTTTCGGCGCGAATATACGCCAGATCCTGTTATCTTTGGTTTAAAAAATTCTAAAGAGTTATGAAGTTCTGATATCTTGTCCGGCGGGAGCTGGCGGATTTTTTGTCGACCGTTGTTGTGGCCTTCCATAGATACTGAGAAAATTCTATACTTATAATGCCTTACTCCTCAAAGATTGCTGAAAAGACAAGAAAATTTTTTGGCCGTATCTTAACCTCAAGGAAATCAAAGCATCCCCCGGGCCGCGACCGGAACCAAACTTCTAAATAGCCGCAGCATTTTAAGCCTAATTTGTGAGGAGCTATTTGCGGTCTCTGAGGGAACGCAAACCATAACCACTACCAACCCCGCCTCCGAACGTCACAAGCAACTTCAGGATTTCTTTAAGTGTTTGTTGATCATTGGCAAAAAAATTACGATAAAGAGGAAAACGGTAACAGCAATGATCACATATACAAGCCTGAACCATCGATTTGATGAATGGAAATAGAATTTGTTCTGATCATCCTTTTGTGAATAGTCTAGAAATTTGTCAATGTGACCTTCGGTAAATTTCTCGAAAAGAGGATGAGACACAGGGCCCGCACTGCCTGAGAACATTTGCATCATTGACATCTCAAACTTCCGTCGAACCGGCTTGGGCATCTCCCTTACAAGTTCTGCGACCTCACGGGCTTCTTTCTCTTCTTCTGAAGCTTCTGCTGACTCAATGTCATCATCTGATTGAGGCGATGGTATTTTCTTATGCGTCGTATCGCCAAGAGATGTGCTGGATTTTTCACGTTCTTTCATTCTAAAACCATCATTCTTGTAAGAAGTCGCGTCAAACGCCTGTCGAACTCGGCTGATTTTCTCGAAAAGCGCTCCTCAATACCCTTTTCGATATAGTAGGTTAACAGGTATTCCAAGAGAAGTGTGAAAGTTTCATCGCTAATCTGCCTTTTAGAATGAGCTTTGCAAAGGTACTTCGCGAGAGACTTTATATCATGTCGTTCAGGCATCTCAAAGGTCTCTCGCCAAAACTCGACGGCCTGTGAGTCAGGCCATTCCAATATAGATGATGCCATCATGTCACCCAAAATAGGTTAAATACGTTGCACATAGACTCTTATCAAGATCCTTATACTATAGCACTGCACCTATGAATCTGCAACCCGAAAAGTGATTTATCTTTTCAATCTCGTATTTAGTCTATCCGATGCCGAAACAACCACGCCGCCGCCGTCAACGTCGCCAGCCCGATCAGCGCCATGGGCCAGTACTGCGAAACCATCAACGACCACGGCGCCTTTTCCAGAAAGACGCCCCGCAGGACGACCATGAAATACCGCATCGGGTTGAGCAGGGTCAGCTTCTGGACCACCAACGGCATGTTGGCGATGGGCGTGGTGAACCCCGAGAGGATGACCGCCGGCACCAGGAACAGGAAGGCCCCCAGCAACCCCTGCTGCTGGGTCACGGACAACGACGAGATCATCAGCCCCACGCCGATGGCCGACATCAGGAACAGGAACAGGCCGATGTAAAGGGCCGCCAGGCTGCCGCGCAGGGGCACTTCGAACCAGAAGACGGCGATGAGGATGATGACCGTGGCTTCGGCCAGGCCGATGATGAAGCCGGGGAGGGCCTTGCCCACCAGGATTTCCACCGGCCGCAGGGGGGTGACCAGGAGCTGGTCGAAGGTGCCCTGTTCCCGCTCCCGGGCCACGGACAGGGCCGTCACCAGCATGGCGACCACCAGGGTCAGCAGCCCCGCGATGCCGGGGACGATGAACCACCGGCTCTCCAGGTTGGCGTTGTACCAGGCCCGGATGTTGAGCCGGGCCGGCGGGGTCCGTCCCCCGGTTTTCGCCAGCCAGTCTCTGTTGAACCGGGTGACGATGTCGCGCACGTAGTTGAGGGCGATCATGGCGGTGTTGGAGTTGCGGCCGTCCAGGATGGTCTGGAGCTGTCCGCCGCCCCCCGTCAGCAGGTCCCGGCTGAAATCCGGGCCGATGTGAACC
>CAZZBE010000025.1:0-2876 GCA_964652715.1 uncultured Desulfobacteraceae bacterium
TGGAAAGCGTCTCGGGCCTGTCCGACTGCCTGGAAAACGAACTGGCCTTCGATTTTCTCTTCGCCTCGGACCTGACGCCCGGAACGGTGCGTCATGCGCTGGATCTGCCCGGGGGTCGGGTGACGGAGATCGATTTGGGGGCGGTGGGTGGGGGAAGGGACAAAGGGACAGAGGGACAAAGGGACAAAGGCGCGGGGGCGGATGCCGAAACGGCGTCCGCAAAACCCGGGAAAAAGGAACCGGAGGAGCGGGGGCGGGGGTATGGGCAGGCCGGGGAGAAGATCCGGGTGGGGGTCAATTTTCTCAACGAGCTGGTCAATCTGGCCGGGGAGCTGGTGCTGGGCCGCAACCAGTTGCTCCAGGCGGCCCTGCCGCTGGTCAAGTCGACGCCGGGGCTCAACCCCGTCCTCCAGCACATCAGCCGCGTCACCACCGAGATGCAGGAAAAGATCATGCAGATGCGGATGCAGCCCCTGGCGATGGTCTTCGACAAGTTCCAGCGGGTGGTCCGGGATCTGGCCAAAAAGCATGACAAAGAGATCCGGCTGGTCGCCTCCGGCGGCGAGGTGGAGCTGGACAAGACCATCATCGAGGGGCTTTCGGATCCGTTGACTCACCTCGTGCGAAACGCCGTGGACCACGGCATCGAATCCCCAAGGGACCGGGAAAAGGCGGGCAAGCCCCGGTACGGAACCATCGCCCTCAAGGCGTTCCACCAGGGGGGCCAGGTCCACCTGACCATCGCCGACGACGGCCGGGGCGTGGATCCCGATTTCGTGGCCCAAAAGGCCGTGGAAAAGGGGATCGTCTCCCGGGAGGCGGCGGCCGCCATGAGCCCCAGGGACCGGATCCGCCTTATCTTCCGGCCGGGTTTTTCCACGTCCGACAAGATCACCGACCTCAGCGGCCGGGGGGTGGGCATGGACGTGGTGCTGACCAACATCGAGGCGATGGGCGGGACCGCCGACATCGAATCCGCCCCCGGCCAGGGGTCCACGGTCACCCTGGTGCTCCCCCTGACCCTGGCCATCGTGTCGGGACTGATGATCGCGTCGGGCGGCCAGAACTTCATCCTCCCCGAGGTGGACATCGACGAGCTGGTCCGGGTCAAGCCGGACGAGATCGGAGAGCGGATCGACGTGGTCCAGAACGCCTGGGTCCTGCGGCTGAGGGACGTGCTCCTCCCCCTGGTGGACCTCAACCGGCTCCTGGGGTTGACGGAACCCGGCGTCGAAACGGATCTGACCGGCCGGGACGATCCCCTGCGGATCATCGTGGTCAAACAGGGCGGGTCCCGGTTCGGCATGGTGGTGGACCGCATCGTCAACACCGAAGAGATCGTGGTCAAGCCCCTGCCCCGGTATCTCAAGCGGATGGCCTGTTTCTCCGGGGTCTCCATCCTGGGCAACGGCAAGGTCTCGCTGATCCTGGACGTGGCCGGCATCGTCAAAAAAGCGGCCATCCGGCGGCTGGAAACCCCCGACGACGAAGGGGCCCGGGCCGGGGAACGGGAGGAGGACGCGGTGACGGCCGAGGTCCAGACCCTGCTCATCTTCGACAACGACACCCCGGAACGGTTCGCCCTGCCCCTGGAACTCATCAGCCGGATCGAAAAGGTCTCCGCGTCCCGCATCGAGCGGATCAAAGACAAGCAATTTCTCCAGTACCAGGGCGAAAAGCTCCGGCTGGTCTTTCTGGAGGACTATCTGCCGGTGACCCGGCCCGAGCGGTCCCCCGACGACACCATCGGCCTCATCGTTCCCAAGGGGATGGCCCATCCCATGGGGATCGTCTTCAAGGAAGTGATCAACACGGCCACGGCGGCCGTGGAGCTGGACACCGCCAGCATCATGGCCCCGGGTCTGTTCGGCGCCACGGTGATCGACGACCGGATCACCCTCCTGCCCGACATGTACCGCCTCTTCGAAATGGCGGCCCCGGAGTGGTACCGCACCGAACCGGCGTCCGGCGGGGCGGAGAAGAAAGCGCCCCGCATTCTCCTGGCCGAAGACACGCCGTTTTTCCGGATGGTGGAAAAGGACTACCTCGTCTCGGCCGGCTACGAGGTGCTGGTGGCGGAAAACGGCCGGCAGGCCCTCCAGATCCTGGAGGAGGCGCCGGTGGACGCGGTGGTCCTGGACATCGTCATGCCCAAGATGACCGGGTGGGACGTCATCGCCGCTATCCGCTCCGATCCCCGCCTGAAACGGCTGCCGGTGATGGCGGTGACCTCCCTGGGCAACGAAGGGGATCTGTCGGTGGTGGAAAAAGGCTACGAGGCCGGATTCGACGAGTGGGAGCTGAAGCTGAACAAGACCCGGCTCCTGGAGAAACTGGCCGGTCTGCTGACGCCCCCCACCGCCAAAGGAGGCCGGTCATGACCCGACAAATCGCAACCTTCCATCTGGGCGAGACCCTGCTGGGCATCGACATTCTCCTGGTCAAGGAGATCAACCGCCAGGTGAATATCAGCCCCATTCCGGACGCCCCGCCCCAGCTTCTGGGGCTCATGAACCTCCGGGGGCGGGTGGTGACGGTCATCGACCTCAACGTCTGCCTGGGCCGTCCCCCCACCGGGAACATCGACGACGCCCGGCTCCTGATCCTCAAAACCCGGGAGGACATCATGGACTTCGTGGCCGGCGGCCATCTGGCGGATTTGGCCGTGGGCGAGGACATCGTGGGCTTCATCATCGACCGGATGGACGACGTGGCGGCCGTGGAGGACGACGAGATCCTGCCGCCGCCCCCCAACGTCGCCGACATCGGGGAAGACCTGATCCGGGGCGTGATCAAGGGGGAAAACCGGCTGATCGTTCTGCTGGACGTGGAGGCGGTGCTGGCGGATGTGATGGGGGCGGGGAAATGATTAGGGA
>CAZZBE010000025.1:2976-19463 GCA_964652715.1 uncultured Desulfobacteraceae bacterium
CTGGACGTGGAGGCGGTGCTGGCGGATGTGATGGGGGCGGGGAAATGATTAGGGAGAAAAGGACGAGATGAAATCATTAGACGAACATATTGACATTACTCCCGGAATAGCTGGCGGTAAACCACGTATTGCTGGACATCGTATTACTGTCCAGAATATTGTGATTTGGTACGATCGTATGGGAAAAAGCGCGGATGAGATTGCAACAGAATATGACCTTGATCTAGCTGCTATACATGCCGCACTTGCTTATTATTTTGATCATCGTATTGAAATTGATAAGGCAATTGAAGAAAGTGAAATTTTCTTGAAGAGCATAAGAAAAAAGGCCAGATCAAAACTGGTTCGGAAGCTTTCGGAAAACCATGCCGCATGAAAAACAGAATCAGATTTTATCTTGATGAACATGTCTCAAAAGCTGTTGCTAAGGGCCTTGGAACACTTATAGCAAGAATACGGAATGTCGGACAATTTAGCCAGCCAATGCGATAGAGTGGAGAAAAAATCATGATCAAAGCGTTCATGAACTTGAGAGTCGGGATAAAGATCGGCATCACCTTTGGATTGGTGCTGGCCCTCGGCGTCGCGCTGGGCGGCGTCGCCCTTCTGGACATCCGGGAGGTGCAGAAACAATCTCAAAAACTGGCCCGGGAATACGCGCCGGAGGTGGCGGAATCCGGCCATTTGGAGCGCCATAGCCTGCTGACCATGTACAACATGCGGGGATACGCCCTGAGCGGGGACGAAACCTATCTGACCCGGGGCCGCGAATACCTGGCCGAAGTCCGGGACGATCTGAAGAACGCCCAATCCCTGGCCCAACAATACGAAGACCTGGCCCGGCTCCGGGAGCGCCTCGGCGATGCCCGGACGGCCGTGGACACCTATGAAGGGCTCGTGGAAAAAACGGTCTCCTTCAACCGCGCCATTTCGGGGAGCCGGGAAACGCTGGATGCGGCCGCCGACCGTTACGTGACCAACCTCCGGGAGTTCATCGACCAGCAGACCGCGACGCTGTCCCAGGAGATCCGGGCCGGCGCCTTCAGCGAAAGCCTGCTGGAACGGCTGGAGAAACTCCAACTCCTCCAGCGGATCATGGATTCGGGCAACGCCATCCGCATCGCCAATTTCAAGGCCCAGGCAAGGCGGAATTACGAAGCCATGCGGGAAGTGACCGAAGGCTTCGACGCGATCCAGGATCTGCTGCGGCGGCTCCGGACCATCACCGTCGACGAGGAGGGGCTGCGCCGCATCGAAGCGGCGGCGTCCGCCGCCGACGATTACCGGACCGCCATGGAGAACCAGCTCAAAAACCGGCTGGCCATCGAATCCCTCGACACGGAGCGGGACACGGTGGCCAAAGAGGTGCTCGACATCGCCCAGGACGTCTTCGTCACCGGCATGGACCAGATGATCGCCGTGGCGGCCGACACCGATGCGCTGCTGTCCAGAACCGTGACGGTCTCCCTCGTCGGGCTGGCGGCGGGGGTCCTCCTGGCGGCGGCCGTGGTGGTCTTTCTCACCCGACTGATCACGCGGCCCATCCGGGAGGTCATGGCGGCGACCAAACGGTTCGGCAACGGGGACCTCACCGCCACGGTGGCCGTCGGATCGGAGGACGAAATCGGCCAGATGGCGGGGGACCTCAACCGCTCCATCGGCAACCTGCGCGCCCTCATGCAGGAAATGGCCGACGCCGCCAATACCCTTTCCAGCGCATCCGGGGAACTCTCCTCGGTCTCCAGCGAGATGGCGGCGTCGGCCGAAGAGATGAACGCCCAGGCCGGCACCGTGGCCGCCGCTTCGGAACAGGTCAGCGCCAGCGTGGGGACCGTGGCCTCGGCCGCCGAAGAAGCCAGCGGTTCGGTGTCGAGCATCGCCTCCATGACCGAAGAGATGTCCTCCACCTTCGGGACCGTGTCCGGCGCCGGCCGGAAGACCGCCGACAACGTGACGGCCATGGCCCGGTCCAGCGAAGACATCTCGTCCCAGGTCAACAGCGTGGCCTCGGCCGCCGAAGAGATGACCACGTCGCTGAACGAGGTGGCCAAGAACACGGTCCAGGCCAGCCGGATCTCCCAGAACGCCAAATCCCGCACCGAAGACATCAACAGCCGCATCGACGCCCTGGTGGACGCCTCCAAGCAGATCGGCAAGGTGGTGGGGGTCATCAAGGACATCGCGGATCAGACCAACATGCTGGCCCTGAACGCCACCATCGAGGCGGCCGGCGCCGGGGACGCCGGCAAGGGATTCGCCGTGGTGGCGGGCGAAGTCAAGGAGCTGGCCCGCCAGTCGGCCGACGCCACCGACGAGATCGCCGACCAGATCGACCAGATCCAGCGCTCCACCGACGACGCCGTGGCCGCCATCGAAGAGATCAACAAGATCATCGGCGAGATCGCCGGCATCAACGAGATGATCGCCTCCTCCTCGGAGGAACAGACCGCCACCGCCTCCGAAATCTCAAAATCGGTGGCCGGGGCCGCCGTCACCGTGAAAGAAGTCGCTGAAAACGCAGGTGAATCGGCCGACCTGGTGGGGGAGATCGCCCACTCCATCGACGAGGCCTCCAAGACCGCCGCCGAAGTGGCCCGGAACATCGACGAACTCCTCAACGGGGTCAAAGAGGTGGCCCGGTCCTCGGACGAGGCGGCCCGGGGCGTCAACGACATCTCCAAAAACATCCAGAACATCAGCCAGGCGTCCCGGCAAACCGCCTCCGGCGCCGCCCAGACCGACCAGTCCTCCAAGGAACTGGCCGAAATGGCTTCGAAATTGTCGCAGTTGGTGGGGCGGTTTAAATTGTAATGGAAAAAGACCTTAAAATCCTGGTGGTGGACGACACGGTGACCGATCGGCAGATTCTGTCCAAGGTCATCGGCGAGATCGACAGGGCCGAGCTGGCGGGGGTGGCGTCCAGCGGAAAACTCGCGCTTTCCAAAATCAGCGTCAAGAAGCCGGATCTGGTGCTGCTGGACGTCTACATGCCCGACATGGACGGCCTGGAGACGCTCAAACAGATCAAGGAGCGCCACCCCGACGTCGACGTGGTCATGATCAGCGGCGTGGACCGGGAGACGGCCCCGATCACGGTCAAGGCTTTGGAATCGGGGGCCCTGGATTTCATCTCCAAACCCCGGGGGGCGTCGGTCGCGGCCAATGCGGCCGAACTGCGCAACGCCCTGGGCTGGCTCGTCTCCATGGCCCGGACCCGGAAGTACACCCGGCAGGTCAAGGGCATCGCCAACGGCCGGGCCGCCGCCCCGGTCCCGGCGCCGGCCTTTCGTCCCGTGGTCAAGTCTCCTCTGCCCGTTCCCGCCGTTCCGGCGGAAAAAACGCCGCCGCCCATCCTCAAACGGCCCGACCGAAAGCCGGGGCGCATCGACATGGTGGCCATCGGGGTCTCCACGGGCGGGCCCAACGCCCTCCAGGAGGTCGTTCCCAAGCTGCGGAGCGATTTCCCTCTGCCCATCCTGGCGGTGCAGCACATGCCCGCCATGTTCACCGCCTCCCTGGCGGCCCGGCTCGACGCCATCTCGTCCATCCGGGTGGTGGAAGGGGCCGACGGCGGCGCCATCGACCGGGGCGCCCTGTACATCGCGCAGGGGGGCCGCCACATGGTGGTCCATCGAAACACGGACAACCGGCGGGTTCTCGGCCTCACCGACGCGCCGCCGGTCAACAGTTGTCGTCCGTCGGTGGACGTCCTTTTCCGGTCCCTGGCCATGACCTACGGCGGCCACGTGCTGATGGTCATCCTCACGGGCATGGGCAGCGACGGCCTGGCGGGGGTGACGGCCGTCCGGCGCAAAGGCGGCTACGCCATTGTCCAGGATGAAAAAAGCAGCGTGATCTGGGGCATGCCCGGCGCCGTGGCGGAGGCGGACCAGGCCGACGAGATCGTCCCCCTCTCCCGGATGGCGGCCCGGATCAACGAGATCGCGGATAAAGGGCGCATTTGATGCTGAAAATCAACGCGCCCGAGTACGTCCTCATGACCCGGTACATCGAAGAGCACTGCGGCATCCACCTGGAAAAAGACAAGGAATATCTGATCGAGTCGCGCCTTTCCGACCTGATGGCGGAGACCGGGTGCCGGTCCTTCCAGGAGTTCCACTTCAAGGCCCGGACCGATCCCACCGGCCAGTTGCGGGACCGGATCATCGACGCCATGACCACCAACGAGACCTCCTGGTTCCGGGACGGAAGCGTCTGGGAATACCTGGAGACGGCGGCCGTGCCCGATCTCCTGGACCGGGCGACCCGGACCGGGACGGTGCGGATCTGGTCGGCGGCCGCCGCCACGGGCCAGGAGGCCTATTCCCTGTTGATGCTCCTGGACGAAGCGGCCCGGCGGCGGGGGACGCCGTCCCTGCTGGACCGGGTCGAGATCCTGGCCACGGACATCTCCACCACTGCCCTGGCGACGGCGGTGGCCGGCCGGTACGACGCCATCGCCGTCAACCGGGGACTGCCCGAGGAAAAACGGCGGAAATACTTCACCCAGGAGGGGCCGTCATGGGTCTTTGACGAACGGCTGCGAAGCCGGGTCCGGTTCAAGAAATTCAACCTTCAGGACCCGTTTATTTTTCCCTACCGTTTCGACCTGATCCTCTGCCGGTACGTCTCCATCTATTTTTCGGAATCCTTCAAGCGGGCCATGTTCGCCAGACTGGCCGACGTGCTCAAGCCGGGCGGAGCGCTCATCCTGGGGGCCACGGAGTCGTTGCGGGAGTTTTCGGACGAATTCGACATCACCTACTACAAAAGCGCGGTCATCAACACCAAAAAAATTTCGGGGCTGAAGCATCCCGGCAAAGCGAGAGAAATGGGGTATGGATATGGATAATGAACGCGAAAAGATCGACTTCGATATTCTCTTTGTGGGCGGCGGCCCCGCCTGTCTGGCCGGCGCCATCCGGGTCATGCGGGGGGCGGCGGAAAAAGGACTGGAGCTGGAGGCGGCCGTCATCGAAAAGGGCGCCGAGATCGGCGCCCACGCCCTGAGCGGGGCGATTCTCAATCCCCGGGCGATCGGGGAACTGTTGCCCGACTACCGGGAAAAGGGCTGTCCCATCGAATCCGCCGTCCGCGGGGACGGGTTTTATTTCCTCACAGCCAACAAAAGTTACAAGATGCCCATGACGCCCCGCCACATGCACAACGCCGGGTTCCACGTGGTCAGCCTGTCGAAGCTGACCCGGTGGCTGGCCGAAATCGCCGAGGAGATGGGCGTCAACATCTTTCCCGGATTTTCAGGAAAGGGGATCCTCTACGGGCCGGACGGAAAGACGGTGGTCGGGGTCCGCACCGGCGACAAGGGGATCGGCAAGGACGGCGAAAGGAAGCCCAATTTCGAACCGGGCATCGACCTCATGGCCAAGGTCACGATCTTCGGGGAGGGGGCACGGGGAAGTCTCACGGCGGACGCGGCCAAAAAACTGGGCCTCTTCGACGGCAAGCTGCCCCAGGTCTTTGAGACCGGCATTAAGGAAGTCATTCAGTTGCCCGAAGACAATGGCTTCCGCGGGGGGGCGGTCAACGACCTCCACACGTTGGGCTATCCGCTGGACCTGTCCACCCCCGGCGGCGGGTTCATCTACGAGATGGCCGACAACCGGGTCTCCGTCGGGTTTTTGGCGGGCCTCGCCTACCGGAACGCCAAACTGGACCTCTACGACGAATTCATCAAATTCAAGGCCCACCCCTTCGTGGCCGACATCATCCGGGGCGGGACGGTGGTGGAGCAAGGGGCGCGGACGGTGGCCACCGGCGGCTACTACACCATGCCGGAACTTTCAGTAAATGGGGCCATGTTCGTGGGCGGGTGCGCGGGCATGCAGAACACGCCGGGCTTGAAAGGCATTCACCTGGCCATGAAAAGCGGAATGCTGGCCGCCGACGCGGCCCTCACGGGGATAGAGGCCGACCGGTTCGACAAGGAGACGCTGTCGGCCTATCCGGAAAGCCTGTCCGGGAGTTGGGCCGTGGACGAACTTTACGAGGGCCGAAATTTCGCCCAGGCCCTGGGAAAAAAGAGTCCGGGAAAGTGGTTCCACCTCGGCGCCCAGTACATCACCAGGGGCCGGGGGATTCTGGACCCCATGCCCATGGAACCCGACGCCCGGACTTTGGAACCGGCAAAATCGGCTGACCCGGAACGGCCCGACAAGGCGATTTACGACGGAACGCTGTATGTGGACAAGCTCACCGGCGTCTACCTGTCCAAGACCCAGCACCGGGAGGACCAGCCATCCCACCTCATCGTCCACGACAAGGAATTGTGCGTCACCCAATGCTGGGAGACCTACGGCAACCCCTGCACCCGGTTCTGCCCCGGCCAGGTCTACGAGATGGAGACCGACGAGGCCGCCGGCCGGCGAAAGCTGAAGCTCAACCCGTCCAACTGCCTCCACTGCAAGACCTGCGACATCAAAGACCCCTACGACAACATCACCTGGACCTGCCCGGAAGGGGGGGATGGGCCGAATTATACGGTGGTGTGACAAGCGCCTGCAAACCGAGTTGCCCCCCCCACAGACCTCCGAGGTTTTGAAAACCCCGGAGGGACAGTTTGTTTGGGGGCCATGAATAAATGCCCATTACGACCTTCAAAAAAAAGCCCCGCGAGAACCCTCGCCCGGGTCACCCGCCTTGCCCGGTGAGCCGGGGGAGCGCGAGCCGAAAGCCGAGGTGGGGCTTTGCATACAATTGGAGCGCTTGTCGCCGCCGCCACATCTGGCCTGACAACAGTCGGCAATCAGCCATCGTGGGCGCCTACAAATTCCAAACACTCAAGGCGGCAAACTGACATGTTCGATGCATTCACAAGTCGGTTTAAATGGCGACAACGCCAAAATTGAAGGCGGCGCATCCAGTGCGGCGCCGCCCACTTCGGCTCGAAGCAGCTCAAGAAAACGGGCGCCCTTGAGGGCGTTGATTTCGGTGTTGTAAGGGAGGCGAGCGAATTGCCCTATGCGAATTGACGTAACGAGGTTAGCGCAACAAATCCAGAAATCAGTCAGGCTTGTCGACCAAATTCAAAAAGCCAAAGTCAAAGCCGCGGGAGACATTGGCGAATTTGTATTTGACGAAGTCGCGAAGACTTGCCTGGACCGAGACTATCATCTTCTAAGCGATGTCGTTTTGGAAGCCGGTATCCGGACCACGCAAATCGACCAAGTCATCGTCTCGCCATTCGGGATTTCCTCAGAAAAATCCAAAGCAACCGCCTGAGCAGCGCCGATCACAGAGCGCGTATGGAAAAAGCAAAAGAGCGATGCCAAAACGCCGATCCCAACGACCCGCCGCCCTGTCCGCGATGCGGAAGAAACATGGTTTTGAGAACCGCGAGAAGCGGAAAATACGAAGGCCGGCAATTCTGGGGGTGCGGCCGGTACCCGGATTGCAAAGCGATTTTGAACATTGAGGAGGATATTGGGAAAGTTATAGAGGAGGAGTTCAAAAACCTGGAAAAGGTTTTCTCCACGTTTTTTACCCATTAGCTACAAGGGCGAGTACCATGACACTAAGCCTCAAATATGTCCATAAAGCGCCCAAATTAAGTGTTTTTGCATGAAAGTTTTCAACTACGGATATGATTTAATAAAAATATATTGATATGTTATTCCGATAATTATGGTGCCTATTTTTATAAAACCATCGTATTATGCTCGGATTCCGGCATCACTTGATAAGAGACGCTACGAAGATTTGAAGGCTTTTTGCACCTGGTTTGTCCGGATTTGCCGAGGAATAAAAAAGGGGCCGGAACCTGCTATCAGTTCCGACCCCTTGTTTTCTTTGGTGCCGGGGGCGGGAATCGAACCCGCATGGGCTTGCGCCCGGAGGATTTTGAGTCCTCTGCGTCTACCAGTTTCACCACCCCGGCGGGGGAGAGTGCTTTATATGAAAATCAGCGATTGATGTCAATACCTTTGCGACCGTGTCGGCCGGCGGCGGCCAAAATTTCTCGCTTTGAAACGGCCCCTTCCCGAAGCACAACCGGCGGGTCCGCGGTCACATCCACCACCGAAGACCCCGCGCCGCCCGGGAGCGGGCCGGCGTCCAATATCAGGTCCGGCGCGTCCAGCATTTCCGGATTCAGATCCGACACCCGGCCGCACCCCGGTTCGCCGGACCGGTTGGCGCTGGTGCCGGTGATCGGTCCGCCCACGGCGTCCGCCAGCGCGGCGCTCACCGGGTGGGCGCACAAGCGGACGCCGATCTTGCCGGTTCCGGCGGTGAGACCCGTGTAGACCGCCGGCTTGGCCCGAAACACCAAAGTCAACTTTCCGGGCCAGAACCTTTCCATAAGCATTTCAGCGGATGGGGGGACATCGACCACCAGATCCCGGAGCTGATCCTGTCTGGCGATCAGCAGCAGGATCGGCTTGTCCGGCGACCGTCCCTTAATGTCGAAGATCCGGTCGACCGCGGCCGGATTGGCGGCGTCGGCGCCCAGGCCGTACAACAACCGGGTGGGAAACAGCGCCACGCCGCCCCGACGGATGACGTCGGCCGCTTCATTGATGGCGTCCGCATCGGGATAATCCGGATCGATCCGACGGCGCTTAGATGGGGTGTTCAACCTTTTTGGCCTTTTTTTCCACCTCGTCGGCCATCTTCGCCTTGTAGGCCGCCAGTCGTTCCTCAAGCGTCGGGTCGGACAGGGCCAGGATCTGGAGGGCCAGGATCGCGGCGTTTTTGGCGCCGGGCTTGCCGATGGTCACCGTGGCCACGGGAACGCCCGGGGGCATTTGAACCGTCGCCAGAAGGGCGTCGAGCCCCTGGAGGCTGGAACCGTCCACGGGTACGCCAATGACGGGCAGGGTGGTGTGGGCCGCCAGCACGCCGGCCAGATGGGCCGCGTAGCCGGCGCCGGCGATGATGGTTTTCATGCCCCGGTCCCGGGCCGATGCGGCGTATTCGGCGGCCCGATGGGGGCTGCGGTGGGCCGAAGCCACGGTCATCTCGAAGGGGACGCCGAAGCTTTTGAGAAGATCGGCGGCCGCTTCCATGATCGGGATATCCGAATCGCTCCCCATGACGATGCCGACCTGGGGGGCCGCGTCGAGGCGTTTCAGGGCCTTCCGCCCGATGTCCTGGCGGAAGTGGACCCCCTCCCAGGAGATCTTGGACACGGCGTCGTAGGCCCGGGAAATGGCGTCCCGGACCGTGTCCCCCAGGGCGGTCACCCCCAGCACGCGGCCGCCGCTGGCCGCGACCGCGCCGTCGGAGGCCGCGGTTCCGGCGTGGAAGACCATCACGTCCGACATCCGGGAGGCGTCGTCGAGCCCGGAGATGGGCAACCCCTTCTTGTAAGCGCCGGGATATCCGCCCGAGGCCATCACCACGCAGACGGCGGCCCGGTCGTCGATCTCCAGCGCGCGCTCGTGGAGCCGCCCGTCCACGACCGCTTCCAGCACCGGCACGATGTCGTTTTTCAGGCGCATCAAAAGGGGCTGGGCTTCCGGGTCGCCGAAACGGGCGTTGAATTCCAGCACCTTGATCTTGTCGTTTTCGATCATCAGGCCGGCGTAGAGCACGCCTTTGTAGGGGCAACCCTCGGCGGCCATGGCCTTGACGGTGGGAATCATCACCTCCCGCATGACCTTCCGGTGCATGTGGGCGTCGACGATGGGCGCCGGCGAATAGGCCCCCATGCCGCCGGTGTTGGGCCCTTTGTCGTCGTCGTAGACCGGCTTGTGATCCTGGGAGGAGGGCAGGGGGAGCACGGTCTTGCCGTCGGTGAAGGCCAGGAAGGAGGCTTCTTCCCCCACCAGTCGCTCCTCGACGATCAGCCGGTCGCCCGCAGCTCCGAAAACCCGTTCAACCATGATCCCGTCGATGGCCTGGAGGGCCTCTTCCTCGCTCTCGCAGACGATCACGCCCTTGCCCGCGGCCAGGCCGTCGGCTTTCACCACGATGGGAGCGCCCATTTCCCGCACGCGGGCCCGGGCCGCTTCAGGGTCGGTGAAGGTTCGGCCGGCGGCGGTGGGGATGCCGTATTTCTCCATGATGTATTTGGAAAAGGACTTGCTCGACTCCAGCCGGGCCGCCTTTTGGGAGGCGCCGAAGATCCGCAGGCCCTCGGCTTCGAAGCGGTCGGACAGCCCCGCGGCAAGGGGCCCCTCGGGACCCACGAGGGTCAGGCCGATGGCGTTGGATTTGGCGAACTCGACCAGGGCGTCCACATCCTCTCCGTCGATGGCGACGCACTCGGCCAGGGCGGCGATGCCGGCGTTGCCCGGCGCGCAGTAGATCTTGCGGACCCGGGTGCTTTGGGAAATTTTCCAGGCAAGGGCGTGTTCCCGTCCGCCCCCGCCGACGATCAAAATATTCATGATTTCGTTTCCTCCGGTTTAAATGACGGATTGCTGTTTGGCCTGGATGCCCAGCTCGATGAGCCGGTCCATCAGCGCGCTGAAATCGAGCCCGGCCGCGGCCGCCGCCTGGGGAAAGAGGCTGGTGGGGGTCATGCCGGGGATGGTGTTGGTCTCCAGGACGTAGAGATCCCGACCCTTGAGGATCATGTCGGTGCGGCTGTACCCCTTGCAGTAAAGGGCGGTGTGGGCGATCCGGGCGAAGGACTGGGCCTTCCGGGTGATGTCGGCGTTGACCCGGGCCGGGCAGATCTCGTCCGTCCGACCGGCGACGTACTTGGCGTCGTAATCGAAGAAGTCGTGCCCCTCCCTGGGGATGATCTCGATGAGCGGGAGGGCTTCGGGATTGTCGTTGCCGATGACGCCGCCGGTGAGTTCCACGCCGTCGATATAGGCCTCGACGAGCACGTCGGCGTCGTATTCAAAGGCCTTGGCCGCGGCGTCGTTGAAATCCTCCGGAGACCGGACGATGGACATGCCGATGCTCGATCCGCAACTGACCGGCTTGACCACCAGCGGAAGGCGCAGTTCCCCCTGGATGGCGTCCGGCTCGAAGGGTTCTCCCCTGCGCAGGGCGATGTAGCGCGGAACCGGCAATCCCGCTTTTTCGTAAAGCTGTTTCGAGGCCAGTTTGTTCATGGCCGCCGCGCTGCCCAGGACCCCGGAGCCCTGGTAGGGAATCCCCAGCAGGTCGAGGAGCCCCTGGATCGTGCCGTCCTCGCCGTAGGGGCCGTGGAGGATGACGACGGCGGCGTCGATGCCGGGCGCGTCCGCCACGAGTTTGGGCAGGTCGGTCTTGGGGTCGTACCGGACGACGTCGTATTTGTCCCGGTCCAGGGCTTCGAAGACCTGGTTGCCGCCGTTGAGCGAGACCTCCCGTTCGGAGGACGCGCCGCCGGAAAGGAGCGCAAGGGTCATCTTTTTCATGGGTCACCGCCTCGTCAGGAATAAGAGTTAAAAAGTTGCTGCTTGGCCTTGTTGTATTCCTCCCGGGTGATCAGATCGTCTTCCAGCAGGCGGGCCAGGGCGTTGAGTTCCCGGATCCGCATGCTGGACGGATCTTCGAGTTGCAGCCGCGGATCGGCGACCCCGTTTTCGAGCAGGGGGCCGGCCGGCGCCGCCTGGCCGGGAGCGCCCAGGCGCACCGACGCCAGCCCGCCCAGAAAACTGACCTCCACGGATCGGTCCTTGAAATTGGGGGACCGGAGAACGTCGCCGAGGGATTTCTTGTCCTTGCGCACACGGTGGATAAAGTAGATGCCGGAGCCCAGGACCAGCGCGGCCACGCCCAGGAAAATCCAGAGCATGTACTCGACGAATCCCCGGAAAAACAGGACCATGCCGCCCAGCGCCACCAGGAGGAGCAGGTGGAAAATGAGGATGAAGTAAGCCATGAAGACGCCCTTGAAGAGGCCTTCCGCTTTCTTCTCTTTCTTTTTTTTTAAGGCCATCTATGCGTGTCGGATCCTGTTAAGTGTGATCCCGGCCCTTTTTGGCGGGCTTGCCGAGGCGGTCGGTGAGCTTGCCCAGATACAACTGGGGCATCTCCAGGTCGATCGAGGTGTTCCGGATCGTATTGAGCTTCATGATCAGGAAGTTGAGCTTTTTCATGGTCTGGTATTTTTCCGCGGTGTCCGCCATGCCCGCCAGCAATTCCTCGGTCTGGCGGATTTCTTTTCTGGCCTCCAGTTCCGGGGGCAGGCAGTCGGCGTTTTTCAATATTTTATGCGCCAGCCGCAGATCTTCGGGGATATGGCTGTAATTTTCCATGGGAAGGGGCTCGCCGGCGCCGGACAGATTCTCGAAGGCGCCTTCTTTCTCGGCCTTCAAAATTCGATCCTCGACAATTTTTTCAAAGCCTGGAAACATGGTCGACGCCTCCATCGTCGATGTAAAAAACGGCGCCCGCTTCCGTTGCGCCGGATGGTGCATACAATATATAACTTTTGGCGGTTTTTCAAGGGCAACGAAATGCAGCAGCCGGCCCGCATCCCGTTCGACGGCGGCATGGGGACCGACTTCTGGAAAATCTATGGAAAAAAGCCGTTAATGATGGTAGAAACCTTCTCAGCCGCATCCTTGCCGGGAACCAAAATCCACGGTTTCCGGACAGGCCCTTATTTTGGGATAACACGGGAAAGATGGAACCAATCGAGGCTTTTAACAGCGCGGAAATGACGAACCGGGACATTTTCAACATCATATCCAAAACCATCGGCTTTCTGGTTCTGTGCTACGGCCTGATCGTCGGCCTGCTGGGGTCGGTTCTGCTCTTCGCCATGGATCGAATCATAACCGGGGCCCTGCCGGCGGTGTTCAGCGGCGGGTGGGTCGAGATTCCCGGCGGCGAGTTTCACCTGATCCTCGTTTTTCTGATCACCCAGGGCATTCTGCCCGTCGCGCTCGGGTTGATTTTCATGGGGACCGACATCGTCCCGGATTTCTGCTTTCCGAAACGACAAGACAAACGCCTGGAACTGGCGGAAAGGAAGCCCAAAAAATTCGAACTCAGCGAAAGCGCCGACAAATGGAAACCGCCAAAATTTTAGCAACCGCCATGGCGGAAACGGGTACATCCCGGACCGTGAAGGCGGGGCCGTGGAAGATGACGGCCAAAGAAAACAAATCCGACGACATTTGTCTCCCCTTCTGGCCCGGCGATCATTTAGCCGCTGACGCGGCGGCGACCGATGCGGCCGGCTCGGGAATCTGGATCGTCGGCGCGGGCCGGTTCGGCATGATGGCGCTTTGCAAACTGCAAAACCGGATCGGCGCCCGGTACGTCGTCATCGATTTGAATCCGCTGACCTGCGAGGACGCCCATGTGGTGACCGAGGCCATTGTCTGCCGGGACGGCGTCGATTTTCTATCTGAGCGGCTGAATCGGATGGGCGGCCCCAGGTGGATCATCCCCGCCGTGCCCGTCCATCTGGCCTACGAGTGGCTGCGCCGCCGGCTGCGGGGCGTCAAGCTCATCCGGCCCGTGCCGGTTCCGGCGGATGTGGAGGGTTGTTTTCCCAACCCGATGCGGGGGCGGAATGGCGAGCTGTATCTGTCCAACGCCGATTTTATGTGCCCCGCCAACTGTTCGGAACCGGACCGCGTTTGCTCTTACACCGGGAAAGCCCGACCCTGCATCCTGTTTCAGGAACTCCGGAAATTTCAACACGACCGTTTCCGGTCCGTCGTCATCCGCAGCAGGCAACTGGCCCCCGGCGTCGGCGGATACACGCCCCGGGACCTCTACAGCGCCCTGGACGCGATCGTGTCGGCCGACGGCCCCGTCCTGATGAGCACCGCCTGCAAATGCCACGGCGTCATGCACGCCTTCACCGTCGAGTCGAATGGGAGAACGAAAGAAGCCTCGGGCGACGGCATATGTCGCGCACCTTGACAATGCGGGATTTAAAGGCTAAATACAAAAAAACACGCGCCTGGGTGGCGGAACAGGTAGACGCAAGGGACTTAAAATCCCTTGAGGCTGAGTCCTCGTACGAGTTCGATTCTCGTCCCAGGCACCAGAAAATCAAGTGGTTATGGATTTGACGCCATACCCCCTTTTTTTAATGCGCTCATATACCTATCCCCATCCTATCCCCACTTAAGAGGCGCCGTCCCCGCTTTTGACCGCTTATTGATATGGCTTTTTTATTGATATTTATTTTGTGCAAGGACAATAATTAAGGCGGACACCCCGGCGACACCATTAACAAAGTAAACAAGGGGCCGCGGGAACAATGCAAACCATACAAGCCTTTTTCGACACCCTCAGCCGCCGCCTCAACCTCGGCGTCGAATACATCCTGTTCGGGCTGGGCATCTCCATGTCCCTCATCGTGGCGGTTCAGGTGTTTTTCCGGTATGCCCTTAACAGCTCCCTTTTCTGGTCAGAAGAGCTGGCCCGGTTCATGCTGGTGTGGCTCGCCTTTCTCGGGGCATCGGTGGCCTATCGGCGGCGGGTTCATCCGGGCGTGGATGTCCTCTTTGCCCGGATGCCGCCCTGGATGAAGCGGACCGCCGCCGTCGCCGTCCATCTGATTTCCATCGGCCTTTTCTGCGTGATGATCGTTTTCGGGTACCGGTTCGCCCATTTCGTCCGGTTCCAGATCTCCCCGGCCCTTTACATGCCCAAATGGATTCTCTTCAGCATCATCCCCGTCAGCGGGGCGATTCTGACCCTCCACGGCGTCGCGTTCCTCCTGGCGGAACTGACGGGAGACGACGGTGACCGCTGAAGCCCTGCTCATCGCCCTGCTGGCGCTCTTTGCGATCAACACGCCCATCGCCATCGCCATCGGCGCGGCGTCGGTCATCGGCATTTTGATCCAGGGGACCTTTCCCCTGATGATGGTGGTGCAGCGGATGTTCGGCGGCGTCGATTCCTTCCACCTCATGGCGGTGCCGCTGTTCATGTTCGCCGGCATCATCATGGAGACAGGGGGCATCAGCCGGCGGATCATCGATTTCGCCAACGCGCTGGTGGGCTGGCTGCCCGGCGGTCTGGCCGCCGTGACCATCGTGTCGGCCATGTTCTTCGCCGGCATCTCGGGGTCGGCCGCCGCCGACGCCGCCGCCGTGGGGGCCATCCTCATCCCGGCCATGAAAAAATCGGGGTACGCGTCGGATTTCGCCGCGGCGGTCCAGGCCTCGGGCGGCTCCATCGGGGTGATCATCCCCCCGTCCATTCCCATGATCATCTTCGGGTTCCTGACCGGCGCCTCCATCGGCCAGCTCTTCGCCGCCGGCATTCTGCCGGGCATCCTCATCGGGGTTTCCCTTATCGCCGTATCGACGGTCATCTCCCGTCGGGAGGGATATGTCGCCACCATGCCCTTTTCCATGGCGGAGGTGTGGCGGACCTTCAAGCGGGCGATCCTGGCCCTGGGGGCGCCGCTCATCATTTTGGGGGGGATTCTTTTCGGCATCTTCACGGCCACCGAATCGGCCGCCGCGGCGGTGATCTATGCGCTGCTGGCGGGGATGTTCGTCTACCGGAAAATCGGCTGGCGGGACCTCTTCCCCATCTTCCGGGACGGGGCCGTCACCGCCGCCATCGTTTTGTTCATCATCTCCACCGCGTCGGTCTTTTCCTGGATCGCGGCCATCGAGGACATCCCGGCCCAACTGGCGGGCGCGCTGCTGTCCATCACCGACAACCCGGTTCTCCTCCTGCTGCTCATCAACCTGGTGCTGCTCATCGCCGGCACCTTCGTGGAGACCACCGCGGCCCTGATTTTGCTGGTCCCCATGATCACGGCCATGCTGCCCGCCCTGGGCATCAGCCTGATCCAGTTGGGGGCCATCGTGGTGACCAACCTGGCCATCGGCATGCTGACCCCGCCCATGGGGATCTGCCTCATCGTCTCGTGCTCCATTTCCGGCGATTCCATCGGGGCCATCAGCCGCCGGATTCTCCCGTTTCTGGCCATTCTCATCGTGGATCTGCTCATCATCACCTTTTTCCCGCCCCTGACCCTGTGGATGGCGGGACTGGTGGCTAATTAAGGGGGAGACGCGCCGCTCACCAGCATGTTGAGGGCGGCCGTGACCTCGGGGTGGTTCTCCTCGAAATCGATCACCCGGTCCTGGTCGAAAATGGTCTCAAGGGTGGGCGGCGCGATCTCCATCTGGACTTTTCTGGCCAGATATTCGAAGACGATGGAGAGGGCGTAACAGGAGATGGGTTCGAAGAGTTCCCCCTCGGCGAAGGTCATGTCCGCATGGTAGGCCCGCTGGTACTGGAGGATCTCCACCACGGCGGTCAGGAGGAGCATCGATTCCTCGTCTTCGAACATCTCTTCATCGGACGCCTCCGGCGGTTCGTCAGCAGCCGCCGTCCGGAGAAAATCGACCGAGGCGGCATAGAGATTGTCCAGCCACGCGTCGCTCAGGTTCTGGGGCAGCACGGCTTCGGCGCCCTGGGAGGTTACGTTGTCGATAAATTCGTTGAGCATGGATGCGTTCCCTTAATGCTTTGCGGGCCAGCTGTTTCCTATGAAGTGGACAAAGTGGACGGGGTGGACGGGGTGGACGGAGTGGACAAGGTGGACAGGGAATGCACCCACAGCCGCTCTTCCGGCAGACACCCTTGCGCCAGTT
>CAZZBE010000025.1:19563-21033 GCA_964652715.1 uncultured Desulfobacteraceae bacterium
GTGGACAGGGAATGCACCCACAGCCGCTCTTCCGGCAGACACCCTTGCGCCAGTTCCACCAGATGCCGGTGATGAGTGAAAAAGATCACCTGGATGTTTTCCGACAGCTCCGCAAGGATCTCCAGGGTGGCCGCGGCCCGCCGGTCGTCGAACTGGATCAGGATGTCGTCCACGATAAAAGGCATGGGCTCGTGGCGGGACAGGTAGGCCTCCAGGCTCGCCAGCCGGACGGCGAGGTAGAGCTGGTCGGCGGTTCCCTCGCTCATGCCGCCGACCCCGACGGTCTCACGGCCGCCCGGCCGGACCCCCACCAGGATCGCTTCCCCTTTATCGGTGAATTCGAGCCGGAGGCCCTCGAAAGAGCCCATGGTCATCCGGGAGAAGAGGGTTTCGGACCGTCCGAGGATCGGCCCCTGGTGCTTTTCCCGGTACCGTTCGATGGCGCCGTGGAGCACCGCCGAGGCCAGCTTGAGCCGGATGTAGTGCTCGGCGTCGGATCGGATTCTGGCCAGAATCCCCTCGGCCTCCGAGGCCAGTTCGGCGGCCCGGCCGCCGCCGTCCATCCGCTTCAGCTCGGTGCGTTCCTGGCCGATGGCCTGGTCCAGCGCCGACTTCCGGGTTTCCAGGGCGTCGATCTCCTCCGTCAGGGCCGTGGACCGGGGGCCGATGCTGTCGGGATCAACGGCGTCGGCTTCGTCCAGGAACGCCTGGATGGGAACGCCGCCGCTCAGTTCCCGCAGCCGGTCTTCCACCGTCGCCAGCTCCCGCTCGATCTCCGCCCGCTGCCGGGATCGCTTTTCCATTTCCGGCAGGGTTTCCGGGTCCGGGCACCCGGCCGCTTCGCACATGGCCGACAGCCGGACCCGGATTTCGGCGATCCGGTCTCCGGCCTCCCGATGTCGTTTCTCTTCTTTTTCCAGCCGGCCGGTCAACCCTTTCCGTTCGGTGGCAGCGGACCGCGCTTCCGTCAGCCGCCGGTTGAGGTCGATCATGGTCTCTTCGGGACGCGCCGCTTCCAAGTCCGGGGCGACCGGGGCGGTCAGCTCGGCCACCCGGTCGTGAAAGGCCGCCGCATCCCGATCGATCCCCTGGATTCGCTTTCGGAGCACGTCGATCTCCCGGAGCTTGGCCATGAGCGCCCGGAGGTCCTCCAGCACCGCATTGGCCTGGGCCGGCGAGGCCGTCTCGTCGAGCCCCAGGGGCGTGATGGCCCGGGCCCATTCCGATCGCCAGTGGTCGAGGTCCGTCTCGGTCTTCCGGGCTTTGAGTTCGATCTCCCGAAGTTCGCCCTCCCGCTCCAGGAGTTCCCGCATGGCGGCGTCCCGGGCGGTACGGCGTTTTTCCGCCGACGCCGCGTGGTGGGCGGCCAGCCGGAGGAGGTCGTCCAAGCCCATATCTTTGTCTTTCGGGGGCCGGCCGATTTCGTTGAGGCGCCGGCGGAGGGTTCGCTCATGGGCGGTGATTCGGGCG
>CAZZBE010000025.1:21133-28421 GCA_964652715.1 uncultured Desulfobacteraceae bacterium
CGGTCCGCCCCCTCCAGCCACGCGTTCCGGATCAGGGCCCATCCGGCGTCCCGCCGTTGCCGGGCGGCTGAGAGGTCCGCTTCCGACGGGACAGCGCCCTCCATCTCCAGTTGTTGGCGGTCGTGGGCGATCTCCGACAGCCCTTTCCGGGCGTCGGCCAGCGCGATCTTTGACTGTTCCACCGCCGTTTGGGCATCGGCCAGCCGGGCCTCGAAGAGATCGATGCTCTCCGCCTCGGGGAGGGGCAATTCGCCGACCGTTTCCAGGGATTCGCCGGGGGCCCCCAGCCGTTTGTAAAGGGCCGCCGCCCCGGTCCGGTCCCGCTCCAGGGCCGCGGATTCGGACCGGCGGATCTCTTGGAGGTTCCCCTCGGCCCGGGCCGCCTCCACGGCCTCCTTCAGGTCGGTCGGATCCGGCGGCTCGCCCAGTTCCGCCAAGTGGTTCCGCAGCCGTTCGATGCGCGATTCCAGCTTGGCCGCCTCCTCCCGTCTGCTCTCGGATTGTGTCAGCAGCCGTTCCAGGGTCCCGCCCAGTTCCCCGATCCGAACGGTTTCGGCCCGGTCCAGCCGCATGTTCCGGGCCTCTTCCAGGGTCAGCTCCCTACGGAGGCCCTTGAGCAGGGCCCGGGCATCGGTCTCGCCGCCCTCTTTGAGGGCGACCAGCCGCCGCCGGTCTTTTTCGGCCTTCCGGATGCTTCCCAGCTCCTGGTAGAGGGATTCGACGGTTTCGGCGGCCGCCAGCAGACCCTCGTCCACCGTCAGCCTCTCCAGTGCCCGCCGGATCCCGGCCAGGGTCTTTTCGGCGCTTTCCCGGTCGTTCTCCGCCATGCGGAGGGCCGTCTGGGCCTCGCGCCGCCGGTCCGGGAAGTCCGCCGGCAGGCGGGGGGCGTCGGCGCAGTCGGCGAGAGCGGTTTGCAGCTCCCGGCGGCGGCCCATGGCCGGGAGGGCCTTTCCGATCCGTTCCAGGCGGCTCCGCTCCCGCATCTTCTCCGCCAGGGCCATCGTCAACCGCTCCTTTTCCGCCAGGGCCTTTTCCAGGGCCGCGTTGTGTTCGGACCACTCGCCGGCCGAGAGCTGGGCCTCGCGCATGGCCTGGCGGACCGTTTTCAATTCAGACAGGGCCGCGTTGAGGGCCGGCTTCTGGGCCGAGGGCCGGAACAGGGCGTCGGCTTCGGCGCCCAGATCGTCCTGGACCGTCCTCAGATTGGCGATGCCGGCGCCGCCGGCAAAGAGGATCTGCCCCATCTCGCCCCCGCCCCGGATGATCTCGTCGCCCCCCTGGATCAGCCGGGCGTGATTGATGCCGAACATCTGGAGAAACCGCGCCTCGGTCATGCCGCCGGTGAATTCAGAGAGCAGGGTCTCTTCCAGTGGGTCGGCCTCGTCCGGGGTCCGGAGGGTGTTGGTTTTGCCCTTGAGCCGGACAAAGGCGAGTCTCCGGCCGCCGGTTGCCTCCAGCTCCGCGCCGATGCGCAGGCGGTTGTAGGGATGGATGAAATCGTCGGGGGAGATGTGGGGGATGCCGAAAAGCAGTCCGCAAAGGGCCCGGAGGGCTGAACTTTTTCCCGCTTCGTTGGGGCCGTAGACCATGTGGAGCCCGTCGGGTCCGCCGGAAAAATCGAGGGAGACGTCGGTGAAGGGGCCGAAGGCCGCGAGGTCGAGGCGCCGGAACTTCATGAATCGGGCTTCCGGGCCGACAGCCGCTGGAGGAGGAGCGGCCCCACCGATTCGAGGGTCCCGGCCAGCCAGTCCGGGTCGTCCGGGTGGATGCCGTCCTCCCCTTCCTTGAGTTCCCGGGGGAGCTTTTTCATCAGGTCCGCCAGGAGCGCTTCCGGATCCAGGGGGCCCGTTGGATCGTCCCGGAGGTCGTCGAGAAAGGACAGGATCTCTCCCAGGGGACCGTCGGCGTCAAGGGGATCGGTCCGCGCCGGAGGAGACGTGCGGATGTTGACCCGTTCGATCCAGACCCGGCCGCCGCTGACGTCCGCTCCCGCCAGCCGGATCTCGTTGATCCAGCGCCCCGGCCGGGCGGCCAGCTCCTCGTGGGCCGGCGCGATCCCGTCGATCTCCACCCGGACGGCCAGGGGCAGTCCGCCGTTTTCCGCCAGCCGGTCCGCCAGGAGATCCTGGAACCGGTCCAGCACGGCGAACCCGTCTTCACAAGTTGCGGCATCCACCCGGAGGACCTCCCAGCGGATGGCGTCCAGGGGATGAAACGCAACCTCGGGGCCGGCCCCGTCGATGGTCACGGACAAGCAGCCTTTGGGGCCGGTCTCCCGCGCATGGCGGCCCTGGATGTTGCCGGAAAAGGCGATAAAAGGGCGCTCGGAGAGCACCTTCCGCTCGTGGACGTGGCCCAGGGCCCAGTAGTCGTACCCCTTGGACCGGAGGTCGTCCAGGGTGCAGGGGGCGTAAGGCGCGTGGTGGCCGCCCCCCATGGCGCCGGTGTGGAGAAGGCCGATGTTGACGTATCCCGGCAGGGCCGGGGGATATCCCGCGGCCAGGTTCCGGTTCACCGCCGGCGTGGCGAACCCCTGGCCATGAATCGCCGCCCCGATTTCATCGAGCCGGACCGTGCCGGGTTCCTCCACCGGGAACCGATGGACATTTTCCGGCAGCCGCAGGGAGCGGGTCATCCGGCTGGCGGCGTCGTGGTTGCCGGTGACGAGAAAGACCGGGATCCCGGCCTCCCCCAGCCGGGACATCTGGGAGGCGAAAAAGAGGCCGGTGTTGTAGTCCCGCCAGCTCCCGTCGTAGATGTCCCCGGCGATGAGGACGAAATCGACCCCCCTGTCCACGGCCAGCGCCGCCAGGTTCTCCAGGGCCCGGCGGGTCGCGGACCGCAGGGCCTCCACCGGCGCGCCCTCGTACCGCTCCAGCTTCAGCAGGGGGCTGTCCAGGTGGAGGTCGGCGGCGTGGAGAAAAGAGACCATGAGGGCTAGACGGGCCGGGTGTACTCGGTGGTCTCCAGCCAGACGAAGCCGTAGGGGCCCAGGTAAAGGGGCTCGTTGGCGGAAAAGGTGTGGCCGGAGACATGGTCCACGAACCGGTATCCTAACCCGTAAACCCGGAGCCGGTTTTCGCCCATGGACTGGGGATAGTCGGAAAAATTGTTGACGATCAGCAGGCGCTGACCATTGCCGTGGCGGATGTAGCCGAACAGGTGGGGGTTTTCGGTGCGGATCGCCTCCGCGCCGCCGTTTCTCAGGGCCGGCTGGGTCTTGCGAAGGCGGATGAGGGCCGCCACTTCGTTGAAAAGCCGCCGTTCCACGGTTTCGGGATCCCGCCACCGGTCGGTTCCCCACCGGATCTTGGGCCGGTGGACCCACCGGCTGTCCCGGGCCTTGCGCGAATCGGTGATGTAGGAATAATCGTTGAGGGCCCCCCATTCCTCCCCCAGATAGATGAGGGGGATGCCGCCGATGCTCAGCAGGATGCTGCGGAGCATGTTGATCCGGCGCATGGCCATGTCGATGAGCAGGGGGTCGTTGGCCTGGAGGGCCCCCTCCAGGCCCGCCAGGGAGGCCAGGGTGCCGGAGACCCGCTGGTCCCCGCTGTCGTCGTTGTACTGGAAGGGCACGCCCCGGGCGAAGGAGCCGGGAAAATTGCCGGTGTAAAAGTCGTTGAGAAACCGCCGGTGCCCCGCCGGGTCGATGCCCACGGCCCAGGCGTCGGCGTCGTCGAAGGTCCATCCGATGTCGTCGTGGCAGCGGAGGTAGTTGACCCAGGCGCAGTTGTCGGGGATCCGGCTCCGTTTCCGCATGGCCCGGTTCAGGAGCTTCACCTCCCGGGTGGCGAGCCCGTCCCAGAGGAGGGCCATGAGCATGGGGTTGTAGGAAAGCTGGCATTCGTCGGCGCCGATATAGCGCATCACCTCGTCGGGATGGACGATGGCCTCGGATTTGAACAGCATGGCCGGGGCCGCGATCCGGGCCACGGCGTTGAAGGCCTGGATGATCATGTGGGCCTCGGGCTGGTTTTCGCAGTCCGTGCCCATCCGTTTCCAGATAAAGGCCACGGCATCCAGGCGAAGCACGCTGACGCCGGTATTGGCCAGAAAGAGCATCTCCTCGGCCATGGCCCGGAAGACCTCGGGATTGCCGTAGTTGAGATCCCACTGGAAGCTGTGGAACGTCGTCCATACCCATTTCCGCATGGCCTCATGCCAGGTGAAAGACCCTCGCCGGATTTCCGGAAAAATGTCCCGCAGGGTCCGTTCATACTGGTCCGGCATCGTCCGGTCGGGAAAGATATAGTAGAAGTCGGTGTACCGGGGATCGCCGGCCTGGGCCTTCAGGGCCCATTCGTGTTCGTCGGACGTATGGTTGAAAACGAAGTCGATCACCAGGCTGATCCCCTCTTCCCGGAGCCTGTCGGCCAGGCGGGTGAGGTCCTCCATCGTCCCCAGGGAGGGGTCCAGGGCCCGGTAGCTGTTGACGGCGTATCCGCCGTCGCTGTCCCCGGCCGGGGCCGCGAAGGGGGGCATCAGGTGGAGATAGGTCAGCCCCAGTTCCTTGAAATAGGGGATGTGGTCGTGGAGCCGGGCGATGTTGTCCGAGAAAAGATCGACGTAGAGGACCCCGCCCACCATCTCCTGGGACTGGAACCACTGGGGATCCGCTTCCCGGCGTTCATCCAGGGTCTTCAGGTCCGCGGATCGGTCCAGCCAGCCGCGGGCCGCCGCGGCGATGATGGCTTCCAGGTGGTAGTAGAAGTCATAATGATGCCCGTACAATTCGACCAGGAGGCCGAAAAGCCGGGTCCAGTGCCGCCTGAGCCGTTCTTCGAAAACCACCCGGTCTTCGGGTCCGGATTCGGAGTCGGAAAAAACCTCCTGGATGCGCGGGAAGAGGCGGGTCAGCGTCAGGTCCGCATGATATTCGGTCCAGTTCCGATCTGCCATGGGGGTTCATCTTTCTGAAACATCACCACCGCTTTCAGCGGAAGCGGTGGGTGGCGATCGGCGCATCCCGATCCGCGGAAAGTGCGGAATAGAGTTGCGGCCGCGGGAAAAATCATTTAAAAACGGAAGTGTCCCTGTAAGCTGTCCACCTTCCGAAAGCATTTCATAAACTATTAAAGCTAACATGAACTTTTTTACCATTCAAGGGAAAATCCTGACGCCGCCGCTGGTCAACCCATCGCGCCTGATCTATATTAAAAAGGATCGGATTAAGAAGGACCGGACGCCCCCCTCTTCCTTATTTAAGCGGGCATCGGCCGCCATCGCCCTTCTGATCGTTTTAGCTCTGATCTCGTTCTGGCACTGTCGGTCGGCGGAAGCCGCGGACGGGCTTGTGGAACCGCCCCCCCCCGGCGAGAAGGGACAGCCCGGCCCGACCCTGACCGAGGCGGTCATGTGCGAGGCCCTGAGCGGGTACACGCCCGAGAATCCGGCGGTGGTCTTCTCGGTGGCGCGTCAGCGGGTTTTCTGCTTTACCGCATTCGATCCGGTTCCGGAAAAGACCGTGGTCTACCACAAATGGTACCGGCGGGACGTTTTGACCGCCACGGTGAAACTCCAGCTCAATCCGCCCCGCTGGGTCACCTTCAGCAACATGCAGCTGCGGGAATCGGACAAAGGCCCCTGGCAGGTGAAAATCACCAACGCCGACGGCCGGGTGTTCCGCATCCTGAGATACAGCATCACCGATTGAATTCCATGGACGGTTTCGCCACATTCATGGTCGGCGTCCGCTGGCAGGACGCGCTCGACATCGCCCTCAACAGCTACATCCTCTTCCGGGTCTATGTGCTGCTGCGGGGCACCCATGTCCTACGGATGCTCATCGGCGTCATCTGCCTCTGGCTCTTCCAGCGGCTGGCGGTGGCCTCCGGGCTCATCGTCACCAGCTGGGTGACCCAGGGGATCACCGCCGTGGCGGCCCTGGTGATTATCGTGGTCTTCAGCCACGAACTCCGGGCCATGTTCCAGACCCGCAGTCTGAAGGCCGTCTTCTGGGGCATCCCCACCCAGGCGTTCACCTCCTCCATCGGAACCATCGCCGACAGCGTCTTCGAAATGGCCCAGAAACACTGCGGGGCGTTGATCGTCATTCCGGGCAAAAAAAGCATCAAGGGATACGTTCAGAACACCATCCCCTGGCGGGGGCTGGTCTCCCGGGAGATGATCCTCTCGATCTTCTGGCACAACAACCCGGTCCACGACGGCGCCATCGTCATCCAGGGGGATCAGGTGACCGAGGTGGGGGGCATCCTTCCCCTGTCCCAGCGGACGGACCTCCCCAAATACTACGGCACCCGCCACCGGGCCGCCATGGGCATGACCGAAGTTACCGACGCCCTGGTCATCGTGGTGTCCGAGGAGCGGGGCGTGGTGGTGGCGGCCAAGAATCGCCACCTGTCGGTGATGCACAGCCGGACCGATCTGGAAGAGACTCTCCGGCGGCACATGGGGGTGGCGGCGGAAGCCCACAACGGCCATACCCGGCAGCGGTTCAAGATCGGCGCCGCCGCCATGGTTTCGGTATTGTTTATCGTCGGCGTCTGGTTCATGCTGACCCGGGGGCTCACCACCCTCATCAGCCTGGAGGCGCCCATCGAATATGTGGAACTCAAGCCCGACATGGAGATCGTCTCCACCTCCGCCGGCGCCGTCCGCCTCCACCTGAGCGGCTCCCAGCTGCTGCTCAAATCCCTCCAGCCGAACCAGATCCAGGTGCGGGTCAACCTGAGCAAGGCCACAACCGGGTACAACATTTTTCCCATCGACAGCGGCAACATCACCCTGCCGCCGGGGGTCGTCCTCACTAAGGTGGAACCCCGGATCGTGGAGATGGACATCGACACGTTTCTCACCAAGACCTTCCCGGTCCAGGTGGACTGGGTGGGGAAGCTCGATGAAAACCTGATCCTGACCAGCGCCCGTCCGGAGCCGGCCAAGGTGAGCCTGAAGGGGAACAGCCGGGCGCTGGGTCAGATCGAGACGATCTATACCGAAAAAGTCCGGCTGGACCCCATCAAGGCCAGCGGAACCCTGTCCGTCGGCCTGGCTATCGGCCGGCAGCCCGTAACCGTCGCGCCCGGCGCCGCCAAAACCATTCAAGTCCCCTATATCGTCAACCAGCGGGAACAGGCCGCCGCGGAAAGGCCCGCCGGCCAGTAGGCGTTTCGGTCCTTCCGATTCCGATCCCGTTCACGGACGTTTCGCCGGGGCGAAAAATCTTTCGCCCCGGCACGCGGGCGTTCCGGCGCCCCTCGCGAGACCGGTCCGGCGCCGCGCTGTACTATGTGGCGAAAGGTATGAAATCGAAAGCGCTTCGGCCTTT
>CAZZBE010000026.1:0-3675 GCA_964652715.1 uncultured Desulfobacteraceae bacterium
CTTGCAAGGATCGTTTTTCTTTCTTCAACCGCTGAATTTCCGCGTGGAAGTTCTTCAACTCATGGACCGTCCATTCCCGGTCGGCGTGTTTGCTCAAATGGTCATCTGGTCTTGCGAAACGCAGACGACGAAACGGAATACGACCGCATCCCCATGGCCATCGACATCGCATTCGCCAGCGACTTTTAATGTTCGGAGTTCCGCCTTCAGGCGGGAAAATGCCGCCTGAAGGCGGAACTCCGAACTTGAGGATAAACACCTTATGGATAACCCAACCAGCATCGACGATCTGCTCAACCGCCATTTCGCCGGCCGGGTCGTGCGGAAAGACCTGAAGACCCATTTGAAAGAAGGGGCGAACGTGCCGGTCTACGTGCTCGAATATCTGTTGGGCATGTATTGCGCCGTGGATGACGAGGCCGTGATCCAGGACGGGCTGAAGACCGTCAAAACCATCCTGGCGGAAAACTACGTCCGGCCGGACGAGGCCGAAAAGGTCAAATTCAAGATCAAGGAGCAGGGCCGGTACAAAATCATCGACAAAATCACGGTCAAACTCAACACCAGGAAAGACATCTACGAGGCGGAACTCTCCAACCTCGGGGAAAAGACCATCGAGATCTCGTCCCGGTACGTGAAAGACTATGAGAAACTCCTGGTGGGCGGCATCTGGTGCATCATCAGCCTGGCCTATGGATACGACGAAGGGTCCAAGAACTCGCCGTTTCACATTACCGAATTGAAGCCGATCCATATGCCCAACCTCGATCTGCCGTCGGTGCTCGACGGACGGAAAGCTTTTACGGAAAGCCAGTGGATCGACGTTCTCCTGCGATCCACCGGTCTGGAGCCCGCCCATTTCGAGGAACGCGTCAAATGGCATCTCCTGGCCCGGCTGATTCCTCTGGCTGAAAACAATTACAACCTTTGCGAACTGGGTCCCAGGGGCACCGGCAAAAGCCATGTCTACAAAGAGATCAGCCCCAACTCTATTTTGGTGTCCGGCGGGCAGACCACCGTCGCCAACCTGTTTTACAATATGAGCACCCGGAAAGTGGGGTTGGTGGGCCTGTGGGACGTGGTGGCCTTCGACGAAGTCGCCGGCATCAAATTCAAGGACAAAGACGGCGTCCAGATCATGAAGGACTTCATGGCCTCCGGGTCTTTTTCAAGGGGCCGGGACATGATCAACGCCAACGCGTCCATGGTATTCGTGGGCAACATCAACCAGAGCGTGGACATCCTCGTCAAGACCGCCCATCTCTTCGCCCCGTTTCCGGAAGAGATGATCGACTCGGCCTTTTTCGACCGGATGCACGGCTACCTGCCCGGCTGGGAAATCCCCAAAATGCGGCCCGAATTCCTGACGCATCAGTACGGGCTCATCGTGGATTTTCTGGCGGAATTGCCGCGGGAAATGCGGAAACGGAGCTTTTCGGACGCCATCGACCCCCACTTCAAGATCGGCAACAACCTCAATCAGCGGGATGTGATCGCCGCCCGAAAGACGGTCTCCGGGCTGCTGAAGCTGCTCTATCCCCATGGCGAGTTCGAAAAGGACGCCGTCCAGCGGTGTTTCGCCTATGCCCTTGAAACCCGGCGCCGGCAAGTGGACGCCGCGTATAAGGCACTGGGGGTGGAGTAGTTGCGCCAACCGATATGATCCAATCGCGCTACCGCGTCGTCATCACCACCCGAAACCCCACCCACGGCCACTGATGCCCGGTCCAGTAGCCGTCCCGGTGCGTGGCCGAAACCTTTTTGGGTTCATCGCTCCAGCCGCCGCCCCGGACGACGCGGCTCATGCCGGTGTTTCCGCCGATGAGGGGGTTGCGGGGCCGATGGCGTTTGTAGTTGTCGGGGGTGTAGGTGTCGGCGCACCACTCCCAGACGTTGCCGATCATGTCGTGGAGGCCCCAGGGGTTGGGCTTGAATCGGCCCGCGGCGGTGGTGACTGCCCGGCCGTCGTTGCAGGAAAAATGGGGCCAGTCGAATTTGAACGCCTTGTGGCCGGTCCGGTCGTAGACGTTGCCGTGCCGGCAGATCCGGTCCGGGTCGTCGTCCGTGAATTCCGAGACCGGGCGTCCGGCCCGGCAGGCGTACTCCCACTGGGCCTCGGTGGGCAGGCTGAACCGGTAGGGCTTTCCGTTTTGTTTCGTCAGCCAGAGGGTGAAATCCCGGGCCTGGGGCCACTGGACGTAGACCGCCGGCTGGCGGTCGCCGTTCAATCCCCGTCCCTTGAATTTTTCGGGCGCGTGTTTGGGGTTGAATTTCCGGTATTGGCGGTTGGCGACCTCGTATTTGCCGATCCAGAAGCCGTCCAGGCAGACGCGGTGGACCGGCTTCTCGTCCGGGTCTCCGGCGGCCGAGCCCATCTCGAAACATCCGCCCGGAATCTGAACGAAGACCATGCCGGTGACGGGTTCCTTCCAGGTATTGATGTCGGCGGCGGAGGCCGCGGCCGGGAGCAACAGCGCGCACCATAAAGCGATGCAGGCCAGCGTCCCGGCCCGGCGGCCGTTCATGACACGCCGGGCCGGGACGGCGCCCGGCCGGTTTATCGTCTCTTTGACGGGTTGATCCGATTCGATTTCAGGTCCGATGAGATCCTCCGGTTTTTCAGGGTGAACAGATTCGGTTTATCCGGCCAGCTTGGCCGCGATGGTCGCCACGTGTTTGCCCTGGAACCGGGCCGCGTCCAGCTCGTTTTCGCTGGGCATCCGTTCTCCGGAACTCCCGGCGATGGTGGTGGCGCCGTAGGGGGAGCCGCCGGTGATTTCATCGAGCCGCATCTGGCCCTGGAAGGAATAGGGCAGGCCGACCACCACGAACCCGTGGTGGAGCAAAGTGATGTGGAACGACAGGAGGGTGGACTCCTGACCGCCGTGCTGGGTGGCCGTGCTGGTGAAGACGCTGCCGACCTTGCCGATGAGCGAGCCGTTGAACCAGAGCGGGCCGGTGGCGTCCAGGAACTGGCGCATCTGGCCGCACATGTTGCCGAACCGGGTGGGGGTGCCGAAGATGACGGCGTCCGCGGTGGTCAGCTCGTCCACCGCGGCGGTGGGGATATGGGAGAGGGATTTCCGGGCCTCCAGCGCGCCCATCCCTTCGAGTATGTCGTCGGAGAGCGTTTCGGGGACCCGCCGCAGGAACGCTTCCGCGCCGCCGACGTCGTTGACTCCTTCCGCCGCGGCTTCCGCCATTTTGTGGACATGTCCATAGGCCGAATAAAAGACAATAAGCACTTTCATGGTTCGATCCTCCCTGGATTAAGGTTTCGGATGGGGGCGCCGGTCAGTAATCCATCATATCGCGCCGCCCGATGATCTGTCAAAATGGACCTTTACCCGCGGCCGTTTTTCCGCGCCCCGGTGGGGCGCGGGGAGGGAAGCCGTTGCGGAGCAAATACGAGAGCCGCTTTCTCCATATGATAATACAGACGATCTTTATGCCAAGACAAAATCGGGGATGATCGCCGTGGATTCTTATGAACAGAAAATTTTTTGACATTGTTCGCAGGGATGTTGCACTATTGGACGCATAAATCAACCAGGCGAGGTGAGTTTATTGGATATGCATTAAATAAACGATTTGGGGTAGAAGGTCAGGAGGAAAGGGATGGAAACAAGGGATTCTCTGCTGGAAAAAGCGCTGCTTCTAAAACCCCAGGCGCGG
>CAZZBE010000026.1:3775-21752 GCA_964652715.1 uncultured Desulfobacteraceae bacterium
GGAAACAAGGGATTCTCTGCTGGAAAAAGCGCTGCTTCTAAAACCCCAGGCGCGGTATTTGTTGATTGAAGGCTTGATTCAAAGCCTCGATGCGAGCAGCAAACAGATCGATTCAATTTGGGTTGAGGAGGCCGCCAAACGTTTGGCGGCGCACAGGCGCGGCAAAACAAAGGGCATACCAGTGGAGCATATTTTTGGAGAAGTCGTCTGAAAAATGAACATTGTGTTCGATTCACTCGCCCTCGCGGAGATGGAAGATGCTTCATTATCTATTCCATCGAATCCGAGTATATCTATATCGTGGCGGTCGCGCACTGTCACGGACAGCCGGATTACTGGATCGACCGGATCATCCAATAGATCGTTTGACCGAATCCAAAAAGCGCCCTCCCCCTTACCCCCTCTTTCATGATATACTCTGTAAAGTCTCCAAAAGGGGACTGACGCACGCGCATCCAAACCTTTCGAAAGGACGTGATAGATGTTGCCACTGAAGGATCATCGGCTGTTTCGAACCCAGTGCTATATCAACGGCGAGTGGACCGACGGGGATACCGACGCCGTTATCGAGGCGACCAATCCGGCCACGGGGGAGGTGTTAGGCAGCGTCCCCGAATTGGGGGCGGCCGAAACCCGCCGGGCCGTCGGGGCGGCCCAGCTCGCTTTTGACGAATGGCGTTTCTGGACGGCGGAGGAGCGCGCCAACCTGCTCCTCACGTGGCAAAACCTCATCCTGGAAAACCAAAAGGACCTGGCCGTTCTCATGACCGCCGAGCAGGGCAAGCCCCTGGAGGAGGCGGAGGGGGAGGTCGCCTACGCCGCTTCCTTCATCGAGTGGTTCGCCGAGGAAGGGCGGCGGGTTTACGGCGACATCATCCCGGCCCACAAGCGGGAAAACCGGATCATGGTCATTAAAGGCCCGGTGGGCGTCTGCGCCGCCATCACCCCCTGGAATTTCCCGGCGGCCATGATCACCCGGAAGGCCGGTCCGGCCCTGGCCGCCGGCTGCACCATGGTGGTCAAGCCGGCTTCCGCCACGCCGTTTTCGGCCCTGGCCCTGGCCGAACTGGCTCACCGGGCCGGGATCCCGCCGGGGGTGTTCAACGTGGTCACGGGCCCCTCGTCCGAGATCGGCGGGGAACTCACCGGCAACCCCGCCGTGCGCAAACTGACCTTCACCGGCTCCACCGAGACCGGAAAAAAGCTCATGGCCCGGTGCGCCGACACCGTCAAAAAGATATCCCTGGAACTGGGCGGCAATGCGCCCTTTATCGTCTTCGACGACGCCGATCTCGACGCCGCCGTGGCGGGAGCGTTGGCCAGCAAGTACCGGAACACCGGCCAGACCTGCGTCTGCGCCAACCGGTTTCTGGTTCAGGTGGGCATCCATGACGCGTTCGCGGACAAGCTCGCCGAAGCGGTCGCCGGGTTGTCGGTTGGCGACGGGCTGAAGGGGAAAACGGATCAGGGACCGCTCATCGACGAAGCCGCCGTCCGGAAGGTGGAGCGGCTGATCGCCGACGCCGTGGAACGGGGGGCCAAGGTGGTGACCGGCGGGCAACGCCATGCCCTGGGCGGGACGTTTTTCCAGCCCACGGTGCTGGCCCACGCCGCCCCCGACATGGACCTGGCCCGGGAGGAGATTTTCGGGCCGGTGGCCCCCATCTTCCGGTTCGGGACCGAAGCCGAGGCCCTGGAGATGGCCAACGACACCGAATACGGCCTGGCCGCCTATTTCTACACCCGGGATATCGCCCGGATCTGGCGGATGGCCGAAGGGCTCGAGTACGGCATCCAGGGGATCAACACCGGCCTGATCTCCACGGCCGCGGCCCCCTTCGGCGGCGTTAAACAGTCGGGCATCGGCCGGGAGGGGTCCAAATACGGGATCGACGAGTTTCTGGAGATGAAATACCTGTGTATGGGGGGCATCCAGGGTTGTGGTCCTACTTGGGCCGCAAAAACGCCGCGGTAACGAACCTCATGGCAATGGCGCGGGACTTGGTCGCCCCTCAGGGCGGCGTTCCCGCGACCGCTCCGGATAGAACAGGGAATATGAGGACCGCCCAGGCGAGAATGCCGACGATAAGAATGAGGGCCGCGGCGGATATTTTTTTGTACCCGGGGAACGTCATGTTTCACATCCTTGTTTTAGCGGAGGGTATGGACGAAATGCGTTTAAAAACGAAGAATTATAATGGGTGCGGGTTGATGGAAAGTCAAGGGGAATGGGGCCTGGACGCCATGTCGGCTTCCGAAATCGACGATGAGATAAAAAAAGTTCGAAAGCAGCGTCTGAGATAGCCCTCTGTTCTGGCGGCGATCAATAGGAACTTGCTGCGTTTCAGGCGCCGATCCTGTTTACGCAGCGCGACGGTATTCGATGAAACCAAATGTCACGCCATCCTTCCGGGCGTTTTTCACGATTCTTTCCAGATCCCGGACAATTTCAATTTCAACGAACGAGTCCCCGCATTGCTTGCAAACCCATGCGGGAATTCCTTTGACAACAAGCATCGAATCTTTGTCCATTTCATACGGCAACGCGATGGTTGATTTTTCCATCTTGCCATGACATAAGGCGCATTTCATAAGTTTATCCTTTTTCTATAGGTTGCATCCCATTCCTCTACTGAAGGTCTGTAAACCGTAATTACCCAAAGCAGTTGTTCCTCTGCATCAATCGCGGTCACCACATGAAGCGGGCTATTTTTCATCTTAAATCCCAAAATCAGGCAACATGGCAATGGGCGAATGTCAAAATACGCTTCTATAATTTCACCGTCATTTGCAAAGTCAAGGAAAATGGAAGGGGGTAGGAATCTGGATCGATTCATGATGCATGCCGTTCCAAAATTGAACAGACCCGGAATGGTTTGTGGAATGGAATTTAAATTTTTGAACCGTTAAAGGAGCGAATTGTGATCAAAGCCAGCAACCTCAACAAAGGCAATATCGTCGACATCAACGGCCAGCCCCACCAGGTCAAGGAGATCGAGGTCCACACCCCTTCGGCCCGGGGCGCCAACACCCTTTACAAGGTCCGGTTCAACAACATCATCACCGGCCAGAAGCTGGACGGCGCGTACAAGGGCGCCGACGCCTTCGAGGAAATGGAACTGCAGCGGCGGCCGGTGAACTATCTGTACCAGGACGGCCCGCTTCATGTGTTCATGGATACCGACAACTACGAGCAGTACATGATTTCGGAAGACGCCATCGCGGACAAGCTGGCCTGGCTCACCGACGGCATGGAGGGCGTCACGGCCCTGCTGCTCAACGGCCGGGCCGTGACCATCGACCTGCCCGCCGCCGTGGATCTGGCGATCGTCGAGACGGCGCCCGTCGTCAAGGGGGCGTCGGCCACCAACCGGAACAAGCCCGCCAAACTGGAAAACGGCGTGACCGTGCTGGCGCCGGAATACCTTACGCCGGGGGAAATCGTCCGGGTCAACACCGAGACGGGCAAGTTCATGTCCCGGGCCAAATCCTGAAGCGAAGCGGGCCGGGCGCCGGGGCGCAAAAAACTTTGAGTTGAAGATACTTGAATCGGTCCATATCCTGACGATTCCACCCGCCTGCCTATTTTTTTCCCTTGAAAAAACCGATGTTGTCCTCTATCCTTTAAGGAAGAATATAATTTGAACTCTATCGGATTTTTGCGGATTGGATGGCTGTTCCGGTTACATGAACAAAGTCGAATTCACCACAGGCGGACATGGAAGAAGAAAAACATAAAATCGTCGTCAAGGATCTGTACAAAATCTTCGGTCCCAAGCCCGAGCGGGCCTTCCCCATGATCGAACAGGGGAAGACCAAGGAAGAGATCCTCGAAGAGACCGGCCTCACCATCGGGGTACAGGACGCCAGTTTCAGCGTCCGGGAAGGGGAGATTTTCGTGGTCATGGGGCTTTCCGGCTCGGGCAAATCGACCCTGATCCGGATGCTCAACCGCCTCATCGATCCCACCTCGGGCCAGGTGTTCGTGGACGACCGGGACGTGGCGGCCATGACCAAGGACGAACTCGTCGCCCTGTTGCGCAAGGACATGAGCATGGTCTTCCAGTCCTTCGCGCTCATGCCCCATATGACGGTGCTGGAAAACGCCGCCTTCGGGCTGGAACTGGCCGGGTTCGCCAAAGAGGAACGGGAGCCCCGGGCCATGGAGTCCCTGGACCAGGTGGGGCTCAGGGCCTACGCGTCCAGTTATCCACGGGAGCTGTCCGGCGGCATGCAGCAGCGGGTCGGGCTGGCCCGGGGCCTGGCGGTGGACCCCTCCATCATGCTCATGGACGAAGCCTTCAGCGCCCTGGACCCGCTCATCCGCACCGAGATGCAGGACGAACTTCTCAAGCTCCAGGCCGAGCACCGGCGGACCGTGGTGTTCATCTCCCACGACCTGGACGAGGCCATGCGCATCGGCGACCGGATCGCCATCATGGAGGGCGGCCGGATCGTCCAGGTGGGCACGCCGGAAGAGATCCTCAAGGCCCCGGCCGACGAATACGTCCGGGCCTTTTTCCGGGGCGTGGACCCCACCAACGTCTTTTCCGCCGGCGACATCGTCCGGGATCAGCAGGTGACGATCATCCGCCACGAGGGCGACGGTCCCCGCGCGGCCCTGGAACGGCTGATCTCCCGGGATCGGTTCTACGGCTACGTGCTCGACGCCAATCGCAAGTTTCTGGGCGTCGTCTCCGCGGACGGCCTCAAGGAGATCGTCCGGCGGGACGGCGACGGGGCCGCCATGGCTTCCGCGTTCATCCCGGGGGCCCGATCGGTCCACATCGACAGCACCATGCAGGAGATCATCCCCTACCTGACCGACAGCCCGTGGCCCGTGCCGGTGATTGACGGCGACGGCATCTACAAGGGGGCGATTTCGAAAAACATCTTTCTGGAGACGCTCTACCGCGTCGACCCGGCCGAGGCGGACGAGCCGATGGCGGGCGATGCGGGCTGATCGGGGCCGTCGACGGATTCGGCGATAAACGGAGGATCTATGGCTGAGGGATTTTTCAGTTTCGATGAAGCAATGTATCCCCTGGAGGACTGGATCGAGATGGCGGTGGAGTGGCTGGTGGCCAATCACCGGTCCGAATTCCAGGCCCTGAAATGGCCCGTGGAGAAAATCCTGTGGGGGGTCGATCATTTTCTCAACTGGCTTCACCCGTCGGTGGTCATCCTGGGGTTCGTCATCCTGGCCTGGCGGTACGCCGGCATGAAGACGGCCGTGTTCAGCCTGGTGACCCTGATCGTCGTGGGCACCCTGGGCATGTGGAGCGAGACCATGACGACGCTCTCCATGGTCCTGAGCGCCGTCTTTTTCTGCACGGTGGTGGGCGTGCCGTTGGGGATCGCCGCATCCCAGAGCGATAAATTCGCGGCCTGGATCCGTCCCGTGCTCGACGCCATGCAGACCACGCCGGCCTTCGTCTACCTGGTGCCCGTGGTCATGCTTTTTTCCATCGGCACCGTGGCCGGCGTCATCGCCACCATCATCTTCGCCATGCCGCCGATCATCCGGCTCACCAACCTGGGCATCCGCCAGGTGCCGCTGGAGCTGCTGGAGGCGACCAAGGCCTTCGGCGGCACCCGGCAGCAGATCCTCCGGCGGGTCCAGATTCCGCTGGCCATGCCCACCATCATGGCCGGCCTCAACCAGACCATCATGCTGTCGCTGTCCATGGTGGTCATCGCGGCGCTCATCGGGGCCGGCGGCCTCGGCGTGCCCGTTTTTCAAGGTTTGAACAGCCTGCAGGTCGGACTCGCAGGCGTGGGCGGCCTGAGCATCGTGCTCATGGCCATGGTCCTGGACCGCATCACCCAGTCCTTCGGGAAACCGAAGTCCAAGTAGCCGGGGCGAAGCGGTCCGGCATCGGTAAACACCGTTATAGAGGAGGAGGACCGATCATGAAGATTCAGAGCAAAACGGCAAAAGTGTTGACGATTCTGCTGGCATTGACCCTGCTGGGGGGCGCGGCCTGGGCCGCCGACATGCCGGGCAAGGGCAAGACCGTTCAGCCGGCCCGGGCCACCTGGACCACGGGGTTTTTCCTGGAGGCCCTTTACAGCCGGGCCATGGAGGAATTGGGTTACACCGTCGAAGATCCCAAGGAATTCAGCAATCCGATCTTCTACCAGTCGGTCACCCAGGGCGACGTGGACTTCTGGGCCAACGGCTGGTTCCCGCTGCACAACGCCCAGCTTCCCAAAAACTTCGACGACACGGCGGCGAAAGCCGGCGTCATCGTAAAGGGCGGCGCGGTCCAGGGGTACCTGGTGTCCAAGAAAGCCGTGGAGAAGTTAAACCTCGAGTCTCTGGACGACTTCAAGCGCGACGAAGTGAAGAAGGCGTTTGACGCCAACGGCGACGGCAAGGCCGACTTGGTGGCCTGTCCGCCCGGATGGGGCTGCGAAAAGGTGATCACCCATCACATGGACGTCTACGACATGGACGACCACGTCAACGCCATCAAGGCCGGATATTCCGCCAGCATGGCCGACGCCGTGGCCCGGGCCCAGGCCGGTGAATACGTCTTCTTTTACACCTGGACCCCCAACTGGACCGTCAACAAGTTCAAGCCGGGCAAGGACGTGATGTGGATCAACGTGCCTGAAATCATCCCTTCCGAAGGCCAGGAAGGTCTGGAAGACGGCATGGTCGCCTCGGGCATCGAGGGCGCCGTGACCGATCCCATCAAGATGGGCTTCGTGGCCAACGACATCGTGGTGGTGGCCAACAAGAAGTTCCTGAAGAAGAATCCCGCGGCGGGCAAGCTGTTCGAACTGATGTCCGTGCCCCTGTCCGACATCGCGGCCCAGAATCAGAAGATGTTCGAGGGCGAGGACAAGCAGAAGGACATCGAACGCCACGTGGATGAGTGGATAGAGGCGAATCAGGAACAATGGGACAAGTGGATCAAGGAGGCTTCGGCCGTCAAATAGTCCCTGTCGTCATTTTTTAGTGTGGAAAAAGAGGCCGGTTTCGGCCTCTTTTTTTATGGTTCGGAGGATTTGGGTTGAGGTTGGGAGCAGTGGCACCCAACCTTCCGCACATTATCGAAGAAATCATTTCCGAATGACTCAACTCACCCTCACCCCCACCGGTTCCAGCCCAATGGGCGCATCTTTGGCGCCAATCGGCCGGGCGTGCTCCGTTCGCGCCGCTTCATTCCGCTCATAAAAACAGCGCGGCTCCAGCGTCATCCCCGCTTCCAGCCGCCGTTCTTCTTTTCTCAGAGAATGCAGCAGATACCGGCCCACCACCGGCGCGACCATTCGGGTGGTGAGCCCGAAGGCGGCGTAGATGTCCGAGAGGAGGCGTTTCATTTTGTCGTGTATGGCTTCGTTTCCTTTGTAATGCGCCTTCATGGCCCAGACCGCCCCGGCGTAGGTGGTTTTCAGGGGCGCGACTTCTCGTTCGTATCGTTCACGAACCCGGGGGTCGGGGTGGGACCGGTGTTTGAGGTAGCCGTCCAGGGTCACGCGGACGAGCCGGGCCAGGCTGGGGCCGTTGACGTCGAAATCTTTTTTGAAGGCATCCAGTAGAAACCCGCTTTCCTCACCGTTTTTGATGGCCGGGTGCCGGTAGTTGAACCGGTACTGGCCGTGGGCGTCGGCCTCGGGAAAGTCGGGGATCAGCGTCCCGGCCCTTTTGTGGCTCTCGTACAACGGGGTTCCGGGGTTGGGGGTGTAGAGCATGAACTGATGGAAAACGGTGTTGTGGGCCGCGGCGTGGTCGATGGCCGCGCCGATGGTTTCCGGCGTGTGGGTTTCGAGGCCGATGATGGACGATCCCAGCACCTTGATGCCGTTGGACTGGAGGCTTTCGACCAGGTCGAAGGTGTCCACGTCCTTCAGTTTGCGGTAGGCGCTGCTCTCGCCTTCCAGCCCCATCCAGACCCAGGAAACGCCCAGGCCGATGAGTTGAGCCATGGTGTAGGATTTAAGAACCCGGGCGGAACTGAACACATAGAGGGACCACGACTTGTCGTTTGCCGCCATGAGGTCCAGCAGCCGGAGGGCCCGCTTCCGGTGGAGGAGGAAATTCTCGTCCAGGACGAAAAAGGCGCTGACCCCGAGATCCGTTTCCAGATCGGCCATGACCCGGAACAGGTCGTCGCCGGTTCTGTAAAAATTGACGAAATTTCCCTTGCCGCCGAACAGGGCGGACGTGGAGCAGAAATTGCATCCCACCGGACAGCCCACCGATGGGATGAGAATGCCCGCGGTGTCTTTGGCGTTGGGGTTTTCGGCGTGACCCATGATCCGCATGTCGAAGCCCGACAAGGACCGGGGATGGCGGACCGGCGCGGCGTCGTCCTCTTTGAGATACCGGCGGAACCAGGCGACGCCGTCGCCCTTGACGATGTGGTCGGCGTCGATCCGGTTTTCGATGTCCGGCGCGTTGGCCACATGCCCCCCCACCACGATGGCGCAGTTCGGCGCGTGCTCCCGGATCAGCTCGCACATCTTTTTGACTTTCCCGATGTTGGGGATGATGGCGCTGATGCCGACGATATCGTAGCGGTTATCGCGGATTTCCGCGATGAAGCGGTCCAGGTCGGGGAAATCCAGCAGCGTGCAGGGGGCGTTCAGGTTGGCCTGGATGAACATGAGGCCGAAGGAGCGGTGGAACATCCGCAGGGAGAAGGGGCCTTGGACGCGGGTGACCTGGTTGTGGTACAGTTCCATGGGGTTGATGGCGCGGCTGCCGAATGCGTCGTCCCGGGCGTAGGGGCCGAAGACGCTGGTCAGGAGGACCCGGGCGCCTTTGCCGGATGGGTGGACCGGGTGGACGGGGTGGACGGGGTGGACGGACTGGATCGGTTGGGTTGTATTGAAATACATCATGGATTCCTTTTCAGTGTCGGTATTGATATGTGCCCTACCATAACACGGGCGGATGAGGAAAAAACCCCTATATCCGGTATTTTACAATAGTTTTACAATCGAATGGCCATTGAGTTTTCCCTGACAATGGGGTAAAGTCGGTTCATGAGACAATCCCGCTGGTTCCTTCATCCCGTGCTGGTTTTTACCGGGTCCATCCTGGCCCTGGTGGCCTCCCTTTTTCTGTACATCTACTGGTACATCGAAATCAGCAGCGGTCTGAAACGGCTCATGGAGCGGTTCGACCTGGACGCCCGGCAGGTGCTGGCGGCGGAGACATGGTTGGTGATCCTGGTGCTTTCGACCCTGGTGGGGATTATCCTCCTGGGCATCTTCATTATTTTCGTCTACAACCTGAAAACCGTCCGGCTCTACCGGCTTCAGAACAATTTTATCAATAATTTCACCCATGAACTCAAAACACCGGTGACCTCGTTGCGGCTTTACCTGGAAACCTTCCAGAAGCATTCGCTTCCCCGGGAAAGCCAGTTGAAGTACATCGACTACATGATCCAGGACGCCGTCCGGCTCAACACCACCATCAACAGCATCCTCGACCTGGCGCGGATCGAGAGTAAAAGCTATGCGGGGAATTTCATTCTGAAGGATCTGAGGGAAGCCCTGGCGGAATTTCTGGAGCGCAACGCCCACCTGATCGAGAACTGCCGCATCGATACGGACTTTCCCAAAGACCGGGACTTTTTATACCGGATCGATCCGGTGATGTTCGATATGCTGGTCATGAATCTGGTCACCAACGCCGTCAAGTACAACCACTCCGAACGCCCGGCGCTTTCCATCCGCCTGGCGGTCCGGCGGGGGCGGATTCTGTTGACCTTCGAGGACAACGGCATCGGCATCGAAAAACGGGAGCTGCGGCGGATCTTCCGGAAATTCTACCAGGTGGGCCAAGCCGACGACATGACGGCCCGGGGCAGCGGCATCGGCCTTTACCTGTCCCAGTCCATCGCCCGGCTCCATGGCGGTCGGTTGACCGCCCAGAGCGAAGGGCCCGGAAAGGGGAGCCGCTTCACCCTGTCGCTGCCGGACAAGAACGTTTTGGGATAGCGGAAAAAGAGGACGCCATGACCGAAAGCAGCCATGCCGGGAAACGAATTTTGATTGTCGAGGATGAACGCCACATCGCCGAGGGACTCCAGCTCAACCTCTCCCTCCAGGGGTACTCGGTCGAGATCGCCGGGAACGGGACCGCGGCCCTGGAAAAATGGCGCGGGTGGGGGCCGGACCTGATCGTGCTGGACATCATGCTGCCGGGGGTGGACGGGATCAAGGTGCTCCGTCGGATCCGGGCGGAGGACGAAAAACTGCCGGTTCTCATCCTGTCGGCCAGGAGCACGGCGGAAGACCGGGTGCGGGGGCTGATCCACGGCGTGGACGATTACATGGTCAAGCCCTTTGTGCTGGAGGAACTGCTCCTGCGGGTGGAACGGCTGCTGACCCGGTCGGCATGGGGCGACCCGGACAGGACGACGGACGGGAAGGGCGACGCGGCGGAACACATCCTTGTCTTCGGCGAAAACCGGGTCGATCTGGAAACGGGCGAGGCGGACTGCGCGGCGGGGACGATCCGGTTGACGGATCAGGAGTTGAAGCTGCTGACCGTGTTCGCGGAAAACCCCGGCAAACCGCTGCCGCGAAAGCTGCTCCTGGAGGCGGGGTGGGGCTATTCCCGGTTCACCTCCACCCGGACCGTGGACAACTTCATCGTCCGGCTGCGGAAATACTTCGAAGCCGATCCCCGGTCGCCCCGGCACTTCATCAGCATCCGGTCCAGGGGGTATCTGTTCGACGCCGAAGGGGGCGGAAAGACGGGGGCCGGGTCGGGGCGCTATGGATCGGGCGCTGAATCGATGTGACGATGGCGCATGGCTGTCCCCGTGGGTTACGGGGTTTCCGTCAACGCGGGCAGCAGCACCCGGAACACCGACCCCCGGCCCGGTTCGCTGTCCACCCGGATGTAGCCCCCGTGTCCCCGGACGATGCCCATGGCCGCGGCCAGCCCCAGGCCCCGGCCCTGGAACTTGGTGGTGAAAAAGGGCTCGAAAATCCGCTTTTTGGTGTCGGGACCCATGCCGGGGCCGTCGTCCGTCACGTCGATGACCACAAAGGGCGCCGGCGCGAGCGGCGCCTCGGAGGATATGAAGATATCGGGAATGGTTTCGGACATATATCCTCGATCGCAGGTTCGGGCGCTTGTGGCGATGGCGACGTTGCCGCCGTCTTGTTCGCAGGCTTCGGCGGCGTTGATCACCAGGTTCGTGAGGAGCTGCAATAGCTGGCGGGCGTCGCCTTTCACGGGCGGGAGGTCGGGGGCCAGATCCAGGGTGAGCCGGGCCTTTCCGGAGACGGCGATTTGCAGTTCCCGGACGTTGTCCCGGATAAGGTCGCCGATGTCGATGTGCGAGACGAGGAACTGGCCTTTGCCGGAATAGGCCAGCATCTGGCGGACGAGATGAACGGCGCGCTGGGCCGCTTTTTCAGATTCTTCAAGAAAACGATGGGCTTCGGAATATTCCGGTACATCTTCCCTGGCCATATCGAGATTGCCCAACACCACGTACAGGAGGTTGTTGAAGTCGTGGGCGATCCCGCCGGCCAGGATGCCGAGGCTCTCCAGGCGCCGGGCCGTCTGGAGGCGGCGCTCCATCCGCAGGCGTTCTTCCTCCGTCTTTTTGCGTTCGGTGATGTCCTGGAATGTGCCGAGGATTCGGGTTGGGCGGCCGGTTTGGTCGAACTCGATTTCGTCAACGGCATGGGCATAACGAACCTCCCCGTTCAACGGGAGATACCGGTATTCGATTTCATAGGGCCGGCCTATTCGAATGCAGTCCTCAATGGCCTTGACAACCCGGTCCAGATCCTCGGGATGGACATGCTTTTTGAAAAGATCGTAATCGCCTTTTTCTTCTCCGGGCTCGTAACCGAACAGACGATATTGATTATCGGACCAGTTGCTTTCGCCGGTGGCCAGGTCCCGCTCCCAGTTTCCCAAACCGGCCAAAACCTGGGCCTCGTTCAGACGGCGTTCGCTTCTCTCCAGGGAAGCCGCCATCTTTTCCGTCTCTTTTATTTTCGCTTCAAGGCCGAGGGTGCAGGCGCAGAGTTCGTTTTTCTGGCGCTGGATGGTGACATGGGCCATGACCCGGGCCAGGACTTCCTCCCGCTGAAAGGGTTTGGCGACGTAATCCACGCCGCCGGCGTCGAATCCCTGGAGGATGTTGTCCTGCTCGGCCAGGGCGGAGATGAAGATCACCGGGATGTCGGCGGTTTTCGGCCCCGCTTTGAGCCGCCGGCAGGTTTCGTAGCCGTCCATTTCCGTCATGACGATGTCCAGAAGGATGAGGTCGGGCCGCCCCAGCTCGGCGCTTTCGAGGCATTGGGCGCCGTCTTTCGCCAGCAGAACCTGGAACCCGGCGTTCCGGAGGAGGCTGTTCAACACCTTCAGATTCCGGGGATCGTCGTCCACGATCAGGACCGTGCCCTCTATCCGTTCGTCGTTGCTCATTTTTCGCCTCCCATGTACCCTTCGATGAGTTTTCTGATGGCCGTTACATCGCATTCCGCCGCATACTGTTCGATGGCCCGGCAGAAACCCTCGGCCTGGGGATCGGTTTCGCGAATCTTCGCCGCATAATCGACAACGGCGGACAGATCGCCGATCCGCGACATGGCGTGAAGGGCCGCGATGTCCGTTTTCGGTGGGGGAACGATGGGTCCGATCGTTTCCGCATGGCCGATTTCAGTTGCAATTTCAGGAGCATGAATCTCTTCCAAGGCGCCGTCGGCGTGCTTCCCATTCAGATCGACCAGCGGGATTTGAAACCCGAAAACGCTGCCCCGCCCGACCGTGCTGTCCACGGTGATGCGGCCGCCCATCAACTTTACCAGGTTCTGGCTGATGGTCAATCCCAGACCGGTCCCCTCGGTTTTGTCGGCGATGGGCGCCAACTGTTGAAAAGCGTCGAATGCCGCGGTTATTTTGTCTTCCGGTATCCCCACGCCGGTGTCGGACACCGAGAACGCGATCCGGTCGCCCGCCGGGCGGGCGCGAAGGGTTGCGCTTCCTTCTTTTGTGAATTTGACGGCGTTGGAGAGAAGGTTCAACAGCACCTGCCGGAGCCGTTTTTCGTCGGCTTCAACGAAACGGGGGAGTTCCGGATCAATGGTTTCGACCAGTTGGATTTGCTTTTTAAACGCTTTGGCGCGCAGCATGGCGGCGACATTGGCGATCAGCGCCCTTAAATCCGTCGGACCGAACTCGATTTTGAGCTTGCCGGCTTCGATTTTGGCGATGTCCAGGATGTCGTTGATGAGGGTGAGCAGGTGTTCTCCGCTGGTTCTCATGACGGCGATGTTCTGGCGCTGGATTTCTGACAGCGTCTCGTCCCGGAGCAGGATCTGACCGTATCCGAGAATGGCGTTGAGCGGCGTCCGCAGTTCGTGGCTCATGTTGGCGATGAACTCGCTCTTGGCCCGGCTGGCGGCTTCGGCGGATTCCCTGGCCTCTATCAGGTCGCGTTCCATTCTCTTTCGTTCGGCGATGTCCCTCGAAACGCCCTCGTAGCCCGTAATGCCGCCGTCGGCGCCGCGCATGGCGACGACGTTGATTTCAAAAGGTCTGGTTTCGCCGCTTTTGGCGATGTAATCGATTTCGAGCCGGAAATGGTTTTCACTGTTTCGATCCAGCTGAATGGCGTTTGTTTTTTCGAGCATTTGCTCGATTGAACTGTTCGCCATATACTGTGAAATGTCCAATCCGGCGATTTCCCCCGGCGAATACCCCAAAAGGGTTTGGACAGCGGAATTGACAAAGACGACTTGCCCGCGCCAGTCCGTTCTCCAGATGATGTCCTGGGCGTTTTCCGTCAGCCGGCGATAGCGTTCTTCGCTTTCCTTCAAACGTCTTTCCGCCCGCTTTCGCTCCGTGATATCCTCTAATGCGGCGATGACCTCCGTGGGCGAGCGGTCGGGGGTGATCGGGCTGAAAACAGCGCGGAGCCAGGTGGATTTTCCACCGGTGATCGAGGTGTATTCGTTTTCGTAAACGGCTGTTTCTCCGGCAAGGGCCTTGTGGACGGTCCGGCGCATTTCCGGGGTGCTTTGGGCCGCCATGTTGAAGCCGATGAGCTTTTCCCTGGACGCTCCCATGAGCTGGACGAATTTTTCGTTGCAGTCCCGGATGGCGCCGTCCGGCGAAAAACGGACCATGCCCAGCGGCGATTTTTCGAAGATAATCCGGTGTCGCGCTTCACTCGCTTTTAAGGCGTGTTCCGCCTGTTTGCGGGCGGTGATGTCGGTAACGGCCCCTTCGTAGTACATGAGTCGCCCCGCATCGTCCCGCACCACCCGCGTGCTGTTGTTCACCCAAATTTCAGAACCGTCTTTACGGCGGGCCTTGAATTCGTAATTTTCGACGATGCCGTTTTCTTCGAGAAGGCGGATGTATCGCCGGCGATCCGCGGGTTCGACATAGTACTGGCGGGAGATATCGGTGATGGCGGATACCAGATCCTCCGGCGAATCGTAGCCGAATGTTTTGGCAAACGCCGCATTGCAGCTCAAAAATTGTCCTTCCACCGTGCTCTGGAAAATGCCCCAGAGCGAGTTGTAAAAAATGTCGCGGTATCGTTCTTCGCTTCTTTTCAGGGCTTCTTCGACCCGTTTCCTTTCCGTGATGTCTTGAAACGTCCCCCGCAACCATTTGCTCTTGCCGTCTTCGCCCAAGAAGCCCATCCCGGTGTGGTGCGCATACCGGATTTCGCCGTCTCGCCGGATGTATCGGCAATCGTAGGCAAAGGGGGTCATCCTCTCGTAAGCGGTTCTGAGGATTTTTTCGGCATTGCCCCGATCTCCTTCGTGGATATGGCTCAAAAAGAATTCAAAAGAATGCGCGACCTCGCCCGGTTCGTATCCGAGCAGGCGGTAATGCTCGTCGGACCACCAGCCCTGGCCGGTTTCAATGTTCCGCTCGTAGCTGGCGATGCGGGCGATTCGCTGGGCTTCATTCAAAAGGGATTCGGTTTTTTTCAGCGCTTTTTCCGCTGCTTTCCGCTCGGAAACGTCTTCAAGCGCGGCGATGACCTCGGTGGGCGACCGGCCCGGATGAACGGGATTGAAAACAGCCCGCAGGCAGAGGGTCTTTCCGCCGGTGACGGAGGTGTATTCGTTTTCGTAGGCCGCGGTGTCGCCGGCCAGCGCTTTCCGGATGGTCCGGCGCATCTCCGGCGTGCTCTGCCGGGCGGTGTTGAAGCCGATGAGCTTTTCCCGGGACGACCCCATGAAATCGACGAACCGCTGGTTGCAATCAAGGATGGTTCCGTCCGGCGAGAACCGGATCATGCCCAGGGGGGATTTTTCGAAAATGACGCGATGGCGATCCGCGGACCCCTTTCCGCGGAGGGCTTCCAGCCGGGCCTCGGCCCGGCGGCAGCGGCGTTCCAGTTCTTCGTAGGAGGGATTGTCGTCGTTCATCGGTTATTCCCCCTCGATCCCGAATCCAGCGCGTTCCGGACCGCCTCGGCCAGTTCGCTCTTCATGACCGGCTTGAGCAAAAAGCCCGACAACCCCAGTTCCGCGGCGCGATTTTTATCGATTTTATCGCTGTACCCGGTGCAGATCAGCACCGGCGTCCCGGGCCGGATCGTTTTGATTTCCAGGGCGAGACGGTCTCCCGTCATGCGCGGCATGGTCATGTCGGTGAGGACCAGGTCGAACCGGTCCGGCCGGGATGCGAACAGATCCAGGGCGTGGTCCCCGTCCTCGGCCGTCGAGACGCTGTAGCCCAGATCTTCCAGGATTCGCTGGAACATCTCCAGGAGGGGCCGCTCGTCCTCCACCAGCAGCACCCGCTCGGACCCGGTGGGGCATTCCGCCGTTTTCCGCGGTTCCGTCGCCTCCGTCACCGTTGAGAGCCGGGGAAAGAAGACGTGGAACGCGCACCCCCGTCCGGGATGGTTGTCCACCGTGACGAAGCCGCCGTGGTCCCGGACGATGCCGTCCACCACCGACAGCCCGAGTCCGGTGCCCCTGCCCTCCTCCTTGGTGGTGAAATAGGGCTCGAAGATGTTTTCGAGGATGGCCGGATCGATGCCGCCCCCGGCGTCCGCCACGGTCAGCCGGACATACCGGCCCGGCTCGGCGTTGGGATGGATGGCGGCCGGTTCAACCTCGACATCGGTTTCGGCCAGCGCGACCCGGAGGACGCCGCCGGTATCCCACATGGCGTGGTAGGCGTTGGTGCACAGGTTGATGACGATCTGGTGGATCTGGGTCAGGTCGGCCCGGACGGCGCCGGCGTCGCCGATGTCCTGCTGGATGTCGATGGTGGCCGGAATGGTGGCGCGCATCAGTTTGAGCGCTTCCTTGACGATGGGCTGGATTCGGACGGGTTGCAGCGATCGATCGAATTTCCGGCCGAAGGTCAGGATCTGCTGGACCAGGTCCCGGGCCCGCTGGGCCGAAGCGAGCACCTTGGCGAGGTTCCGGTGCAGCGGGCTGTCCGCCGGCAGTTCGTTGGCCGTCATTTCCGAGTACCCGATGATGGGCGCCAGAATGTTGTTGAAATCGTGGGCGATGCCGCCGGCCAGGGCGCCGATGGCTTCCATTTTCTGGGCCTGCCGGAGCTGGTCTTCCAGGCGCCTGCGCCCGGAGATGTCCCGGACGATGGCCAGAACGCAGGCCGTCCCGCCGAATTCGATGGGCGACAGGGTGACTTCCGCCGGAAAAATCGACCCGTTTTTTCTTTTCAGCCGGGCCTCGAAGGTCATTTTCCCCAGACGTCTGAACCGATCCCAGAACCGCCTGCCCTCTTCCCGTTCGGCGTAATCGGGGTCCAGATCTTTTGGGGTCAGGGAGAGCAGTTCCTCGCGGGCGTATCCGGTGAGATCGCAGGCTTTCCGGTTCACATCGATATAGCGGCCATTCTCGTCATGGATGAAGATGGCGTCGCCGGCCTGTTCGAACAGGCTGCGGAATTTGGCTTCGCTTTTCCGGATCTTCGCCTGAGCCCGGCCATTCAGTTCGAGATCGTCCGAGGGGTCGGTAAGGGCGGCAACGGTCCCTTGCTGTTCAAGGGTCTGTTCCAGCTCTTCGACCCGGCGTTTCAATTCGTCGTAGGTGGGGTCATCCGGCATAATAAAAGCGCTTTGTGAAGGGTGTCTTTCCCGGCGGCGGCGGCCGATGCGCGCCCGCCAGCCTCTATTATGGATAATATTCAGTCTTAATACGAAAAAATACAGGTTTTGTCGATAGGCGTTTTGAAGCGCGGTGATGAAATTGATTGCGGCGTTTGGGTCTGTTTTGTGCTATATTCAGCAAAATTCTGATCGCTGGCCCATGGAGCGGAAACGCCGGCGCATTATCTTTGAGAACAGGAGATTATTATGACCATCGCCTTGAACCCAATCGGTTATGTCAAAACCGACGCGACCGATCCGCCCCGCCACTGGAGCCTGTCGGATGTGGCGGGGACGCTGGAAATCGACCCACGATACACGGAGGGACTGCGGGACATCCAGCCCGGTCAGCGGATCGTGGCGCTGTTTCATTTCCACAAAAGCGCCCCGTTTTCCGACCGGCTGCTGGTCCAGACCCCGCCCCACCAGGACCGGGCCTTCGGGGTCTTCAGCATCTGCTCCCCGCGCCGGCCGAACCCCATCGGGCTGTCGGTGGTGACGGTGACGGCCGTCCGGGACAACCGGATCGATGTCCGGGGCATCGACATGTACGACGGCACGCCGATCCTGGACATCAAGCCCCACATCGACGGAAAGCACGACTGCCCGAGTTACAGCGGCGAATAGTCAAAAAGGAGGAGATCCGCAGGATATAGTTCTGGATCAAAACGGTCCCCAACCGCCGGACCGACTGCTGAAGCTGCTGAAGTCTATCGCAAGCATCATTCCTTGATGGTGGATGTTGTTTGGTGTAGGGTAAAGGGTTACAAGGGCTTTTTTACCGCATCGGCGGGGGATTCGGGAAATCGGAGGGCCCCGGTTTCATCGCTGCTGTAAAGAACCAGGTCCCATGTCCACGATTCGATGTCGTGGCGCAGGATGTAGGC
>CAZZBE010000026.1:21852-26843 GCA_964652715.1 uncultured Desulfobacteraceae bacterium
TGTAAAGAACCAGGTCCCATGTCCACGATTCGATGTCGTGGCGCAGGATGTAGGCGCCGCCGTCTTCGCCCCGAACCTTGAAATACCGGTGATCCGGCCCCAGCCATCGGTCGAGTATCTCCCTGATTTCAATGGTCCCTCCGCCCAGTCGAATGTTTCGGGGCGTCTCTTCCCCGCGGTATCCGGCGTAGCAGTCCACCTGAACCCGCACCGTTTTTCTCCTCCTCTTTTCGCGATCTCTTTCCCGGTTTTCGTGATAAACTCAAAAAAACGTCTTTTTCCGGGACGCCGCTTTCAAAAGCCGTTTGACGTATTAGCTTAGGAATAAGGCGGGGCGCAAGGCCCCGGCCGGCGAACGCCCTTTTGGAATTTAATAAGGGTTCGCGGGTTTTTCAAGTCGATTTGGAATCGACGCAATGCAACCACAGAAAGAGAGGTGGGTAGATGAGAGTACCGCTGGAGATTACATTTCGAGGCATGTCGTCGGACGAGGACATCAAGGATCTGATCAACGAAAAGACCGACAAGCTCGACAGAATCGCCGACCACCTGATCAGTTGCCGGGTGGCGGTGGAACTGAAGCAGAAGCATCCCCAGACGGGCAATCCCTACCGGGTCCGGGTCAACCTCCGGCTGCCCCCCAACAAAGAACTGGTGGTGGACAGCGGCGAAGCCGAAGGGGACATCCACGACGACCTGGCCACCGTGGTGCGGGACGTGTTCGAGACCGCCACCCGGCGGCTGAAAAAAATCATCGACAAGCAGCAGAACGTCGTCAAGGAGCATCCCCAGCAGGAGACCAGCGGCATTGTGGTCCGGCTGTTCGACGACAAGGGGTTCGGATTTCTCAAAACCATCGACGGCCGGGAGCTGTTTTTTCACCGAAACAGCGTGCTGAACGACGATTTCGACCGGCTGACGCCCGGCGTCGGCGTCCGATATGTGGAAGAGGCCGGCGAAAAAGGCCCCCAGGCCAGCACGGTCCAGATCGTGGACAAACCGGGGGTCCGGGCCGGGAAGGTTGAAGAGGAGGGCGTGGCCGCGCCCGCGGGGTGGCGGGAATAGCCCGCCTCTGGGACCGCGACCATTGTCCCGTTTAAGTTAAACAGGAAAAGGGCGTTCAATTGGACGCCCTTTTCCTGTTTCCGGGCGCTATGAGCGACCGCGTGAGGCGAACCGCCGTTTCGGCCTGGAATGCCCACCCGGGTTCGGACTTTTAAAAAACAATATGTTTTCAGGTTGTTAATAATCCTTTTTTGACTTTTTTCACTCCCCTGTATTATGATATTTCAAGAGCGGATTCGATGTGCATTTCGAACTGAAATATCAAACTATTACATGCGACTCATGCTGCCTTCGCTCACCTGCAAACCACTCAATATCCATCAGAAAGGAGGGCGACATGGCCGGGCGAAAAGTCTTAGTTCCCTACAATTTCACCGCAAACGACGAAAAGGCCCTGGATTTTGTCATCCGCAAGTTCGCGTCGGAGGAGGACGTCGCGGTGACCCTGTTCAACGCCTACACGCCGGCGCCGGAGGTCCAGGTCCGCAACAATCCGATCATGGACAGAATGTCGGCCAACCTGGCTTACCTGCGGCAGAAGGTCCGGGAGCAGGAGGAGGAACTCAAAGGGGCCAAAAAGCGGTTGGTTCAGAACGGATTTTCCGAGGACCGGGTCGATTGCGTCTTCAAGCCCATGCGTAAAGACGTGGCCCGGGAGGTGGTGGATCTCGCCCGGAAAGAGCGCTGCGACGTGGTGGTGGTCAACCGCAATCCGGCGAACATCAAACGGTTTTTCACCATCAGCGTGGCGGAGCGGGTCACCCGGGATCTGAAGGACATCGAGGTCGTCGTGGTCGCGTGACGCGGCGTCGGGCGCGGAAACGGCAACCGCCCAACGGAGTCATCACATTAGGATTTAGGAGGTCTTCATGGCAGCGAACAAAATCGATGTGGACGTGGTGAGGCTGGTGTCCGACACCATCATCGAGTCGGACAATCTGGACGTCATGGCCACCCAGGCGACCCAGCTTCTGGTGGGGGCCCTCGGGATCAAGGGCGCGACCCTGTTCATTCTCAACCCGGAGCGGGAGGCGCTGGAGATCCTGGCCAGTGCGGGGTTGAGCACCGATTACGTCAACAAGGGGCCGATCCTGGTGGATCAGTCCATCACCCTGGCCTCCAACCGGGCGCCGGTGGTCATCAGCGACACGACGACCAGCGACCGGCTCCAGTATCCCGACAAGGCCAAGGCCGAAGGGGTCCGGGCCATTGTCTCCTTTCCCGTCAATGTGCGCGGCAAGATCATCGGGGCCCTCCGGCTCTACCATTCGGAAGTGTGGGAAACCACCGGGGAAGACGCGAAGCATCTCCAGGTGCTCTGCGGGCAGCTGGGCATGGCGCTGATGTATTTCCGGCTGGCGACCACCATCCGCAACGTTCGGGACACGATCAACGAAATCCACCCCATCTGGCTGTAGCGAAAGGACATCCATCATGATCTTCCCCGGCAAGCCGGCCATCGTCGCGATCCTCATCGCCGCGCTCGTTCTCTTCGGCGGCATCCCCGCCAACGCCCAACCGGAGACCGCGGAAAAGACGCTCTCCCCCTACTTTCTTGTCAAGAGCGACGATCCGGAGACGGATCGGCTCCCCCTCAAATCGACCTCCGCGGACGTGGCCGTCGCCGGCGTCATCGCCGATGTGACGGTGACCCAGGTCTACGAAAACGAGGGAAGCCGCCCCCTGGAGGCGATCTACGTCTTTCCGGCTTCGACCCGGGCGGCGGTCCACGGCATGAAGATGACCATCGGCGAGCGGACCATCGTGGCCGAGATCCGGGAGCGGGAACAGGCCCGCCGGGAATACGAGGAAGCCAAGGCGGCGGGCAAGAGCGCCTCCCTCCTGGAGCAGCAGCGGCCCAACGTCTTTCAGATGAACGTGGCCAACATCCTGCCGGGGGACACGATCCGGGTGGAACTGCGCTACACCGAACTGCTGGTCCCCGCGGACGGGGTCTACGAATTCATCTATCCCACGGTGGTGGGGCCGCGTTATTCGGAAGTCCCTGAATCGGAAGCGCCCGCTTCGGAAAGCTGGGTCCGGAACCCCTATCTCCGCGAAGGGGAGCCGCCCCCTTACGATTTCGGTTTTAAAGCGGCCATCTCCGCCGGCATGCCCATCGCCGAGGTGACCTGCCCCACCCACGAGACCGACATCCGGTTCTCGGGGCCGGGCGCGGCCGAGGTCCGGCTGGCGGACGCCGGAAAAACGGGCGGGGACCGGGACGTGATCCTGAAATACCGGCTGAGCGGCGGTCAGATCCAGACTGGCCTGTTGCTCCACGAGGGCGAGACGGAGAATTTCTTCCTGCTGATGATGCAGCCGCCCCGGCGGGTGGAGACCGCCGCGATCCCGCCCCGGGAGTACGTCTTCATCGTGGATGTGTCGGGCTCCATGCGGGGATTTCCCCTGGACACCGCCAAGCGGCTGCTCCGGGACCTCATCGGCAACCTCCGGCCCACGGACCGGTTCAACGTCCTCCTTTTCGCCGGCGGTTCCCGGATCTTCGAGAAAACGTCGGTCCCGGCCACGGAGGAGAACATCGGACGGGCCGCATCCTTTATCGACAACCAGCGGGGCGGGGGCGGCACCCAGATTCTGCCGGCCATGGAGCGGGCCCTGAACCTGCCGGCCGGGGGATCGGTCTCCCGGTCCATGGTGGTGGTCACCGACGGCTACGTCCGGGTGGAAACCGAGGCCTTCGACCTGATCCGGAACAACCTGGGAGAGGCCAACCTTTTCGCCTTCGGCATCGGCTCCAGCGTCAACCGGTTCCTCATCGAAGGGATGGCCCGGGTCGGCCTGGGCGAGCCGTTCGTGGTGACGAAACCGGCCGAGGCGGCGGAAAAAGCGGCCAAATTCCGGGAATACGTCAAATCCCCGGTGCTCACCGACATCCGCCTCGACTTCGACGGCTTCGACGTTTACGACGTGGAGCCGCCCGGCATCCCCGACCTCCTGGCCCAGCGTCCCCTCATCGCCTACGGCAAATGGCGGGGCGAGCCGAAGGGGACGGTCCGACTGAGGGGCGTCACGGGCGGCGACAGATCCTATTCCGCCGATCTGGGTGTCGGCCGGTTCCGGCCCGACCCGGCCCATGCCGGGCTTCGGCATCTGTGGGCCCGAAAGCGGATCCGCCTGCTCTCCGATTACAATCAGGTCTCCCGAGGGGAGGAGATGGCCGGCGAGATCACCCGGTTGGGTCTGCAGTACAACCTCCTGACCGCTTACACCTCGTTCGTGGCCGTCGACAGCCGCGTCCGGACGGGCGAAAAGGCGACCCCGGTCAACCAACCCCTGCCGCTGCCCCAGGGCGTCGCGGACAGCGCCGTGGGCGGCGTGGCGCGGACGCTGGCGGCGGCGCCCATGCCGAGGAAAATGGCGCTGCAACCCGGCGCCAACGGTCAGGGGATGGTGATGGCGGAAAGGGCGCCTGCGGAAGAAGCGGATGCGGAAAAGCCGGCCGGCCCGCCGGTCAAGGTGACGCTTCAGAAGAACCAGATCACGGTTTCGGGCGGGCTGACCCCGCAGGACGTTGAGAACGTCATCCGCCAACACCTGGCGGACATCGAAACCTGCGCCGCCAGACTCCTCTCCCGCGACCCGACCTTCAGGGGCGGCAAGGCGACCCTCATCCTGACCATCGACCCCAACGGCGCTATCACCGCCGCCGTAGCCCAGGGCGAACTCGGCGCCACGCCCATGGGCGCCTGCCTTACGGACCTCACCGAGAAATGGCGGTTTCCAAAACCCACGGACGGGAATGCGGCCATGGCGACGGTGGTTTTGGAGGTGAGTGTGGGCCGGCGTTGAGCCCGATTTTCCCTCCCTTGATTCAAACATTTCCAGCATTTTCCGTTCAGTGCATTTTCCTGTAGCGATGAAAAACGCCGGTATTTTCTGTTTCAATGGTTATCATGTTGTGA
>CAZZBE010000027.1:0-26345 GCA_964652715.1 uncultured Desulfobacteraceae bacterium
TCTTCATTTGCTGTAAATAATGGAATTTTACATTCAAGGCAAATGGAAGCTATTAAAACATCTTTCACGCCGATGTCTTTATTTCGACTTATCAAATCAGAATGCAAGCGTGCCGCTCGCTTTGCGGAAGCGTGATTCAATGAAAGGATGGTCATTATTCCTAAAAGCGCCCGCTCGCCAATTTCTTTTTTTGCGCGCTCAACGCCGAAAAGAAGTTCATAAACAGTAATTGCCGTAACGCAACTTGCATAATTCTTTACAGCTTTTTCAACAGCGGACGCAACGGGCTCGCGTCCTTTGAGATATCGAATAAGCACATCCGTATCTAAGCAGAGTCTTGAGTTCTCCATGAATCCCACGCCTTGTTAAGAAATTCCATTGCCGCGTCAAATCCATCATCTTCACTCAACGCGCCCCTTAAAGCAATGAACTGGTTGAGAGAGGATAAACGCAAAGTTTTTCCCTCAATATATGTCTTAACCTCTTCCCCGTCATTCAGATTTAAGTGTTTCATTAACCAGCCGGGAAGCGAGATTGTATTTTCATTGACGCTTTTAACAATAATTGCCATTTTCATCCCCCTATTATCAAAAGATTGCAATATGGCCTTCCGCATCTTTATTCACTGTCGCAAATTCAACGGCATCGCGCATCTTTGGCGTCCACCACCGCGTTGGACAGCCGGGGAATCCGCAATTCTTCCAAAACCGGCGTCTTTTGGACCGAATTGTTGGCCCGTATGATCAGCTTGATCACATTCCGGGCCGCGTTCCGCAGGTCCGAGCCGTGGGTGTATTTATGATAACGCGAAAAATTCTTCACAATGGTTTCGCAATAAATCAAAAAATTGAAAGCGTCCCGATAAATCGGGAGATGTTCATACTGCGCCATAAAAAAATTTTCGACGTTAAAGAATCAAATAATCAAAGAACCAAAGGTTCAATTGCCGCGCCGCACCGGCAACGCCCGCAGGCCGTAGGAACCGGACGGGGGACCCCAGACCCGGAAGCCGTCGAGGAAAGTGAAGTAGGCGGCGGAGGAACCATCTGATTTGATTTCAGAAGCCCAGACCCACCATCCTATTTTGATAATCTGCGTTGCCTCATAAATCCCCTCCAACTCATCCAACGTCGGCATCCGCCAATCCCGATGCCCCCCGCCCCGATACTTCTCACAATACGCTTTCGCATCATGCCAGTCAATATCCTCCCCATTGTCCTTGGCCGCCCACATCAACCCGCTCTCCGTGTCCAGCACTGTCCCGTCGTCGTAAGCCACAAAACGCCCATCCCGGTCAATCACCCTCGGCCCGCTCGCCACATTCCGATTCAAGGACACATCGATCTCCAAATCCTCCCCGGCCGCCAGGGTCACCCACCGCTCGTCGATCTCATACCCGTCCCTGGACACCTCCAACTGATATCGGCCCGGGTCCAGATCCATCCCCCGCCGATATGCGGGGCCGACATTCATGACCCTGATCCGGGCGTCCGACGGTTCCGGATTCACATACAGCCGCCCCGTCCGGACAATTTCGTCCAAAACGAAGGAAACCCGCTTCCGGCGGCCGGAGGCCACTTCGATCACTTTTTCCTCGTCCCGGTGTCCCGACAGGCTCACCCGCACCCGCACCTTTCCCGGCGCCAGATCCCGCGTGGAAACCGGCGTCTTGCCGTAATAGGTCCCGTCAATTTTAACCTCGGCCCCGGAGGGGACGCTCTCGATCTTCAGCGAGCCCGGACCCGGCCCCGGTCTCACCTCCTCGAAAGTGCTTGCAAGATAAAAGTCCTTTCCAATGAGCGAGGAATGCTGCCATGGGATCTGTTTCCGGAACGCCTTGGCTTTCCGGATGACCAGGGGTTCGCCTTCGGTCTCGCGGAAGCTTTCGGTCAGCAGCACCGCGTTTTCCAGGTCCATGCCGGGCCGGGTGTCGATGACCCGGGCCTTGGCCTTTCGGATGCGGCCGGTGCAGGCGGGTTCCGCCCGCGCCGGCGCGAGGTTGACGGCGGGATCGTACATGATGCCTCCTTTTACCCTGCTAACCCGGAAGCTCTTTCTTCAGCTCGAAATTGACGATGTTCAGGTGCGCGATCATGGATCGCCCGGCGTCTTCGGGGTTGCCGTTCCGGATATGATGGATGATGTCCCGGGCGGTCTCGATGGCCCTGGCGACCTGCTCGGGTTCGAAGGTTTTCAGGAAGTTGTCCATAAAATCGACGTGATCGTGGGCCTTGTCCACCAGCAGTTTCACCATCTCGAAGACGGCCGTGTTGTTGGACGCCTCGGCGAGGGCCAGATGGAATGTAAAGTCGGCCCGGTTGAAGTCCATGGCCCGGTCCCGGTTCCGGTCCATGGCGCCGACGATGTCGGTCAGCCGCACCAGGTGTCCGGGGTCGGACGCCATGGCCGCGAAACGGGCCGCGCCGCATTCCACGATTTCCCGGGCCTTCATCAGGTCCGCCAGCGACACGGCCTTGAGCCGCTTTTCCAGCTCCGACGCCGCCTTTCCCCTGTCCAGGGCGTTTTCCGCTATGAACGTCCCCTTGCCCCGGACCACCGACAAATACCCCGTGGCCGTCAACATCTTGACGGCCTCGCGGACCGACCCCAGGCCGACGCCGAACATCCGGGCCAGTTCCCGCTGGGGCGGCAGCCGCATCCCCGGTTGAAGCTCGCCCGCCTCGACCATTTTCAAAATCTGCCCGGCCAGGGCCTCCGGCGCTGAAGAGATGGTAAGGGATTTGAAATGGTTGGACACGGCTGTCATGGAAAGCTCCTATTAAAAAACGATACAGTTCGGAACACATGAACTTAATACTTTATTAACTTAGGAATTAGGTGGTGTCAAGAAGTTTCTAAAAGCCCATCCGAAAACAGTAGATTTTGATTCCAGGCAAGGCCGCGGCTATTTTTTTCAACCGGGGAAATAGCGGAGCGGTTTTATAGGGGACGATAAAAAATAGCCGTTTCCAGAAAGAAATTGACAAATGGCTTTTAATTTTGATTTGAATGAAATATAAATGGATTTGAATGTTCGCCGGAAACTTTATAATCATTTGTTGAGCGGTGATCCTGAACAGCGTAAAAGAACCATGGCGGACAAAATTTACCCAAAAGCTGTCTGTTTATCCGTGAAAAGATTGGATAAAACATGTGAATACAGATTAATATCTATTCGATTCAAAGCAATTTGTTTTGAACGAATTTGCTGTGCTGGCATTAACTTCAACCACAGGAGACATTTTGGACACCAGGAAAAACCTACTATTCACCAACATTGCTTCATCGTTCATCATTATAACCGTTTCATTTTTTGCCTGTAATCTCATCCTGCCCCTTTTGGGTTTCATCCCCGACCCGTAGCTGTTTCCACCCCGAAAAGACGATAAAGCAAGCTTATTTCACTGAGCTTTTAATGTGCCTAAACGGGCGGATAGCGCCTATACAGGTTAAGGAACCGCTCCATTTAGGTATCTTCTCATATAAGCAAAATCGATACAAAACGAGTGCAGCATATGAAACCGGTTATATGGTTGATTGTAAGGCGCGCCGGATTCGGCTTTTTAACAATTATCGTTATCTCTTTGATCATTTTTATCGGTGTTGAACTGCTGCCCGGTGACGTCGCCGAGACAGTGATAGGCCAAAACGCCACCCAGGAAACCGTTGAAGCTTTCAGAAAAGCACTGAAACTGGATCTTCCGCCCCACGTCCGATATCTGGTCTGGCTATCGGATTTTGTTCGGGGAGATTTCGGCAAGTCCCTGGCCAATGGCAGGGAGGTATCGGGTTTGATTGGATGGAGATTCGCGAATACGCTTTTTCTTGCCTTGACGACAGCGGCGATCGCCATACCGCTGTCGGTCATGCTGGGCATGATGGCCGCCTTTTACCGGAATACGCTGTTCGACAAAGTCATATCCATAACGACGTTGTCATTCATCTCTTTTCCTGAATTTTTCATCGCCTACATCCTCATTACGATGTTTTCGGTTCATTTCAACATTTTCCCGAGCATGGCCAGCATCAATGAAAGCATGTCCCTGGCCGCCAAACTCAATGCCATACTTCTTCCGGCATTGACGTTGACCTGCGTGGTAACGGCGCACATGATGCGACAGACCCGGGCCGCGATCATCAATGTTCTGGCCAGCGCTTATATCGAGATGGCGGAGTTGAAAGGGATCAGAAGGCTGCGGATCATCACGCTCCACGCTTTTCCCAACGCGCTCTCCCCGGTCATCAACGTCGTCGCCCTGAACCTGGCCTACCTGATTGTCGGGGTCGTTATCGTTGAAGTTGTTTTCGTTTATCCGGGTCTTGGACAGCTTCTGGTGGATTCGGTATCAAAGCGGGACATTCCCGTTGTCCAGGCATCCGGCCTGATCTTCGCCGGCGCCTATATATTCCTGAACATGATGGCGGATATTTTATCCATGCTGGCAAATCCCAGGCTGAGACAGTCCCAGACATCCTAAAGGAATCGGACAGTGATGCATTTCCTCATAAAATCACCTCTCAGCGCCCGCATTGGGCTGTGTATCGTTTTGTTCAATATTTTCGTCGCGATGTTTGCGCCGCTCATCGCCCCGTATTCGGAAACCGAAGTCGTCGGCGATGTATGGGAACAGATGTCGGGGAAGTTCCTGCTGGGAACCGACCATCTGGGCCGTGATCTCATGTCGCGTCTTATTTTCGGCGCGAGAAACACCATCGCGCTGGCTTTTATTACGACAATGCTGTCGTTTCTCTCCGGAACGACGCTCGGTTTCGTCGCCGCGGTCAAAGGCGGCTGGATCGACAATTTGTTCAGCAGAATCATCGATATTGTCATGGCGTTTCCGACCCTGATCTTCGCTTTGATGATCCTGTCGGTGCTGGGGTCTTCCGTAATGATCCTCATCGTCACCATCGCCATACTCGACTCGACCCGCGTATACCGGCTGGCCCGCGCCGTCGCCATGGATATCGAGGTCATGGATTTCGTGGAAGTGGCCCGGCTCAGGGGCGAAGGCTTGTGGTGGATCATGCGCAGGGAAATTCTTCCCAACGCCATGCCGTCCCTGGTCGCTGAATTCGGGCTCCGGTTCTGTTTTGTTTTTCTTTTTATCGCGTCCCTGAGTTTTCTCGGACTTGGACTCCAACCGCCGCTGGCCGACTGGGGCGGCATGGTAAGGGAGAACGCCGGCGCGATCACTTTCGGCATTTTCATTCCCTTGATACCCGCCGCCGCCATCGCTTTTTTGACCGTCGGCGTGAATCTGATCGTTGACTGGTTTCTTCATTTGGCGAGCGGACTGCACAATTAAAGGGAGGAACAAAATGAAATCCGAAAATTTGCTCCAAATAAGAAACCTGTTTATCGAAGGATTCTATGAAAATCAATGGAATACAATCGTGGACGATATCAGCCTGGATTTGAAACGCGGGGAGGTGCTCGGCCTGATCGGCGAATCCGGCGCCGGCAAATCGACCATCGGTCTGGCGGCCATGGGATATACCCGGCAGGGATGCAGGTTGGCGTCCGGTTCCATCAAGCTGGACGGCATGGAACTGTTCGGCGCCCCGGAAGAGCGGCTAAGATCCATCCGCGGCGATAAAATCGCTTATGTGGCCCAGAGCGCGGCGGCTTCTTTCAACCCGTCCCATCGCATTATCCATCAGTACGCCGAAGGCCCGGTCCAGCACGGCATCATGGATTACGAACAGGCCAGGAAAAACGCGGTAAAAATCTACGACCGGCTGTTCCTGCCCGACCCCGAAAAGATCGGTTTGAGATATCCCCATGAACTGTCGGGCGGCCAGTTGCAGCGGGCCATGGTGGCGATGTCCATGTCCTGCGAACCGGATATCATCGTGTTCGACGAACCGACGACGGCATTGGACGTCACGACGCAGATAGAGGTGCTGGCTTCGATCAAGGAAATCACGGAAAAGATGAACAAGGCGGCGCTGTATATCACGCATGATCTGGCCGTGGTGGCCCAGGTGGCCCATCGCATCATGGTATTGAGGAACGGCGGGCTCGTGGAGGAAGGCGAAACCCGCCGCCTGATCAAAAAACCAAAAGAGAAATATACCCGCGACCTGCTGTCCGTCCGGACGCTTTCGGAAGATAAGAACGGCGCGGATAAGACGGATGTCATCCTCAAGGTCAAGGATGTCCATGCCACGTATAACGGCGTGGACAACGTGCTTGAAGACATCAACCTGACCGTCCGTCGGGGGCGCACCGTCGCCCTGGTGGGGGAATCCGGCAGCGGAAAAAGCACGCTGGCCCGGGTGATCACGGGGATGCTCCCGGCGACACGGGGCGAGATTTCGTTTCTCGGGCAGCCCCTGTCGCCGGACCTCAAGCACCGGGACAAAAATAATCTGAGACGCCTTCAGATGATCTATCAGATGCCGGATACTGCGTTGAACCCAAAACAGTCGGTCAGAACCGTGATCGGAAGGCCCCTGGAATTTTATTTCGGCATCCGGGGAAAAGAGGCTGAAACGCGGATCCGCGATCTGCTGACGCGGATCGAACTGGAACCGGCCAAGTACATCGACCGGCTGACCCCTGAACTGTCCGGCGGCGAAAAGCAACGGATCTGTATCGCCAGGGCGCTGGCCGCCGAACCGGATTTCATCATCTGCGACGAGGTCACATCGGCCCTTGATCAGCTCGTGGCCGAAGGCATCTTATCCCTGTTGCAGGATCTCCAGAGGGATATGAACATTTCCTATCTGTTTATCACGCATGATCTGGCGACGGTCAAAGCCATCGCCGATAAAATCGTCATCATGCTCGAAGGCAAAATCATCGAGCAGGGCGAAAAAACAAAGGTTCTGACGCCGCCGCATCATGAGTACACGGACAAGCTGCTGGCATCCGTTCCCATCATGGATCCGGACTGGCTGGACAATCTGCTGGATGAACGCGCGGCGACGTTTTTATCATAGGCGGCGGACTGTCGCTGTTTTCCCCGGCATTTTCAGAAAGCACAGGCAATCGGGCAACTATTTGTTACCAGAAAACCAGAAAAGGAGACCATCATGACCGATCGATCCAGATTAGAAAACCTGCTGAAAAACAAAAGCATCAGCAGAAGACAATTCATCGCGCGAACATCGGCTATGGGTCTGGCGGCGGCCGTCTCGCCCGGACTGTTCGCCGGAACGGCCCGGGCCGCCGTTCCCAAAAAAGGCGGCCGCTTAATCCTCGGTTGCACCGGCGGTTCCACCACCGATTCCATGGATCCGGCGACCCTTACGTCCAATATGAACCAGAATCTCAACTGGCAGATTCGGAACAACCTGGTTGAAATCGACCACAATTTCAACACCGTTCCCGAACTGGCCGAATCCTGGGATTCCACGCCCGATGCCAGAAATTGGTCTTTCAAACTGCGAAAAGGCGTCGAGTTTCACAACGGCAAAACCATGACCGCCGAGGACGTGATTTATTCCATCAATCATCATATCGGTGAAGACTCAAAATCCGGGGCCAAAGGCTACCTGAAAAACATTGAATCGATAGAAGCCGACGGCAAGTACGCGGTTGTTTTTGAACTGAGCGGCGGAAGCGCCGATTTTCCGTTCATCTTGGGAGACTACCATCTGCCCATCTGTCCTTCAGGAACAAAAGGCCCGGAATGGGAAAAGGGCGTGGGAACCGGCGGCTACATTTTACAAAGCTGGGAACCGGGGGTCCGGGCCTTCGCCGTTCGCAATCCCAACTACTGGAAGGAGGGACGCGCCCATTTCGACGAGATCGAAACCCTGTCCATCGTGGATACCAATGCCAGGACCAATGCACTGAAAACAGGTCAGATCAATTACATGGACCGGGTCGAACTGAAAACCGTCCATCTGATGAAGCGTATGCCCGGAATCAACGTGACCGCGACCACCGGCACCGCCCATTACACCATTCCCATGCTCGTGGATCAAGCGCCTTATAACGACAACAACGTCCGCATGGCGCTGAAGCTGGCGGTGGATCGTGAAGAATTGCTGAAACAGATCCTGCGGGGATACGGAGAACTCGGCAACGATCACCCCATCGCGCCCGTGAACCGATACTACGCCAAAAATCTCGAGCAGCGCCGGTACGACCCGGATAAAGCGAAGTTTTACATGAAGAAAGCCGGCGCCCTGGATCACACTTTCAATCTGCACGCCGCCGACGCGGCGTTCGCCGGCGCCGTGGATGCGGCGATTCTGATGAAGGAACAGGCGAAGAAGGCCGGGATTAACATCAATGTGGTCCGGGAACCGGATGACGGCTACTGGAGCAACGTGTGGATGAAGAAGGAATGGTGCATGTGCTATTGGGGCGGAAGACCTACTGAAGATATGATGTTTTCAGTCGCTTATGCCGACGGCGCCCCATGGAACGATACCAAATGGAGCAATAAACGGTTCAACGAGCTGCTGGTCGCCGCCCGGGCCGAACTGGATACGGATAAACGAAGAAAGATGTACGGGGAAATGCAGGAAATCTGCAAAAACGACAGCGGCGCCATCATGCCGATGTATAACCAGATGGTCGAAGCCAGCTCGGATAAGCTGGACCATGGCCCCATATCCGGTCATAAGGCCATGGACGGCATGAGAAACGGTGAGAGATGGTGGTTTAAATAAATTTTAATACTCCGAAGCCGTCAACATCTTGACGGCTTCGGGGACCGATCCCGCCAGACCGCGCGGGAATGAAGTCCCACGCTATCAACCGGTAGCCGCAAGGGAATGAATTCCCAAGCTATTTTACGATGTCCCTACAGGACATTCTTGGCAATTTCAGTCCTGTAGGGACGACACATGGCAGCGTGGGAGTTCACTCCCTCGCGGCAATGGCCGTAAATGGCGGGACTCCCGCCGTCGCCAGGCATTGAACTATTGTTTTCTCCTTGCCTGGAACCAAAATCCACGGTTTTCGGACAGGCGCCTGGTCTGCGATTCAGGCCGACATGTAAACCCCCTTTTTCTTACTCTTGACTTTGCCCTGTTTCCTCAATCGCGAGGCCGCGGACCGGATCGTGTTTCTGTCGAACCCGGTCTTCCGGACGATGGCGTCTACGTCCACGCCCTCTTCAGCGCCGGCGATGACGTCCATGATGATTTCGGTTTTTGTGGACCTTCCGGTTTCGGGGGCGGATCGAGCGTCTGTGGAATGGGATGTCTCAGGGGGTTCGGTTCCGGAGCGTGTTTTGGCTTCCGGTTCTTGATCGGCCGGCGGCTGGGTGAGCGATTCGATTTGCCTGGCGATGCTCTCTAATCCGTTGGCGAACGATCGCAGCAAATAGCCTGAAATTTGAAATACCTTCTTGATCTCGCTGTCCATGATAGGCTCCTTCCTGGCTGAGGTCTGTGGTTGTCCGATATCCCAGAGATACAGACATTTCGAAGGTTGTGTCAAGAAAATATCGTTAATACAGCCGATTCTGTCCTACGCGGACGGCTTTCCGACCCGCGATGCTCCGCAAACTGTAAACCGCTTCCGGCAGGTGAATTTTCCCGTCGTCATCAATGTCCGCCCTTTTTCCCTGGCCCTCCGCCGGCAGACCGCATACGATTTTCAGGGTTAGAATGGCGTCCGCCAGATCCAGCGGATTGTCTCCGGTCGATCCGGTAAATGGCGCCGGTCTCATCCGACGCGATCCACAGCGTTGCGCCGTCAAAGGCGATGCTGTCGTTGTCCGCGTCGATTCCCTGGAGGGCGTTCCGGGAGATGAGGTTATAGGAGATGATGGGCCCCGGCTTCAAACGCCGCCTTCGCGCCGGGCTCCACCGAAAGGGTTTCTCCGGCGTTAACCACGATGGCGCCCTGGACAATGTAGGGCGAGTTGTCAGCCGTCCATGTTCCTTGAAGGACTTTGCAAAGGCGGCTGCGTTTTAGGGTGTGGAATGTGAGATACAGGCGCTCCGTCAATCCCTTCGATCGTCATCGCCCCAATGGACCGCATAGGGATCGAAACCGCCTTCGAGGGTGGGTTTGACAACCTGAAAATACGGCGACACATCGAAGTCCCGCGGCGCAAAAAGGCTGTGATGACGGATATGGAATATTTCCTTCTGACAATGGGCATAGATGTTTTCCTTCTGTTTTATGACCTCCATCTCCGGCAAAATTGGATATCGAACGGACTGAAAGGCTTCGGCGATCAAAGACGAACAAATGGCTCGCGTGGGATCGCCGCTTCCCAGCGCCAGCATCCTTCGCCGGTATCGCGCCGGCACCGGCGGTGTTTTAATCAAATACCGGGCAAGATCGACGATGTTTCTCAAATCATATTGATGGCCGATTCGAGAGACCGCATAGTCGATGATTTTCTGTATGTCGTCCGCGGTGATGCCCACAGGGCGGCAGATTCGCGTATGAACATACTGATATCCGCTCAACGGGACGGACCGAACGCCGTCTATCACGTCCGCTTCAACAAGGGCGCCTGCGTCTCCGGCCGAAGGCGACGCCGCCGCATCGCCGACGTATAAGGCGGCATGGGACCAACTGGATTGCGTGAGGTATTTGATCGCCAGGCTGAAGCCGCTGTTGCCTTCAACCAGCAGCACATCGCCGGGCCGAATGGTTCGGTAAAGAAATTCCGGGCGGCAGGTGGTCCGCGGCGCTGTCTCGGCTCGTTCACGGGAAAGATTTCTGGCCAGGATTCGGCCGATTTTTTCAGAAAGCGGCATGGCGACTCAACCCATAAATCCGGCGGAATTTTCTCATGGCGATGACGGACCGCCGACGATCAGATCGTCCAGGGACCGTTTGGGCACATGGTGGACCTCGTTTTCATCCCGCCAGTATCTGATGTCCCCGTCCGGACCGACATCTTCGACCACGACGGTCTCCGCGGGTTTGCCGAGGGCGATCACCAACAGAATCTCGAAATGATCCGGCAAACAGAGCGCTTTTTGAAGGGCGTCGCGCTTGATCGATCCGACGATGCAGCCCCCCAATCCCTTCTCCGCGGCGCCCAGGAGGATGCTTTGAGCCGCGATGCCGGGGTCCGCCCCGAATGATTTTTTGATCCGGCCGTCTCCGAGGATGACGATATAGGCCGTGGGGCGCTCGTCTTCCGAAGGCCCCTCCCAGTCCTTGAGGTATCCCGCCCAACTCAGGTTGGAGAAAATCGCCGAGTTTGTCCCGGACTGACAGGAAAGATAATATTTGAGGGGTTGCAGGTTGGCCCCGGAGGCCGACAGTCTTGCCAGATCGACCAGCTCTCTCAGCGTCGCCGCTTCAACGGCGATGCGCGGATCGAACCGTCGGCGGCTTCTATTTGCCTTTATCAGATCCTTCAGCTTCATTTTTACCCTTTCGAAATTCTTCTTGAGCGGCCTCCCGCGTTCCATTTCGTGGATTTGAGTCGCATCATGGTTATTTTCTCCATCATCCTTTTTTATGATAGCGATGACAATCCGAAAGATTGAAGACCATGCCGCCGCCGATCGATGTTTACAAGGCATTATAGCATAAAACCGATCGGGATTGTATAATAAAATCTGTGGAAAGTTAGACAAACCTCTTGACATCCATTCAAGATGTCAAATAATCTGTCATCTGTACATATCAATCTGAATGAGGATATGAAAGAATGACCCTGACGAAAGCAAAAGTAGTCGAAAATGTGTATGAGGAGCTGGAGCTGCCAAGGAAACAGTGCGCCGACATTGTCGAGTCTCTTCTTGAAATCATGAAGCGGTCTCTGGAAAACGGCGACGACGTGCTGATCAGCGGTTTCGGCAAATTTACGGTCAAGGAAAAGAATGCGCGACGGGGCAGGAATCCCGCAACGGGCGAGGATCTGATTCTCAATCCGAGGCGGGTGGTTACATTCAAATGCTCCGGCAAACTGCGGGACATGGTCAACAATGGGAAAGGCAAATCGTAATGGAGAAAGACAAGTTGACGCACAATGAAATCGTCATCAATCAACTGATGAACGGAGACCCTTTAACCTCCAAAGACATCGCCGAAAAAGCCAGTGGAAACGGCGCCGATATGGATGTACGGGAAGTCTCCACGATCATGAACAAGCTCAAAAAGACCGATCTGGGCCATTTCATCAAGAAAAAACGCAAAGGCAGAGCGTTCGAATACCAGATTGTCGATGAGGCGAAATACCTGACCCCCGAAGAGGCGTATGGGTTGTCGCTGAAGATCGGAAAAGATCGGTATCCGCTGGATCAGGCCATTGAAGAGCACCCGGATCTGGCCAAACACGTGAAGGGGACCAAGAAGAAGAAAACCGCGGCATCCAAAACCAAGTCTAAAGCGCCGGCCAGGACCCCCAAAACCGAACCGGCTTCAAAGAAGACCGTGGAAGTCGAATCCGGCATGGACGCCGAATCCATGGCGGATATGCTCCAGGGGTTGCTGAAGATGGTTGCCGGCGACAAGGAACTCAACGTCAACGTGGATGTGACCGTGCGGTTCGAGAAATAGGGGGTCCCCCATGTTGAAACGCCCCTGGCGTCGGTTGTCCCTGTCCGGCATGCCCTGTCGATCGGTTCTGAAAGCAGCGCGTTTTCTTTCCGGTTTGACAGGGATGGATGTCGCGCACCGGGTTCAGCCGGCGTCCAGGGGGGTTGACGACGCCGCCCCGCGACCGGCGATGCGTCCGAATACAATGCACTCCGGCAACGCGCACCCGCCCAGCCGACTGGCCCCGTGAACGCCGCCCGCGACTTCGCCGGCGGCATAGAGACGCGGTATCGGACGATCGTGGAGATCCATCACCTGAGCCCTGGAATTGATGCCAAGCCCTCCGGATGTGTAATGCACTTTCGGCCATATTCTGAGGGCGTAAAACGGCGGCGCATCGACGGGATTCGCATCCCGTCCGAGGGGTTTGCCGAAACGGTCGGCGTTTCCGTATTCGATGGACCGGTTGTAGTCCGCCACCGTCTTTTCCAGTGCGCCGGAAGGCATTCCATACGCATCCCCGAGGCTGGAAATCGTTTCGAACCTCCGGATCTTTTGGGTCTTTAAACAATGGCCCAAACTGTCGGCGTCCAGTTCGGCGCCCTTTGAGTCCACGATCCCGATGCACGCGCGGCCGGTGTTGAAGACGGCGTCGCTTCGTTGCCGCCGGTCTCCCCATTCATTGACGATGCGGCGACCCGTCCCCGGATCGACCACGACGCCGGCCGGATAAACGCTGTAGGAGGCAAACCGCGCACCCCTTCCATAGCCGGTTTCATCGGCGCATCCCCAGGGGCCCAGTTGAATCCAGGAGAGGTGAACCGGCATCGCGTGGATTTTAAGGCCGGCGATCAGGCCTTCCGCCGTGGCGCCTTTATGATTGGTGGACGAAACCGCGTCATCCAAACGGGGATTTTGCCGCATCCGAAAACCGACATCATTGCCGAACCCGCCGGTTGCGATAACGACACCGCGATGCGCCCGAATGTTTTTCATGTTTTCCCTGATGCCGCCCGATGGATCACGACCGCATCCCACGCGGACGCCGGTCGTCATCCCATCGGCGCCGGTGATCAGGGCGTCGAGCGGGGATCGCGTTCGAATCGTCACCCCCAGTCGATCCAGTTTCCTGCGCTGCGCCCTGACAATGTCAACGCCGGCATTGTTTTGAATGGTCACGCTCCGGGCCGCGGAATGGCCGCCGAACCGGTCCAGCCGGTCCAGATACCGCACGCCCAGGTCCCGGGTCCAGTCGATGGCGTCGGAAGCCTGTTGGGCGAATACCCGGACGAGTTCAGGGTGGTTCAGCCCCAGTCCGGCTTTCATCAGATCTTCGCAGAACAGTTCCGGCGAATCCGCCACGCCCCTGCGCTTCTGGAGGAAATTGTCGGGCGCCGACAGGCACCCGTCGCTGATGCGGGTATTCCCGCCCGCCGCCTTCATCTTTTCCAACACGATAACGGATGCGCCGGCTTCCCTGGCTTCGATGGCCGCGGACAGCCCGGCGGCCCCGCTTCCGATCACAACGACATCCGTCTGGTCGTCCCAACAACCGCTCATGTCAACTCCTCATTCCCCATTGCTTCGATAGGAGCCGCCCGGGCGTACCTTTCGGCATTCCGGGGCAGACTATCGGCGATGTCGTAATAATCGCCTTTTTGATCCACCCAGACGTGGCGGGTGGTTTTGAGGCGCGTCGGCGGGTCGATGGCGCCGGCTGCGATGGAGATGTTCGGTTTGCCCCGCGGATCCCAGAACAGGCTGGATCCGCAGTTTTGGCAGAATCCGCGGTAGACGTTCGGGGTTTCGTCTTGTATGGACCGATACCATTTCAGGCCGGCGTCCCGAATCATGACGAGGTTGTTGCGATCCGTCGCGGTGTAGGCCCCGACGTTGCCGTTGAACCGGCGGCACTTGCTGCAGTGGCAGTTCAGCACGTCCAGCAGGCCGCCATGGATTTCGAATCGGACGTCGCCGCAGAGGCAACCGCCGGCGGCTCTTGGGGAATCGTTGTCGGTTTTGTCCATGATCGTTTCTCGTTACCTTTGGGATTTTGGGGTGGATGCGGCCGCCCGCCGCTCTTTGTCGATGGCGGCGTTGACGGCGGCGATCCATCTTTCCGGGAAGCGGTTGGGATCGGTCATCCAATCCCGCAGGGCCGGAAGGGCCGCCTGGATGCCGGATCTTTCATCCGCGACGGCTGAAAGCAACAAATCGACGGCATTCCGGTGCGTATGGGCGAGTTCGTGGCCGACCGTCCCGTTGAACTCTTCGGAAAGAGATCGGAACGCGGTGTCGGGGATGATCGCTTTCCGCTCTTCTTCCAGGACATCCGCCGCACTCAGCAGCTTTTCGTAAGACGGAGCTTTGTCCGGAACGGCGGATGCGAGTTCCTCGTATAAGTTCCGCAATGTATGCGCCAGCATGAGCCTCGGCATCCCACGGGTAGCCAGGACGCGGCCGATCCAGGTGATTTGGTTTTGCACGGTGTCCGGATCGAGATCCGCCAGCGTCGCCAGCCAGCAAGTGTCGCTGTCCGAAAACCGTTTGCCCCGCTGTCCGTAGCGGTGTTCGTAGTAGGGGAACTCGGCCCAGGTTCGGTCGCTGGCTTTGAGCGCGGCCTGGATTTCTCTTTCGTCGTCGGGGATGGGGTGGTCGCCGGCTTCGGGGTTGATCCGGGTCACATGATAGGATTTTTCCTTTTGGGACAAGGGGTAGAGCGCCTTGTAAAGGGTTTGCAATCCGGAAAACGCTTCCTGCGCGGCTTCGATGATGGGTTCATGCAGGGATGGGTCGGATAGTTCGCGATCCATCACTTCTGTGAATCGTTGCCATTTGGCTTTTACCTGATCTCCGTAGCTCGAGTAATATCGACAGCCTTCGTTACCCTTCGACTGGTACATGGCCTTCATGTCCGGTTTGTGGATGCGGTTGCCAAGGGTCGAACCTTCGAATACATAGAGGTAGCCGAGCAGGGTGACGGGGTTTTCGATCCGCCGGAGACGGATTTGTTTCGTCATGGCCAGGGCGGCCTTTCGGGAGGGGACGTCGTCAGGGGCGATCCGTGGGGCGAAAAACGCCAGGTCCTGTTCCAGAAGGGGCAGCTTTCTCATGTCGTCGTCCCATACGGCCAGCACCCGCTCATCTCCCGAAGCCGGGATCTCGTTTTCCATGACGCCGTGGATGACGGCCAGTGCCTGGAGTTGGCTGACGTAGCATTCCAGGGGGAGTTTGTGGTCGATGAGGGTTTTGAAATAGGGCAATGCTTCGAGGTCGGCGTGGTGGGATTTGGTTTCGTTTTTCAGGATTTTCATTATCATTGGAAGGCAGTCCCTCTACATTTTATTTCAAAGCAAAACAAATTATTCTTCGTTAACTCTTTGATGCTTCTTTTCTCATAAAAGTTTAACGGTTCTTGACGATTACTTCTCCTAATTCAAGAGCTTCAGACAGCATCTTATATGCCTCATCAAAAGTCCGATAGTTTCCACCTTCGCTCAAAACACCTCCTGGCCTCACATCCTGCACGACTGAATGTATGTAACCGCGTTCGTTTGAAACTCATCGGTCTCGAACGCCGAAACGCCGGACGCCAAAGCCAGCGACGCCAGCACTGTAACCGTCATAAGCTTTTTCATGCCTGCCTCCTTATCGTTTGGGCTAAATGCAAACCGACCGAAGATGCAAACCGCTTTTTCAGGTTACAAATTTCAACATCAGATCCCGATACAGCCCCGCCGCCGCCTCCACCTGTGAAAAGAGCACCGATTCATCCGGCGCATGGGCCTTTTCCAGTTGTCCGGGCCCCAGCAGGATCGGCTTCATGCCGCTGGCCCAGAGCAGGTTGGCGTCGGAGTGGCTGGGGAAGGGTTTGGGGTTCCAGGTCAGATTCCTGTCCGCGAAGACCGATTTCAGTCCCCGGACCACCGGCCCTTTTTCCGGCAGTTCGTACCCGCCGATGATGGTATGAAACCGGATTTTCGCGTCCAGCGGCGGTTCCGATTTCCGGTTCGCCTCCACCGTTTCCTCCAGATCGATGCAGACGTCGCCCACCGGCGCGTGGGGCGGGGTGTGGATGTCGATCCACGCCTCGCACCACTCGGGCACCGCGAAACCGGCCTGGGGGCTGATCAGGTCCCGGATGTTGTAAACGACCTCCCCCCGGTCGTCGATGAAATAGCGGGTGACGGCGAGCAGCAGATGGAGCATCCGCTCCACCGGGTTGGCGCCCCGCCCCGCCAGGGAGGCGTGGCGCCGCCGGCCCCGGGTGGTCAACTGGGTTTCGATATAGCCATAGTGGCACAGGCACGGCGCCAGGTCCGTGGGCTCGGCCAGGACCACCCAGGGAAAATGGTATTCTTCCACCAGTTTTTTGACGCCGTCGTTTTCCTCTTCTTCTCCCACCAGCAAAGCCAGAGCCGCGGGCAGTCGGCCCGGGTTCGACGACCACACCGTCAGAAACGCCTCCAGAAGGGCGGCGCACCCCGATTTCATGTCGGCGGCGCCGAGCCCGTAGATCCGGTCGCCGTCCTGCGAATATTCGTACCGGTCGAGGTCGTAGGCCCCCACCGTGTCCACATGGCCTACAAAGGCCACCTGCACGTCGGCCTCCGCCGGCAGGACCAACAGATTGTACCGGTCCTCGTCCACGGACTGCCGGATCACGGGCAGACCCCGGGACCGGAGGGTGTCCGACAGGTATTCCAGCAGTTCGTGTTCTTTGCCCGAGGGGCTGTAGATGTCGATGAGGCGGCGCAACAGATCGGCCAGCCGCTCCGGCCGAATGGGGGGATGCAGGGAGAGGTCAGTCATGTTTGCCGTTCATTCCGGGGTGGCCGTTCTCCCGTTTCCGGGACATCCGCCGCTGTTCCTGGGAGAGGTTCAGCGACAGGTAGATGTGTTCCTGGGGGCCGCCGAAGCCCATCTTGCGGAAAAATTTCAGGGCCGGTTCGTTGTCCGCTTCCGTGTCCACGATCAGCATGCGGACGCCGCTTTTGAGCATCTGGTCCCGGACGTGCCGGAAAAGGCGGACGGCGACCCCTTTCCGGGAGGCGGTCGGCGTCACCCCCAGCCAATAGATATGGCCGTATTTCCATGCGGAACGGGTCTTGGCGATGATGGAGCCCATGAGAAACCCCACCAGCGCGTCTTCCTGTTCCGCCACCAGGCAGAAATCCGGGTCGTTCTGAAACAGGCTGATCACTTCGAATTCGTCCCAGGTCCGATACAGGTTGGGCACGCGCTGGGCGGTGAAAAGCTGTTCGCCCAGGTGAAACACCGGCGCCAGGTCGTCGATTTCCATCTTTCGGATGGCGACCGCCTGCCGCCGCTTTCGACCCGAGGGGTCGTCGTCACTGGAGATAACTTTCAAAATCGGGCAATTCCTCCTTGAAATAGGTTTTCATCTTTTTAATGATGTTGTTTTCCAACTGGCGCACCCGCTCCCGGGAGATGCCGTACCGGTCCCCCATCTCCTGAAGGGTCAGGGGCTCGTCGGAGAAAATCCGCTCGTTGAAGATCTCCCGCTCCCGCTCGTTGAGGGTCTCCAGGAACGGGGGGAGCTTCTCCTGGAACATCCCGGCCACCTCTTTTTCCGCCAGCCGGTCCTCGGCCGAGACATCGTCGTCGCTGAAAAAGCCCATCTGCTCGGTGTCGGAGTCCTCCTTGACCGGGGCGTCCAGGGAGAGGTCCCAGCCGTCCAGCCGCTGTTCCATCTCCACCACCTCTTTTTCCGGCACCCCCAGCTTCTGGGACAGGAGCCGGGGCTGGGGATCGAACCCCTCCCCGATGAGCTTATCCTTTTCTTTTTTAAGGCGGTAGAACAACTTCCGCTGGCCCTGGGTGGTGCCGATCTTGACCAGCCGCCAGTTGTCCATGATGAATTTGAGGACGTAGGCCTTGATCCAGAACGCGGCGTAATAGGAGAACTTGACGTTTTTATAGGGATCGAAGTTCTTGACCGCCATCATCAGCCCCATGTTCCCCTCCTGGATCAGGTCCTGGAGGTTCTGCATCCAGATCCGCTGGAAACCGAGGGCGATTTTGACCACCAGCCGCAGGTTGGCGGTGACCAGGGTGTAGGCCGCTTCGGTGTCGCCCTCCTCGCGGTAGCGGATGGCCATCTCCCGCTCCTCCTCCCGTGTGAGCAGCTTGTACTGGCGCACCTCGGCGAAGTACTGCCGCAGCGGGTCGAACTGGACGAGGCTCTTGCTGGGCGCTTTGGCGAGTTCGTATTTTTTCGGCTTTTTGCCGGCGTCGGCTTCATCTTTCATGGTTCAAAATAACCATCCCATAATATTGTAAAAATCAAAACAAATCTATTGGAAGGATAGTGGAAAAGCCCCCCTCTGTCAAGAGAACTCCGTCGCCCCTTGACAGGTCCCCGAGCATGACTATATTTCTTTGATGAGCAAATATAATTGACTGATATTTTTATTTTAATCAGTCGATACCCCCTTGACGGCCCGCCGTTTGCGACTATTTTTCAATCGTGAACGACGGACACCAAAAACAAGATCAACACAGCAACGCATGTTTCGACCATCATATCGAAAGGAGGCAAGACCATGTTAGTAAGACGCGCATTTAACTGGCCCACCTGGAACTATTCACCGTCTTTTTCCGAACTGTCGGATCTCCGGCGGCAGATGAACCGGCTGTATGAAGGGCTGTCCGGCGGCCCCCGTACCGCCGGGGCGGGCGTCTTTCCGCTGATCAACGTCACCGAGGACAAAGACGCCTACCGCATCCGGGCCGAACTCCCCGGCATCAAGGCCGACGAACTGGACATCACCATCACCGGCAAGAGCCTGGCCATCGCCGGCGAGCGAAAGATCGCCGAGGAGACGGACGGCGCCCGGTATCACCGCCGGGAACGGGAAGCCGGCAGCTTTCGCCGGATGGTGAGCCTGCCCGGCCCCGTCGATGCCGACAAGGTGGAAGCCGCCTGCGACAACGGCATCCTGACGGTGGCGCTGCCCAAGGCGGAAGAAGCCAAGCCGCGGCAGATCGCGGTCAAGTAGACCAAAGACGGTCCCGACAACGCAATCCTTTTTGAAAGGAGGGAATACACCATGGCTGAAACCACTCAAGCGCTTCAGGCGCAGGAGAAACGGGAAGTGAGCACCCCCGCCGAAACCACCCGACCCGGGATGACCTTTACGCCGGCGGTGGACATTTTTGAAACCGATAAAGCGATCACCCTCCTGGCGGACATGCCGGGAGTCGTCACCGACAAGCTGAACATTGATCTGCGTGAGAACACGCTGACTTTGGAAGGCGATGTGGAATCCCCGGAGGGTCCCGACGAGGACGTTCTCTTCAGGGAATACCCCATCGGAAAATACTTCCGCCAGTTCACCCTGTCGGAGGTGATCGACCAGGCCAGGATCGAGGCCGCCCTGAAAGACGGGGTTCTCCGCCTGGACCTGCCCAAGGTCGAAAAAGCCACGCCGAGAAAGATCACCGTATCGGCGGCGTAACCCGACCGTTTCCCGCCCGAACACAGAAAAAGCCGGAGCGCCGGGCCCGTCACCGGCCCAGCCTCCGGCTTTTCTCTTCCCCACCCGGCAACCCGCGACTCGCAACCACCCCCCCGGATACATCTTGACAACAGTCTGAATTCAGATGTAATAAAAAGCCGTTACCGTCATCGGGAAACCAGGCCCGCCCCAGGGCGGCCGCTACTTCAGGAGGGATGCAGATGTTTAACACCGTGGGCAAAGCCGTTCGCATGGAACGGATCATCAACCGCAACACCGGGAAAACCGTTATCGTCCCCATGGATCACGGGGTGAGCGTGGGCCCCATCGACGGGCTCATCGACATGTCCAACACCGTCGACATGGTGGCGGAGGGCGGCGCCAACGCCGTCATCGGCCACATCGGACTGCCGCGGTACGGCCACCGGCGCAGTGGAAAAGACATCGGCCTGATTCTCCACCTTTCGGCCTCCAGCTCCCTGTCTCCCAAGCCCAATAAAAAGGTGCTGGTCAACACCGTTGAAAACGCCCTGAGAATGGGCGCCGACGGGGTCTCCATCCACATCAACGTGGGGGACGAAGACGAGGCGGACATGCTCAAGGATTTCGGCAAAATCGCCGTGGAGTGCAGCTACTGGGGCATGCCCCTGGTGGCCATGATGTACCCCCGGGGTCCCATGATCGACGACGAGAAAGACCTCAACGCGGTCAAGATCGCCGCCCGGATCGGCGCGGAACTGGGCGCCGACTTCGTCAAGACCAACTACACCGGCGATCCCGACTCCTTCGCCGAGGTGGTGCGGGGATGCCCCGCCCCCGTGTTGATCGCGGGGGGCGGCAAACTGGGGACGGAAGAGATGTTCCGGTCCATCGAAGCGGCCATGCAGGCCGGCGCCAGGGGGCTGTCCATCGGCCGGAATGTGTTCCAGCACCGGAATCCGGCGATGTTCGTCAAGGCGGCCTGCGGCATCGTCCATGACGGGCTCACCGCGGCCCAGGCCCTGGAGATGCTCAGGTCCGCCGAGGCCGGATAAGAAAACCGCTTTCCATGGCGATCCATTCATGATAGCAAGGAACGGGTTCGACGCCGGATCCACCGGCTGAACGTCTATTTTCATAGCCCGATCTTTATTAAATAAGGAGCATTGCACCATTGAAAACCCAACGATCCATCCGGGCGTCTTTGACGGCGTTCGCCGCGACCTTCGTCATTCTTCTGGCCGGCTTTTGCCCGGCCTTCGGGGCCGATGATCCGGCCCGTCTGCTGATTCTGCCCTTTAACATCCACTCGTCGGAAGACCTCTCTTTTCTGAAAGGGGGCATCCAGGACATGCTCGCCACCCGGCTGGGCCGGGAGGGCGCGGTGCGCCCTTACACCCGTGAGGAGATGAGCGCCTTTCTTCAGGACATCCCCGGCGAGATCGCCGATCGGCAGGCCAAGGAGATCGCGGCCCGGGCGGGCGCCGATTACGTGGTCTTCGGCAGCCTCACGATGATCGGCGACAGCCTCAGCACCGACGCCCGCATGATCGATCTGCGGACGGACGAGACGGCGGTCGCCTTCAGCGCCACCGGCGCCCGGCAGGGGGAGGTCATCTCCCACGTGGACCAGTTCGCCCGAAAGATCAACCAGAACGTCTTTGGCCGGACCGCCGAACCCGAATCCGCGGCAGTCGCCCCGGCCCAGCCCCAGGTATCGGACAGCCGCCGCCACCCCGAGGCCATCTGGCGCGAAGAGAGGGGATACGGATTCGAGGAAGAGGGCGCCGAGGGCAGCGGTCCCGGCGGCTATAAAATGGGGGACCGGCCCATGTCCGCCGGCAGCGTCTGGAAGAGCCGGAACTATTCCGCCCACCTCATCGGCCTCGCCGTCGGAGATGTGGACGGCGACGACCTGAACGAAACGGTCTTCATCGGCAAGGACACCGTCTTCATCTACCGCCACGCCAACGGCCGCATGGCCCGCCTGGGCGAAGTGGAAACCGACCGCACCACCGATCTGGTCAGCGTGGACACGGCCGACGTCAACGCCAACGGCAAGGAAGAGATCTTCGTCACCGCCATGAACTACGACAGCGGAACCCTCAAATCCTTTGTTCTGGAATGGGACGGATCGAAATTCAAGAAGATCGTGAACGACGCCCAGTGGTACTACCGGGTGATCGACATGCCCGCCCGGGGCAAGGTCCTTCTGGGGCAGCGTCGCGGCATCCGGAACCTTTTCGTGGGCGGGGTGCATGAAATGACCTGGGCCGGCGGCGAGTACCGGGCCGCCGGCGAAAAGCCCCTGCCGGCCTGGGTCAACGTCTTCAACTTCACCTACGGGGATGTCTTCAACGACGGACGTCCCCGGCTCATCGGCTTTACAGACCGGGACGGGATCCGGATCATGGAGGCGGACGGCAACGGCGTGGAGTGGTCCGGAGAAGACGTCTACGGCGGCAGCATGACCTACCTGGACCAGGTTCCGGACGTGGTCCCGGCCAAGCGGATCGAGTACGAGCTGGAGCGCCATTACATGCCCCAGCGAATCTTCGTGGCCGACACCACCGGAGACGGCGGCAAGGAACTGGTCGTGGTGCGGAACGAAGACCGGACCAAGCGGATCTTCACCCGGCTGCGCCTGTTCAAGAACGGGCAGGTGGTGGCCCTCTCCTTCGACAAGATGGGCCGTTACCGGAACTGGTCCACCCGGCAGGTGAGCGGCTACCTGAGCGACCTGGCCCTGGCCGACGCCGACAACGACGGAAAAAAAGAACTCGCCTACACCGTGGTGAGCAACATCTCCTCCGTGATCCGCGACGCCAGGAGCTTCCTCATCTTCCAGGCCTTTCCCGAACCCTCGGGACGGGACAAGGCCCGGCGGGCGGGGGAGTAACCCGCCGCCGTTTCAGCGGCTTTCCGCGACCTCGCGGGCGGTCTCCCGCAGGATCTCCCAGGCGCCCCGGACGTGGCGGGCTTCCGTATGGGTCTGCCCCACGCAGAGGCGGAGGGTGAACCGTTCGTCGAGCATGGCGTGGGTCAGGTAGAGGCGGCCGCTCTTGTTGACCCGCGCCATGGTCTCCTGATTGACCCAATCCCCGCCCTTGTGCCGGAAGCAGACCAGGTTCAGGGGCGCCGGGGCCGCCAGCTCGAAGTCCTCCGACGCCTCGACCCATCCCGCGAATTCCCGGGCCAGCGCCACATGCCGGCGGATGTGGCGGCGCAGCCCTTCCACCCCGTAATGCCGGATCACGAACCAGAGCTTGATGGCCCGGAACCGCCGTCCCAGGGGCACCTGCCAGTCCCGGTAATCGATCACCGCCCCCGACTCGGTGGCCTGGTTCTTCAAATATTCGGGCAGGATGCTCAGGGTCCCGATCAGGGCCGCCCGGTCGGCCACGAAAAAGCAATCGCAGTCGAAGTTGGTGAACATCCATTTGTGGGGGTTGAAGCAGTAGGAATCGGCCGCGTCCAGCCCCTCGTGGATGTGGCGGAATTCCGGGCAGACCGCCGCCGTGCCGGCCATGGCCGCGTCCACATGGAGCCAGACGCTCTCGGTCTGGCATATGCGGCCGATCCGGGGCAGCGGGTCAATGGCGTTTGAGGAAGTCGTCCCCACCGTGGCGCAGACCATGCAGGGCTTCAACCCGTCCACCAGATCCTGCTGGATCATCTCGGAAAGCGCATCCGGCCGCATGGCGTATGTATCGTCCACCGGGACCAGGCGCAGCGCGTTTTTCCCCAGTCCCGCGATCTTCACCGCTTTTTCCAGGGACGAATGGGTCTGGGAAGAGGCATAGACGGTCAACCGCCCGTCGGCGCCGACCGCGTTTCCGGCGTAGTCCGCGGCCCGCTCCCGGGCCGCCAGCAGGGCGCAGAGGGTGGCGCTGGAAGCGGAATCCTGGATCACCCCTCCCCCCGGCCCGTCGGACCGGAATGTTTCCGGCAGGTCGAGCATGGAGACGAGCCAGTCCATGACATGGGTCTCCAGTTCCGTGCAGGCCGGGCTGGTGGCCCAGAGCATCCCCTGAACCCCGAGACCGGCGGAGAGCAGTTCCCCTAAAATGGACGGCCCCGATGTGTTGGCCGGGAAAAAGGCGAAAAAATTGGGCGACTGCCAGTGGGTGATCCCCGGCAGGATATTCTCCTCCACGTCCTTTAACATCGCCTCGAAAGGCTCGCCCGTTTCCGGCGGCGCCGGCGGCAGCGAGGCCCGGATCTCCCCCGGCGACGTCCGGGCCGCCACCGGCAGCGATTCGACCCGTTCCTGATAATCCGCGATCCAATCCACCACGGCGCGTCCGTATTTCCGAAATTCATCCGGGGTCATGTGTCGGCTTTTTTCTTCGGTCATGCGCTTTCCTCCTCTCAACCGCCGATCCAGAGGTCGATTCGAATTCAATTCAGCCCTGTAAACCGTCGCATCATAGTCCACGGGTTTGGATGAGGTCAAAACATTTTTTATCCGGCTTCATGGGCCGTCATCGACGCGGACATCATCCAAGGTTAAAAGCCGGCTGTCGATTCGGTTAAAATCAAAAAGCCCGTCGGATGCGTGAACATCCAACGGGCTTGAGTAGTGCTATCTGTTCTTTGAAATAAAGGTGCAACCCGTTAAGATTACACCTTTTGTTTGTTTTTGGTGGCGATGCAGGGATTTGAACCCCGGACACTACGGATATGAGCCGTATGCTCTGACCACCTGAGCTACATCGCCGTGTTCTGTTTCAGGCTGGTGCTTTCGTCCAAACCTGAAACAGTATATTTAGCAGTTCGAAGCGGCTTCGTCAAGCAAAAAATAGTTCATTGAAACTTTCCCAGCGGTCACTGGGCCGGTTGAGAATCCGCGGCGGCCACGGAGTATTCCTCGAGATTGTCGAGATCCTCCGGCAGTTCGGAGAACACGACCATGAAGGGAACCGTCGCTCCCGGTTGAACGTTGGTGTTGACATTGTTGTCTCCGGCTCGTTTCATGAGACGGTTGTTGATCATGTCCATGTTCAGGTCGGCGAGTTCCATGTCCGAAAGCGTGTTGCCGGCAAAGACCGTCTTCTCTTTCGCAAGGGTTTTGCCAGCGGTGAAAAGCTTTCCTGTGACCTTGATGAAGTCCCGGGGATTTCTGAAATCGTTCCGCGCTTTTCCGGTGATCACGAAGATCAGCCCGGCATTGGTGTTGTTGACGAATCGGCCGCTAATGGCGTTGTTGAGCGGCACGATTTCTCCGCTCTCCACAGGGATGAAGTCGCCGACGAAGGGAATCCTGGCGGCCATTTCCATCAGGCCTTGCACCGGTCCGCTGTCCCGGAACGCGTAAAGGCCATATCCGCCGCCGCCGAGGAGCAACAGGGCCAGCAGGAACTTCCGCCTGGATTTGCGCTTCGGCTTTTTCGGCCTGGCTTTTTTCTTGGAAGATTTGACAGGCGCTTCTTCCTTTTCCTCCTTGTGGAAATCTTCGACAACAGTCTCCAGATCGGACTCCGAAACGTCATCCATTTCATTGTCCACTCCGGCGATGACGGTCTCGTCATCGGTAAAAAAATCCTCCTCGCCTTCCCCCGACGGAATGCCCATGTCGTAGACCTGGGTCATTCCGACTTCATCCTCCTCTTCCATTTCAAATTCGAATTCAAAGTCGTCCTCGGCGGCCGGTTCTTTGTCTTCTTCGAGATTCATTGTGAAAATCGTGGTCTCGTCGTTGCCTTCCGGTTCCGGGACATCGTCCTCGAGGTCGAGGTCGATTTCAAATTCTTCCGAGGACATGGCCAGATTGCCTTCAACTTCTTCGGCTTCCGGTTCGAGGTCTAATTTGAATTCAAAGTCATCCTCCGCCTCTGCTTCTTCGGGGGACGCTTCGGAAGCGTCGGATTCGAAGTCGAGATCAAAGGCAAAATCGTCCGACTCCTCCTCTTCTTCTTCTGCGAACGCTTCCTCTTCTTCAATATCCACATCCAGATCGAAATCGAGGGATTCCTCCTCTTGGGGCTCTTCATCCATCTGGATATCCAACTCGAAGTCTTCAGCCGCCTCGTCCGGGGCCGCCTCTGATTCCTCTTCTTCTAAATCCAGGCCGAAGTCCAACTCTTCGGACTCCGCTTCCTCAGAGGGCTCTTCTTCCAGGTCAAATTCCAGGTCCAGTTCATCGGATTCTTCAGCAGGCGCTTCGGCGGCTGTCTCCTCTTCCAGATCCAGCTCGAAATCGAGTTCTTCGGATTCCTCCGCCTCGGCCGGCTCCTCGCCTAAATCGAGATCCAGGTCAAACTCGTCGGATTCTTCGGCGGGCGCTTCGGCGACTTCCTCTTCCTCAAGGTCGAGTTCCAGATGCAGCTCCTCGGATTCTTCCACCAGAGCCGCGCCGCTCTCCTCTTCCAGATCCAGCTCGAAATCGAGTTCTTCGGATTCCTCCGCCTCGGCCGGCTCCTCGCCTAAATCGAGATCCAGGTCAAACTCGTCGGATTCTTCGG
>CAZZBE010000028.1:0-14307 GCA_964652715.1 uncultured Desulfobacteraceae bacterium
GACAAAGGGACAGAGGGACAAAGGGACAAAGGGACAAAGGGACAGAGGGACAAAGTCAGGGGAAATAGCATGGCCTGATCCCGGAAAGGGGCTGAGATGGCCTGGAAGCGGAAACGGCTGTTGTGGCGGTTATATCCGTCCTATTTGCTGATCACGCTGGTGGCGGTGGCGGCGGTGAGCCTCTACGCCACGGATGTTCTGCGGGACTTTTTTCTGGAGGAGAGCGCCGACGGGCTGGAGGAACGGGCCCGGCTGCTGGTTCCCCAGATCGCCGATGCCTTGACGCCCCTGGATCCCGGGGCGCTGGACCGGATCTGCAAGGCGGTGGCCGAAACGGCCGATACCCGGGTGACGGTGATTCTTCCCGATGGCCGGGTGGCGGGGGACTCCCGGGAGGACCCGGCCGTCATGGACAACCACCTCAACCGGCCGGAGGTGAGCCGGGCCTTCCACAGCCCGGCCGGCGCGGCCATCCGCTTCAGCGCCACCCTTGAAAAGGACATGATGTACGCGGCCATCCCGGTCAGGGTCCGGGGCGGCGTCGGGGCCGTGCTCCGCACCGCCGTCAATGTGACCGACATCGACGCCAAACTCGATTCCCTCCGGATCAAGCTCCTGATCTGGGGCGGCCTCATCGCCCTGCTGGCCGCCGGGGGCGGCTTCTGGGTTTCCCGCCGCATCGCCCGGCCCCTGGAGGAGATGCGCCGGGGCGTCGATCATTTCGCCGGCGGCGACCTTTCCTATCGCCTTCCCACCCCCCGCATCGAGGAGATGGCCGCGGTCTCCCGGGCCATCAACGAGATGGCGGCCCAGCTCGACGACCGGATCCGGGCCGTCATCGGCCAGCGGAACGAACTGGATGCGGTCCTTTCCAGCATGGAGGAGGGGGTGCTGGCCATGGACGCCGACGAGCGGATCCTCAGCATCAACCTGGCCGGCGCGCGCATGCTGGGGCGGTCCCCGGCCGACCTCGCCGGAAAGAGCATCCAGGAGGCCGTCCGGAACCCCGCCTTCCAGCGCTTCGCCCTGAAAGCCCTCTCGGGGGACGACCCCAGGCGGGCCGACATCCTCTTTTACCACGCCGGCGAGCGGACCGTCCACGTTCACAGCTCCAGCCTGCGCGACGCCCGGGGCGAGCGAATCGGCGTTCTCATCGTTTTCAGCGACGTCACCCGCCTTCGCCGCCTGGAGAACGTCCGGCGGGATTTCGCCGCCAATGTCTCCCATGAGATCAAAACTCCGCTGACGGCCATCAAGGGGTTTGTGGAGACCCTGGAGGGCGGGGCGCTGGAGAACCCGGACAAGGCCCGGCAATTTCTGTCCATCATTCAGCGCCATGTGGATCGGCTGTCCACCATCGTGGAGGATCTTATGAACCTGGCCCGGATCGAAGGGGAGAGGAAGGACGCCGAAATCCGGCGGGCGCGTCAAGCCGTCCGTTCCGTTCTGGAGTCCGCCGTCGGGATCTGCGCGGATATGGCCTCGGAGCGAAACATCACAGTCGAGCTGGACTGCGATCCCGGCCTCCGGGCCCGGATCAGCCCTTCCCTCATGGAGCAGGCCGCCGTCAATCTCCTCAAAAACGCCATCCAGTACAGCAACCCGTCCGGAACCGTGAGCATCCGGGTCCGGGCCGGGGCGTCGGAACTGGCCATCGCCTTCATGGATCAGGGCATCGGCATCAGCCGGTCCCACATTCCCCGGCTTTTCGAGCGGTTCTACCGGGTGGACAAGGCCCGGAGCCGGAAACAGGGGGGGACCGGTCTGGGGCTGGCTATCGTCAAGCACATCGTGGCGGCCCACAACGGCCACATCACGGTGGAGAGCGTCCCCGGCAAAGGGTCCACGTTTGTCGTCCACCTGCCCCGGAAGGGGGGCGCGGCGTTGGATGAGGGCGTTCAGGAGCCCGAAGCCCCATCCGTACCGCCGAAATAGGCCCGGTCCAGTTGGGCGGAGACCAGGGGCAGCCTTCCGGGGTCGGGCGGCGTGAAGTCGAAGACGGTTTTCAAAAAGGTCATGGTAATTCGGAAGGTGGCGCCCCAGAGCAGCTCGGTCTCCGTTCCGGAACGGTGGGTGAAGCAGGGATAATCCCGCACCTCCCGGCCGTCGCCCCGGCCGTAGCCGATCCGGTACCGACCGTAATGATCGGGGGTCAGGAGCGCGCCGAGGGGAATCCGGACGATCTTTTCCACCTCCCAGTTGGGGAAAAACCGGCGCTGGCGCGAGACCCATCCCACCATGGGGTAGATCACCCGCCGGAACATGATCAGCCGCTGGGGCGGCAGAGGGCCCAGGAAGGCGGCGGCCAGGGGGTTGAGCCGCATCTCCTCGAAACTCTCCCGGAGGCTGGTGGCCAGCAGAAGGCGGAGGGCCCGGGCCGCTTCCGGCCGTTCCCTTCGCCAGTGTCGCCAGTAGGGCCATCGCCCCAGGGGAAAGCCGGGGAGTCCGAGGAATTTGGACCAATAATGGTCCGCGCGGGGGGAGAGGCCGCCGCCGGGGCAGCAGAGATCCCCGGGTTGCCGCACCCGCCGGGACCGTTTGTTCAAGATCAGGCAGGGGCGGAACCCGTCTTCCGGGTCGCTGCAATGGGGGCCGAGGAGAAACAGGACGGATGAGGGGAGGGGGCCCCGGTCGTCCGCGAGGCTCTCCGTCGGCCACTCGGACAACCGGCTCTCGCGGGAAAGTTTCTCCCTTACGCCGGCCGCGAAGGACCGCGGGTCGGTGCACATCGGCCGGATTCCCAAACGTCCGCCGTCAGGCCCTTACGTAAAACTCGCCGAGTCTTTCCAGCATGGAATGGAATTCTTCGTGCCGGCCTTCGCCGACCTCCTCCCTTTCGATGCGGTCGAATTCGGCGGCCATTCGGTTCGCCTCTTCGTCGGAAATCCGGTCGTTCGCCATGGGGAACAAGACGGCGTCCTCTTTCTGGATGTGGTTGGCGAGCAGGTCGATATAGCTCCGGGCGTTGTGGACCAGCCGCATCAGGGCTTCGGTGTTGCCTTCCCGGAACCGACCCATGGCGACCGCCATGTCCCGCACAAAGGCCCTTCCGGCTTCGTGCTCGGTCAGCATGACCCCGATGGGGCCGTTTTCCCGCTCCACGCCGTGGGCCTCCAGGGCCGGGAAGAGCTGGGTTTCCTCTTTGCCGTGGTGACACTGGTCCGCAAAAACCCTGAAAAATCCGATGAGCCCGTCGATGTGTTCGGGGCTGGCCAGCAGATTCTCCTCTTCAACCCGGTCGCAAATGGCCCCGAGAATTTTCAGGGACGATTCGATGGCCCGGTGTTCGGTCTTCAATTCTTCGATGGGTTTCATAAACAGCTCCTTTCCATCGCTTTGGGGTACAGGTAACGGATGTCGATGTCGCGTGGTCTAACGATAACACCTTTTCCCTGATTTTAAAGGGGGCGTGGCGGCGGAAAAAAAACAAAAAATATCTTGACAAATGCATTGAACAGAAACTATAGTCTTTAATTAACAAATGACGGAGAAAAATACTTTGACCTTGTGACTGGCGATTTTATAGGAACAGGAGATGCAATCGTGAGGAAACCTTAACCCTTTTCGAAATATTTTTTTTCTTGAGTTCAATATAGAATTCCACTTTCTCACCTTTCATCATGCGTTGTCAAAAGGCGCTTCGGTTCTTGAAGCGCTATCCCGGCATTCTGGTCGGGATGGGGACGCGATGGTGACCTTTTAGAGACAATCAGACAATTAGATCGGCCCTGACTTCCCGGAATCGGGAGGAAGTAAGGGGCAGTCCTATATGCCGACTACACGGGTTTCGGCGGCGTCGCGTGTTGCGTCATGATGCATCCGTCGAAGGCGGCCCGGGCGGAAAGGACGGCAACGACATCCTCTGCCGCGTTTCAATAATCCGGAAGCGGTCCTGGAGGGGAAGTATCGCCTTATTTCAGCGAGATGCAAGATGTTGAAGTGCGACTTGAATTTATAATAAACGAGGTGTTTTCAGACATGGAAGACAAAACAGTACAGGTCATCGGCGTCGGATCGCCAGTCGTTGATTTCGTTATTGAGACCGACGACGAATTTCTGGCGACGTTGCCGGGCCGGAAGGGCGGCATGGAATTGGTGGACTCCCCGACCCTGAGAGCGCTTTTGAAGTCTATAAAGGATGCGCCGGTCAAAGCCCCGGGCGGGTCCGCCGGCAACACCACCTTCGCCCTGGCCCGCATGGGCATGCCCTGCGGCTTCATGGGCAAAGTGGGGCGGGACGACAACGGCGATTACTACAAAACCCTTTTTAAAGAGGTGGGCGGGGATGTGTCCCGGTTCAAGACCGACGGGGCCGACCCCACCGCCTGCTGCGTCAGCCTGGTGACCCCGGATTCGGAACGGACCATGCGAACCGACCTGGGCGCCGCCATGGGGTTTTCTCCCGCCGACATCGGCGCCGATGATTTCAAGGGCTGCCGCCACGTTCATGTGGAAGGCTATCTGCTCTTCAACCGGGAGCTGCTTTTCGCTGTTTTAGAGGCGGCCAGGGCGTCGGACTGCACGGTCAGTCTCGATCTGGGCTCCTTCGAGGTGGTGGACGCCGCCAAAGACATTCTGCCCGGGATTCTCAAGGAATACGTGGACATCGTCTTCGCCAACGAAGAAGAAGCCGCGGCGTTTTCCGGCAGTAGAGACCCGGAAACGGGTCTGGCCGCCCTGGGTCATCTGTGCCGGGTGGCGGCGGTGAAGGTGGGCAAGGACGGGGCCTATCTCAAGGACGAAAGCGGAACGACCCATGTGCCGGCCATGGTCGTCGACAAAGTGATCGACACCACCGGCGCCGGCGACTACTGGGCCGCCGGGTTTTTATTCGCCCATCTCAACGGGTATTCCCTCACCAAATCCGGGTGCGTCGGGGCGCTGTTCGGCAAGCACGTCATCGGCTGCATGGGCGCCGATCTGCCCGCCGACGTCTGGGGAGACATTATCGCGGAAACCACGCTTTTACTAAGCAAAAAGGAGGAAAATTTATGTTGATGAAGGCAAACGAGGACTACAAAGTCAAGGACATTGAACTGGCCGGGTTCGGGCGTAAGGAGATCGAAATCGCCGAGAAGGAAATGCCCGGACTCATGGCCACCCGGGAAAAGTACGGACCGGACAAGCCCCTGGAAGGGGCCCGGATCATGGGCTCGCTGCATATGACCATCCAGACGGCGGTGCTTATCGAGACCCTGGCGGAACTGGGCGCGGATGTCCGCTGGGCGTCCTGCAACATTTTCTCCACCCAGGATCAGGCCGCCGCGGCCATGGCCGACCGGGGCGTCCCCGTTTACGCCTGGAAGGGCGAGACCCTGGAAGAATACTGGTGGTGTACCAAGCAGGCACTGACCTGGCCCGACGGCAAAGGCCCCCATCTTGTCGTGGACGACGGCGGCGACGCCACCCTCATGATCCACCGGGGCTATTACGCCGAGGACAACCCGGCCATGCTGGACGAACCCACCGACAACAAGGAACTGGCCGTCATCAACGCCACCCTCAAGGCGGTGTTCGAAGAAGATCCTAAGTTCTGGCACAAGGTGGTCGAAGAGTGGAAGGGCGTTTCCGAAGAGACCACCACCGGCGTGAATCGGCTCTATCAGATGATGGAGAAAGGCGAACTTCTGACGCCGGCCATCAACGTCAACGATTCGGTCACCAAGTCGAAATTCGACAATATCTACGGCTGCCGGGAATCCCTGGTGGACGGCATCAAGCGGGCCACCGACGTCATGATCGCCGGCAAGACCGCCCTGGTCTGCGGCTTCGGCGACGTGGGCAAGGGATGCGCCGAGGCCCTGAGAGGACTGAAGGCCCAGGTCTGGGTGACGGAGGTCGATCCCATCTGCGCCCTCCAGGCCCTCATGGCCGGCTACAAGGTCGTCACCGTGGAAGATGCGCTGCCCCACGCCGACATCTATGTCACCAGCACAGGCAACAAGGACGTCATCAGCGCCGCCCACATGGCCAAGATGAAGGACGAAGCCATCGTCTGCAACATCGGGCACTTCGACAACGAGATCCAGGTGGACGCCTTAAACGAGATGGAAGGGGTGGAGAAAATCAACATAAAGCCCCAGGTGGACAAATACGTTTTTCCCGACGGTCACTGCATCTACATGCTGGCCGAAGGCCGCCTGGTGAACCTGGGATGCGCCACCGGCCACCCCAGTTTCGTGATGTCCAACTCCTTCACCAACCAGACCCTGGCGCAGATCGATCTGTGGCAGAACCCCAAGGAGATCGGGGTCTACCGGCTCTCCAAGGAGCTGGATGAAGAAGTGGCGCGCCTCCACCTGGAAAAACTGGGCGCCAGGCTCACAAAAATGACGCCGGATCAGGCCGCCTATATTGGCGTTCCGCAGGAAGGTCCGTTCAAATCGGATCATTATCGATACTAGCAGGGGCGAAAAATTTTTCGCCCCTGCGGTTAGGCAATAATTTTTCGCCCCCATGGTTAAGCAATAATTTTTCACCGGTAAGGTTCGGATACCCTCGAATGTCGAGCGTATCCCATTCGCCGGCCGCGCCGTTCGGCGCGGCCGGCCAACCCTCATGAAAGGAACATGAATGTCGCAAAACGTCCAGGCCAAAAAGGAGCAGATCTTCGGAGACAACCCCACGGAAGTCCGGGAAACGGACCATTACACCGACGAATACGTCACCCCGTTCGTGGACAAATGGGATGAACTGATCGACTGGGAGAAGCGCGCCGAAGGCGAGGGTAGTTTTTTCATCGACAAACTCAAGGAATACGGCGCCGAGAAAGTTCTCGACGTGGCCACCGGCACCGGATTCCATTCCGTCCGCCTGATCAAGGCGGGCTTCAACGTCACCAGCGCCGACGGCAGCGCCGAGATGCTGACCAGGGCGTTCGACAACGCCCGCCGGCAGGACTGCATTCTCAACACGGTCCATGCCGACTGGCGCTGGCTCAGCGAAAAGGTCAAGGAGCGGTTCGACGCCATCGTCTGCCTCGGCAATTCCTTTACGCATCTGTTTTCCGAACGGGACCGGCGCAAGACCCTGGCCGAATTCTACGCCGTGCTGAAACATGACGGCATCCTGATCCTGGATCAGCGAAATTACGACTCCATTATCGACTGCGGCTTTTCCTGCAAGCACAAATACCATTATTGCGGCGACAAGGTGACGGCCGAGCCCGAATATGTCGACGACGGGCTGGCCCGGTTCAAGTACACCTTCCCCGGCGATCAGGTCTACCACCTCAATATGTTCCCTCTGCGGAAGAAGTATGTGCGGCGGCTCATGCGCGACGTCGGTTTTCAGCACATCGATACCTACGGCGATTACAAGGAGACTTTTCATGACGATGAGCCGGATTTCTTCACCCACGTGGCGGAGAAATTCTACGAGCCGGAAAAGCACGGTCGTTCCACGGCCCGGTTCAATTATTCCGAGACCGTCAACATCGCCCGGAAATATTACAACAGCAGCGACGCCGACAATTTCTACTTCACCATATGGGGCGGGGAGGACATTCACATCGGGCTGTACGACAACGACGACGAGTCCATCTACATCGCCAGCCGGCGGACCGTGGAACGGATCGCCAACCGGCTGGACATCGACACCAGCACCCGGATTCTCGATCTGGGATCGGGATACGGCGGCGCGGCCCGCTTTCTGGCCAAAACCTACGGCTGCCATGTAACGGCGCTGAATCTGAGCGAGGTGGAAAACCAGCGCGACCGGGACATGAACAAGGTCCAGGGCGTCGATCATCTCATCGACGTCATCGACGGCTCCTTCGAGGACGTGCCGCTGCCCGACGCGTCCTTCGACGTCGTCTGGTCCCAGGACGCCATCCTCCACAGCGGCGATCGGGAGACGGTGATCGAAGAGGCGGCCCGGCTGCTCAAGCCCGGCGGCCACTTCGTCTTCACGGACCCCATGATGACCGACGATTGCCCCAAGAAGGTCCTCCAGCCGATCCTGGACCGGATCCACCTGGAGACCCTGGGATCCCCCCAGTTCTACCGGGATGCCACCAGACGGTTCGGCATGAAAGAAATCGGTTTCGAGGAACACACCGACCAGCTGGCCGCCCACTACGGCCGCGTGCTGGCGGAGACCGAACGCCGCGAAGAGGAGTTGGGGAAGGTCGTCAGTCAAAGCTACATCGACAACATGAAAAAAGGACTCGGCCATTGGGTCGAGGGCGGTGAAAACGGCCACCTCGTATGGGGCATTTTTCACTTCCGCAAGCGGTAAAGGAGCGGTGACCTGTGATTTGTGGATAGTGGCGTGTGACCGGCCCAATGCCGCTGTACACTCGCCGCTATTCACGATCCACTAACCACTAATAAAGGAGTAATGTTATGTTAGACAAAGCGTACACCATTCGGTTCCCCGAAGTGAATGAGATCGAACAGGGAAAGGAATTTTTCTTTCTCACCAAAAACGGCCAGACCGAAAAGATTGGCTTTCACGATTACGATAAAATCTACGAAACCCCCGGCCTCTACGAACATCTGTTCTATGACCGCTATGGGTGCAACTCGCCGGAGGTGGTCTGTTCACTGCTCCAGGATTATATGGAGAAAGTGGACGACGCCCCGGATCTCAGGGTGCTCGACGTGGGCGCCGGCAACGGCATGGTGGGCGAACAGCTCGTGGAGCGCGGCGCCGATACGACGGTGGTGGGCATCGACATCATCGAAGAAGCCGCTTCCGCGCTGGACCGGGACCGTCCCGGCCTCTACAAGGACTACCACGTGGCGGACCTGACCCAGCTGCCCAAGGACGTTTATCAGTCCCTGGAACGCCAGGACTTTAACTGCCTTACGGTGGTGGCGGCCCTGGGGTTCGGCGACATTCCGCCCATGGCCTTCGCCCGGGGGTACAACCTGGTCTCGTCGCCGGGTTGGGTGGCCTTTAACATCAAGGAGGATTTTGTCTGCGACGAAGATTCCACCGGCTTCTGCAAGCTCATCGGCCGGATGGACGAGGAGAACATCCTGGATATCCAGGCCCGCCACCGGTACCGTCACCGGTTCTGCCAGGACGGCACGCCGCTCTACTACTACGCTTTGGTGGGGCAGAAGCACCAGGACATCCCCATGGAGCTGCTCAAAGAATTTGTTTAAACGATACGGGCCCAGCGCCTGAAAAGGCGATGGGCCCATTGCGCGAAACGGTATCAATACGAAGGAGAACACATGTCGAAGGAGAGTTATTTTTTTACATCCGAATCCGTAACCGAGGGCCATCCGGACAAGGTGGCCGACGCCATTTCCGACGCCGTCCTCGACGCCATCATGGCCGAGGACCCCAACGGCCGGGTGGCCTGCGAGACCCTGGTGACCACCGGTCTGGCCTTTGTGGCCGGCGAGATCACCACCGAGTGCTATGTGGACATTCCCCAGGTGGCCCGGGACACCGTCAAGGAGATCGGCTACCATTCTTCCCAGATGGGATTCGACTGGCAGACCTGCTCGGTGATCACCAGCATTGATCAGCAGTCGCCGGACATCTCCCAGGGCGTGACGGCGGGGCAGGGGCTCTACAAGGATCAGGGGGCCGGCGACCAGGGACTGATGTTCGGTTACGCATCCGACGAGACCCCCGAGTTCATGCCCATGCCCATTATGTACGCCCATAAGCTGACCCGGCGGCTGACCAAGGTCCGGAAGAACGGCGCCCTGGATTTCCTCCGGCCGGACGGCAAGTCCCAGGTGACCATCGAGTACGAAAACGGCACGCCCATGCGGGTGGACACCGTGGTGGTCTCCTCCCAGCACAAGCCGGACGTCACCTATGACGAACTGCGGGAAGCGATCATTAACGAGGTGATCAAAAAGACCATCCCCAGGGAGATGATCGACGGCGACACCAAGTATTTCATCAATCCCACCGGCAAATTCGTCATCGGCGGGCCGATGGGCGACTGCGGACTGACCGGACGAAAGATCATCGTGGACACCTACGGCGGCCACGGCAGCCATGGCGGTGGATGTTTTTCCGGCAAGGACCCTTCCAAGGTCGACCGGAGCGCATCCTACATGGCCCGTCACATCGCCAAAAACCTGGTGTCGGCCGGCGCCGCCAAGAAGTGCGAAGTCCAGGTGGCCTACGCCATCGGCGTGGCCGAGCCCGTGTCGATACTGGTGGAGACCTACGGTACCGGCAAGGTGTCGGAAACCCGGCTCCGCGAGATCATCAGGGAGGTCTTCGATCTGCGGCCCCGGGCCATCATCGAGTATCTGGACCTTCTGCGGCCCATCTACTCCCCCACCTCCGCCTACGGTCATTTCGGCCGGGACGAACCCGGATTCACCTGGGAGAAGACGAATCGAGTGGAGGACATTCAAAATCTGCTTTAGCAATCTACATTAAAAACCGAAATCCGAGTCAACAGGACCGAAGCCCAGGGGCGTCCCCGAAGACCGCCCTTGGGCGTTAGGCTCATCCGCATCCCGCCCGCCATGCTGGAGGGGACGGGGTTCAATTCCGGCGACATCTTCGACGTCAAGGTGGAGGGAAACCGCATTACCCTTGAAAAGGCATCCAGGGAGAACGCCGCGATGCCATGAAAATCACCTTCTTAGGGACCCGGGGATACATCGACCAGAAAACCGACCGCCATAAGCGGCATACGGCGACATTGTTCACCTATTACCGCCGTTCCATTCTGGTCGATTGGGGGGAGGACTGGAAAGGCCGCCTGGGGGAGATCAACCCCCGGGCGATCCTGATCACCCACGGCCACCCGGATCATGCCGGGGGGCTCGAATCAGCAATGGACCGCCCGGTCTATGGGACCCGGGAGACCCGGGAAGCGCTCGCGTCCCTCGAAATCGACACGTTTCAAACCATTCAGCCGAGAACCCCTTTCGATCTGTTCGGGTTTACCGCCGAAGCCTTCGAAGTGGCCCATTCCACCCGGGCGCCGGCGGTGGGTTACCGGATCACCGCCGGGCAAGTCTCGGTTTTTTATGTGCCCGACGTGGTCTACATCAAGGAGCGGAGCGAGGCCCTCAACGGCGTCAAGCGGTATATCGGCGACGGGGCCGCGGTGGCGCGTTCCATGGTCCGAAAGCCGGGAGAAACGCTCATCGGCCACACGCCGTTGCGGACCCAGCTGACCTGGTGCCGGAAGGAAAACGTGCCTGAAGCGATCTTCACCCATTTGGGTTCCGAGATCGTCGGGGGCGGCAAAGAGGTTCTGGACCGGATCCGGGCCTTTGCCGACGAACGGGATGTGGCCGTTCAGGTGGCCGAAGACGGCATGGAGGTGGTGCTGCGATAGAACATGATTGACAGGGCTCGCCTCTTGGGGCTATTCAGGTAGACAAACGCTTGACCGCTTATCTATCGCGTCACATCAGGGAGGAGTCCATGAAAGACGGAAAAGGAGATCGGCCGCAAATGGACGCGCCTCAAGCCGCGGGGACATGAACCTTCTCAAAGGGGTCCGCGGCATCCGGGGATTGCGGCGGTTCGGGGCCATCACCCGGGTGCTCATCCGCCACGGGTACGGGGAACTGGCGGCCCGCCTTTCCAAAAAGACGGACCGACAGCCGACGCCGCCGCGTCCAGGGGATTTTCTTCTCCGGGTGGGACTGCCGTCCCCCGAACGGGTCCGGCTGATTCTCGAGGAACTGGGCCCCAGCTTCATCAAGCTGGGCCAGCTCATGAGCGTCCGGGCCGACATGTTTCCCCCCGAATACATCGAAGAACTCCGGAAACTCCAGGACCGGGTCCCGCCCATCCCCTTCGGGGACGTCCGCCGGGCCGTGGAGACCGCCCTGGACCGTCCCCTGGACGCCATCTTCGCCGAGTTCGACCCCGAGCCCCTGGCGGCGGCGTCCGTGGCCCAGGTCCACCGGGCCGTTCTCTTTGACGGCCAAACGGCGGCCGTCAAGGTGATCCGCCCCGGCATCGTCAAGCGAATCCGGGAAGACATCCGGGTGATGCACTACCTGGCCGAAAAGATCGAAAACCTTTTCGAGATCGGGCGGATCATCGGGATAATCAACCTGGTCAGGGAGTTCGAGCGGACCATCTTCAAGGAGCTGGACATGTTCATCGAAGCCGGCTCCATCGAGAAATTCCGCCACCATTTCCGGGACAGCGAGGAGATCCACATCCCCGCCGTCTACTGGGCCTACACCACCCGCACCGTGCTGGTCATGGAGTACATCGCCGGCATCAAGATGGACAGGGTGGCGGAGATCCGGGCCAACCACATCGACCCCAAGGAGATCGCCCTGATCGGGCTCCGCTCTTTCTCCCGCCAGCTCATGGAATTCGGCTTTTTTCACGCCGACCCCCACCCGGGCAACACCATCGTCAAGTACAACGGAAAAGTGGGACTGGTGGACTTCGGCATCACCGGCCACCTGGAAGAGGCCATGATGATGCGCATCGCCAACCTCTTTCTGGGGTTCGCCGAGCACGACTACGATATGGTCATGGACGTGCTCTGGGACCTGGGACTGGTGGATGAAGAGCGGATGGATGTCGAGGATTTCCGGGCCGATCTGGTGGAGATCAGCGAGCCTTTCTACGGCCGGTCCCTCCAGACGGTTTCGGTCCGGGACGTCTACGATCAGGTGATGCGGCTCATCCTCAAATACCGCATCCGGCTGCCCCGCAACCTGCTGCTCCTCCTCAAAACCTTTATCCAGACCGAAGGATTGGGGAAGATCCTGGGGTCCGACGCCAGCCTCCTGGAGGTTGCGCGACCCTACGCCAAAAAGCTCATCCAGCGGGGATACGAGGCCCGGAAGGTCCTCAACAAGCTGGGCCGGGACGCCCGCACCCTGCGGCGCTACATGGAGCGGACCCCCAAATACGTCCACGACATTCTCAAGCAGGCGGCCGACGGCCGGACCCGGGTGGAGATGCGCCACTCCAGCACCGAAGGCATGGAGAACCGCCTGGACAAGTGGGTCAACCGGATCACGGTCAGCGCCGTCCTGTCGGCCTCGATCCTGGCGGGGGCCCTGATCCTCAACTCCCCGGAAAAAATCATGGTCTTTACCTTCGATTTTTTCGGACTCCAGGTGGTCTCCCTGACGTCGATCCTGGGGGTGACGGGGTACGTCATCGCCACGGTTCTCGGCGTGTGGCTGATCCTTTCGATTTTCCGCTCCGGCCGGCTGTGACGGGGCCGGTTTAAGAAAACCATTGACATCCTTCGGCTCCGGATACGATAAAGAAGATTTGGCAACGCGGAATTCGATCACGGATCAGCAATCTCACACGGAGGAAACATGAGCCAGGAAAGACCTTACAACTTCAACCCCGGGCCCGCGGCCCTGCCGTTGCCGGTGCTCGAGGAGATTCAAGCATCGTTTCTCGATTTTCAGGGGACGGGGATGTCCATCACCGAGGTGAGCCACCGTTCCAAACCGTTCGACGCGGTCATGGACGACGCCGTGGCCCGGACAAAGCGGCTCCTCGACCTGGGCGACGCGTACAGCGTCCTCTTCATGCAGGGCGGCGCTTCCCTCCAGTTCTGCATGGCGCCCATGAATTTCCTGCCGCCGGGCGAATCGGCCGACTACGTCAACACCGGAACCTGGTCCGCCAAGGCCATCAAGGAAGTCCGGATCCAGGGGAAAACCGTCAACGTGGTCGCCACGTCCGAGGACAGGGACTTTTCCTACATCCCCAAGAACATCCCCTTTAACCCCGAGGCGGCCTACGCCCACATCACGTCCAACAACACCATCAAGGGGACCCAGTGGGCTGAATTTCCCGACACGGGATCCGTCCCCCTCATCGCGGACATGTCCTCGGACATCATGAGCCGTCCCTTCGACGCCAACCCCTTCGGCCTTATCTACGCCGGCGCCCAGAAGAACATCGGCCCGGCCGGCGTCTGCATGGTCATCGTCCGCCAGGACCTCCTGGACCGGACCCCGGCGGACCTGCCCACCATGCTCAAATACACCACCTTCGCCCAGAAGAACTCCATGTTCAACACCCCGCCCTGTTTTGCCATCTACACGGTTCAACTGGTCCTCAAATGGCTGGAGGAGACCGTGGGCGGCCTGGAAAAGATGGCGGAAATCAACCGGAAAAAAGCGGATGCGCTCTACGGCCTCATCGACGGCGGCGATTTCTATCGCGGAACGGCCGGGAAGGATAGCCGGTCCCTCATGAACGTCACCTTCCGCCTGCCCTCGGAAGACCTGGAAAAACGGTTCATCGAAGCCGCCCTGTCGGCGGGCTTCGGCGGCCTCAAGGGCCACCGCTCCGTGGGCGGCTGCCGGGCATCCATCTACAATGCCGCGGGGATCGAGGCGGTGACGGCCCTGACGGACTTCATGA
>CAZZBE010000028.1:14407-26217 GCA_964652715.1 uncultured Desulfobacteraceae bacterium
AAGGAGAAATTTTTTTCCGTCGGGGATTCCGGCTGAGAATGAGAGAGGAACTGGAATCAACTTCTCCTCATCATAAGCATGTTCCGCCGGAAATCAAACGCAACAGGATTCCCGCGCCGGGAATAAGTTTTATCCGTCCCAATTTGGAATTTGTTGTTCTGGAAATTGAAGATTTTATTGAGAAAGAAAGAGCCTAACCAAAGGAAAAATCCTCAATGATCAATATGTGTACACGCTCCATGCGGAATCGAAAGGAAGGCGGACGAGCTGCATAACCGTTTACGTCCCAAAACCGCCGAAGTTCATCGATCCCTGGACGAGGAGGCGACATGAGTGAAAAAAAAATGTAATTTTTGCGGGAGTCTTCAGTACGAGAACCGAACGACCGATTATATGTATTCCTACAAAGGGAATTATCTTCTGGTTCCGGAAACGCCTGTTGAGGTGTGCTCAAATTGCGGCATGGTGTATTATGATGCAACGGTTCTGAAGAACATCGAACAGCGGTTTTTTGCAATTCAAAGGAAAGAGGAAAAGGCCGACAGCTACATCGAGATTCCAACGGCCAAATATGCGTGAGCCAAATCTACCCATGACTCCGAACCAACCGTAGCAGGAAAAAAGGAGACAGTCAGATGCCGCAAATCGCCCTGAAAGTCGGAGATCAAGCCCCGGATTTTACCCTTCAAAACCAGCGGGGGGAAGACGTCTCCCTCGGATACTTGAAGGGAAAGAAGATCTTATTATCATGGCATCCGCTCGCCTTTACGCCCGTCTGCGAATTGCAGATGCGGGCGCTTGAAATCAAATCCGCGACGTTCGGGGAACTCAACACCGCGGCCCTGGGCATGAGCGTCGATACCGTCCCGGCCAAAAAGGCGTGGGCCAAAGCCATGGGGGTGGAAAAGACCGACCTCCTGGCCGATTTCTGGCCCCATGGCGGGGTGGCGAAGCAATACGGTCTCTTTATCGAGGACAAGGGCATCTCGGGCCGGGCCAACGTCCTGATCGACGAGGAGGGAAAGATCGAGTGGATCAAGGTCTACGAGATACCGGAACTGCCCGACATCGAGGCGGTTGTCCGTCATCTGAAAGGGAGTTGACGTCGTCTTTGACGCCGGAGATCCAGGCCCGGAACTGGGCCCGGCGTTCGATGCGGGGGCGCAGGCCCGCCGCCGCCATCATGTCGGCGATGGTCTCCGGCGGATAGAACCGGCTGCCCATGAGGGCCAAGCGTTCCATAAAGGCCACGGCCTTGACGGCCATGAGCCCGATGTCGGGCTCCTCCACCACCAGCCGGCCGCCGGGGGCCAGCACCCGGGCCAGTTCAGAGATGGCCCGCCGCTGGTTCCGGAAATGGTGGAGGGCGTCCACCACCAGGGCCCGGTGAAAGACGGCGTCCGGGAAGGGAAGGGCCTCCGCCGCCGCCTGGATGGGCTGAATGCCGTTTTTGTGTCGGGTCCGCGCCAGCATGGGGCGGGAGACGTCGCACACGGCGACGCCGGCGGCCAGGCCCGGCAAGACGGCCGAGACCCGGCCGGTGCCGCCGCCGACGTCCAGAATCCAGCCCGTCGCCGGCAACTGTAAAGTCTGTTTCCACCAGTCGACGCCGGGGCGGCCGAAAACGGCGTCGTAGAGCGGGGCCATGAACCGAAAATGATCCATTCAGGAGGTTCCTTTCGTGGGGGTTGACGTGAATCCAGGCCGTATTGTAACCGATATCCGAATTTTTTCAATCGTGGGACGCCATGGAAGACTTTTTTAGCGTCGCCGACCTGGACGGGGTATTCGCGCACATCCCCGAATTCAGCCGGGTGGGAATGGAAACGGCCCCCCTGACCGAGGCCCTGGGGCGGGTTCTGGCCGGGGACCTCCACGCCGACGCGGACCTGCCGCCCTTTTCCCGGTCCACCATGGACGGGTACGCGGCGCCGGCCTCGACCACCTTCGGGGCCTCCGAGGGCAATCCCGCCTATCTCAACGTCGCCGGCGCCATCGCCATGGGCGAGTCGCCCGATTTTTCCCTGGGACCGGGGGAATGCGCCCGGATCGCCACCGGCGGCATGCTTCCCCGGGGCGCCGACGCGGTGGTGATGATCGAGCATACCGAGCGGCTGGACGAACGGGATATCGGCGGGACCATCGAGGTCTACCGGAGCGTGGCCCCGGGCCAGCACGTCATTCAGCGGGGCGAGGATGTTCAAAACGGCGCGGTCCTCCTGACCGGCGGCCGGCGGCTTCGGTCCCAGGAGATCGGGCTTCTGGCGGCCTTCGGCATCGGATCGGTTCCGGTCCATCGTCGCCCGGTGATCGGCATCCTTTCCACCGGCGACGAAGTGGTCCCCATCGGGGAGCGGCCGGGGCCGGGCCAGATCCGGGATATCAACACCTATACGCTCTCGGGTTTGATCCGGGAGGCGGGCGGCGATCCCCAAAGCTTCGGCATCGTGACCGACGACTACAAGAACCTCCGGTCCGGCGTCGAAAAGGCTTTGGCGGTCTCGGATATGGTCCTGGTCTCCGGCGGGTCTTCCGTGGGAACACGGGATTTCACCATCGACGTCTTTTCGGACCTGCCGGAATCGGCCATTCTCGTCCACGGCATTTCCATCAGCCCCGGCAAACCGACCATCCTGGCCCGGATCGGCGGACGGGCCGTGTGGGGACTGCCGGGCCACGCGGTCTCGGCCATGGTGGTCTTCTCCCAGGTGGTCCGGCCCTTTATCGATCACGTCTCGGGGGCGACGTCGGCGGAACGGCGGCCGGTCCGCCGGATCCAGGCCCGCCTCTCCCGGAATATCGCCTCGGCCCAGGGCCGCATCGATTTCATCCGGGTTCGGCTGACGGAGAGGGAAGGGGAGGTCCGGGCGGAACCGATCCTGGGGAAGTCCGGGTTGATCCACACCATGGTCAAGGCCGACGGTCTGGTGGCGGTGGGCATGAATACCGAGGGGCTCGACCGCGACGCCGTCGTGTCGGTGATCCCCGTCTGAAGGCGAAAGGACGATCGATGAACGTTACGGAACAGCGTCGGTTCGAAAGGGTCTATTTTTCTAAAGACGAAGGGCTGAAGGTGGTGCTGACCCCTCCGGAGACGCCGGCGCCCCGGTTCACCGCCAGCCTGATGGATTTGAGCGAGGGCGGCTGCTGCCTCATCAAGCCCACGGATCAGGAGATCGTCCTCCACAGCGGCAGCCGTTTCCAGGTCCGGGAGTGGCTCGGCGCCGAAACCCTGGGCGGCATGGCCGGCGCCCGGGTCACGGTGCGGTGGCAGCTGGAGCTGGAAGGCGCCAAGCATATCATGTTCGGTACGGAATTCGACGGCATCGCGCCCGATCAGAAAGCCCTGGTCCAGAGCTTCATCGAGGACCGGTGGGCGTCGGATTCGGAGCTGAAAGGCGACGCATGACCGCCAAGCGCAACATCTATTTGGATAAAAAGACTTTGGCCGAGGCGCGGGAACTGCTGTTCCGTCGGTTTCCCATGTACGGCCGACTGGACCGGGAGACGGTCGCCGCGCCGGACGCCGCGGGCCGGGTCCTGGCCGAACCGGTTTTCGCCCGGATCTCCTCCCCCAATTTCCACGGGGCGGCCATGGACGGCATCGCCGTGAAAGCCGGGGCGACCTTCGGCGCCGGCGAGAGGACCCCCAAAACCCTCGCCGTCGGATCCCAGGCGCACTACGTCAACACCGGCCATGTCATGCCGGAGAACACCGATGCCGTCATCATGATCGAAAACGTGGTGACCCTGGACGAGGAGACCGTCCAGATCGAAGCTCCGGCCTTTCCCTGGCAGCATGTGCGCAAGATGGGCGAGGACATCGTGGCCACCGAACTCCTCTTTCCCCGGGATCACGAAGTCACCCCCTACTGCGTGGGGGCGCTCCTGTCGGGGGGGATCTTCTCCGTCGCCGTCCATAAACGGCCCAAAGTGCTGATCATCCCCACCGGCTCGGAACTGGTGGACTGGCGGGGCGCCGATACCGCGGCCCTGGCGCCGGGGCAGGTGCTGGAGACCAATTCTTTCGTGCTGGGGAAGCTTTGCGAAGGATGCGGGGCCGAATGGGAGCGGAACGAGAGGATCATGGACGACGCGGACCGGATCGGGGCGGCGGTGAAGACCGCGGTGGACGGCCCCTTCGATCTGGTCCTGGTGGTGGGCGGATCGTCGGCGGGCTCCGAGGATTACGCCAAAACCGTCATCTCCACCCTGGGGGAGGTGCTGGTCCACGGCGTGACCATCATGCCCGGCAAGCCGGTGATCATGGGCGCGGTTTCGGACACGCCGGTCTTCGGCATGCCCGGTTACCCGGTTTCGGCCATCGTGGCCTTCGAGCAGTTTGTCCAGCCCCTGATCCGGGCCGCCCTGGGACAGCCCGACCTGGAACGCCGACACGCATCGGTAACCCCCACCCGGAAGATCCCCTCCAAGCTGGGGGTGGAGGAATTCGTGCGGGTCAAGCTGGGCCGGGTGGGGGAGCGGATCGTGGCCACCCCGCTGCCCCGTGGCGCCGGGGTCATCACCAGCATCACCGAGGCCGACGGCATCATCCGGATCGCCAACCACCTGGAGGGGCTCAGGGAGAACGAACCCGCCACCGCCGAACTGCTGCGACCCCTGTCGTCGGTCCGGAACACGCTGGTGGCGGTGGGAAGCCACGACAACACCCTGGATGTGCTGGCCGACGAACTCCGGGCCGGCCATACCGGCCTGACCCTCTCCTCCAGCCACGTCGGCTCCATGGGCGGCCTCATGGCCCTTAAAAAGGGCGGGTGCCACATGGCCGGGTCCCATCTCCTGGACACCGCCGACGGTTCCTACAATCTCTCCTACATCGACCGCTTCCTGCCGGACACGCCGGTCCGGGTCGTCCACCTGGTGTTTCGGGATCAGGGCTTGATGGTCGCCCGCGGCAATCCAAAGAATATCGAGGGGATCGAAGACCTGGCCCGGGACGACGTCCGGTTCATCAACCGCCAGGGCGGGTCGGGCACCCGGATCCTCCTGGATTACCGCCTCGGCGGGCTGGGGATCGACCCGACGTCCATCGGGGGATATGAAAACGAGGAGTTCACCCACATGTCCGTGGCCGTGACCGTGCTGAGCGGGGCCGCGGACGCCGGCCTGGGGATCCACGCCGCCGCCCGGGCCCTCGGTCTCGATTTCATCCCGGTGGTCACCGAACAGTACGATCTGATCGTTCCGGAGGTCTATTTTGACACGGAAATGATCGGGAAACTGCTGGAGACCATCCGATCCGACCGGTTCAAGGCCCGGGTGGGGGATCTCGGGGGCTACAGCACCGAAAAAACCGGAGAGATCATTCGGTGGCGCCGCCCGCGCCGATGAGCCGGCGGATGGTCCTGGCCGCGTACTCCCCCACATCCGCCAGTCCGTCCAGCGGCATGAAGTCGGCGGCATTGTTCGAGAACAAACAGGTGGCCGACGCGGGGAAATCCTCATCAGCCAGATAGCCGATGAAGCAGAGTCCGATCTTGGGCAGGGGCCTCACCAGAAAAGACACGTCGCCCCCCGTGCCCGCCGGAGCGGCTTTCCCGTCCATGGTTTCCTGAATCCGCCGGGCCTCGTCCCGGATTGTCTCCACATGGGGCGTCAGCAGCCCCTCGGTATGGGTGGCGAAGGCCCCCACATAGGGCAGGGTTCCGGGGAAATCCTTGAAGGCTTTCAGCGGTTCCACCACCATGGGTTCGGGCCGCGCGTTGAGCGCATACAAGCTGACCACGATCCCCACCGGCCCGGTCAGCCGCCGGTCCCCCAGGAAAATACCGCCCGGTTCGATGCGGCACGTTTCGCCGAAGGCCGGAAATACGAAGCCGTCGCCCTCCCGGTCGGCCGGAAGGCGCGTCTCCAGATCGGGCGGCGGGTTGCCGTAGAGCGTGTCGAGATTGTCCTGGATGATGCGGGCGTAGGCGTCGGTCACCGGTTTCTCCTCTCTCCTCGGCTGCTATTCCGCCGGATAGTTGATCTCTTTGAGGGTGTCCCGGATCTTCTCCTCCGACGCCGGCGCATCGAAGGCCACCGTGACCTCTTTTTTGTCCGCATCGCCTTCGACGCCGGAGACGCCGTTCAGCTCCGAAAGTTCGTTCTTGATGGACATCACGCAGTGGCCGCAACTGATATTGGGTACGGAAAATATTTTTTCAGCCATGGTTTCCTCCTGTTCTTTGTCCCTTTGTCCCTTTGTCCCTCTGTCCCTCTGTCCCTATCATCTAAAAATGTTACCCCCCCCCCGAAGTTTGTCCAGGTTTTCCCTGGCGAAATCGATGGCGGGGTCGATGGTAAGGGCTTTGAGGAAATACTCCATGGCCTTTTCCGTTTCGCCGAGATCCCGGTAGTTGACGCCCACGTTGGCGTAGTCGATGGCCGAGCCCGGGTCCAGGCGGAGCACCGTCTGGAAGCAGTCGATGGCCTTCCGGTGATCCTTCAGTTTGAAATGGCAAAACCCCATGAGATTGTGGATGTCGGTGCGCTCGGCATCCAGGGCCGCCCCTTTTTCCAGTACCGACAGGGCCTCCCGGTACCGGCCCGTCTCCTTCAGGCAGACGCCCATGTAGGAGTGGATGGAGGGCAGATCCTGTGGGTCGGGGTCGAGATCGAGGGCCCGGTCGAGGTGGTCCATGGCGGTTTCGGCCTCTCCGATGGCCAGCCGGGCGGTTCCCAGATAGAACTGGGTGTAGTATTTTCCGGGCAGCGTTTTCTCCATTTCCTCCAGGCGCCCAATCGCCTCCTCCGGGGGGAAGTTTTCGGAGATCAGCTTGGCCGAGAACATGGCGACGCTGGTGGCGGCGGCCCGTTCCCGGAAATGGGCGCCGGGGATGATGGTGTAAAAGGCCGGCACGCCCAGGAGGGGATGGGTGGTGTCGATGGCCAGCACCGAGAGGTCCCGTTCGGCAAGCGTGGCGATGAGGGTTTCGATCTCGACCCGGATGTTGTCGTCGGAAAGGTCCGGCAGATCGTGGATGTCCACGGTGGTCGCGGCGTCCGTGACAAAGGCGACATCCTTTAAATCAGGGGGTTTGGGCAGGCCCGAGGCCACATAGCCGGCCCCGGTGTTGAAATCCCCCCCCAGTTGGGCCGTCTCGGTCAGGGCCCGGCTCAGGGCCTTTTCCGGGCCGGGGGTGGTCCCGGCCGTCCAGACGATTTCGCTTTTATGGGGGAAGGTGGTCGGATCGTAGGCCAGGACCCCCACCGTGGGGATGCCGGTGTCCAGGGTCAGATCCGACAGATGGAGCGTGACCCCGGCGGCCGTATATTTTTGAAGCATCTCCCGGACGACCGGGTCCGTCGCCGACTCCGGCCGGATGGCGGGGGTCTCTGTCCGATGCCGGCTGACCCGGGCGCAGACGTGTCGTTCCACCACCTCGCAGATGCCCTGGAGCAGGGCCTCTTCCCGACAGTTGCCGGCCGACGGGCCGTTGAAGGCGTTGATGGCGAAAAACCAGTCGAAAGGGATGAGCGCCGGTTTCCGCCGGGTGAGATCGAAGCCCCAGGTCCATTTGAGGGGCAAAGTCTCGAAAATGCGGCGGGCCGCTTCCAGGTCTTCGGAACCGTCGTGGACCGATTTGGCGATCTCCGAAAAGGGGAGGGCGTTTTCTTTGAGGCCGGCATGGGTTCCGGTGATGAAGCGGGCCGGGTTTCCGGCAAAGGAGAAAAAGCTGAACCGCTCGGCCAGCTCCATCACGGCGCTGGCTTCGGCCTGTTGCGGGTTCGCCCCTTTCCCCATCTGTTTCCGGTTGCCGATCACCGACCGGGCGTCCCGGCCGCAACGGCTGAAATAGACCGGGATGTCGAGCCGGCCGTTGTCGATGCGCGCCGTATCCCGGAGAATGTCCAGGTCCACTTTTTCGAGCCGCTCCCTGAACCGGCGGACGGTCTCTTCCGGCGACAGGGTTTTATCCTGATCCCGGGTATAGGTTTTAAACGCATCTTTGAGTATGATCTTGCATGAATCGGGCGCCTGCATGGATTGCCTCCGTAAAGGGTGGTTTTGGCGCCGAAACTGACATGTTTGGGGACGGAAGACAAGGCTTTTCTGCTCCCCGGATTTGACAAGGAGAACCGCCTGGGATAGGCGGTAAAGACCCTACGCACCGACGCGGGGCTTCTCCAGGAATGAGCTGTAATGGAAGATAAACTGATTTTTCGGGAATTTATCGAAGACACTGATGATCTGGTCACCTGCGTGGACCGGGAAGGTCGGTTTCGCTACGTCAACCGGATCGCCGAGAAGATCATGGGGATAGGGCCGGAGGCCTGCATCGGGCGGTCCGCCTTCGACTGGGTCCATCCGGAGGACCGGGAAAAGACCCGGCGGTCCTTAGAAGAATGGATCCGCGCCGGCCTGCGCCGGGCCACCATCGAAAACCGGCTGGTCAACGCGCGGACCGGCCAGGCGTTTCAGATGCTCTGGACCCTCTCCTTCCACTACGACGAAGGGGGAACCCTCATCCGGATCAATTCCATCGGCCGCAACATCACCGAGCGGAAGCTGGCCGAGGAGGCCCTTCGCAAAAGCGAGTCCTTCAACAGGAGCATTATCCAGAGCAGCCGGGACTGCATCAAGGTCCTCGATTTCGAGGGCCGGATCCGGTTTATGAACCGGGGCGGGCAGGCCCTTCTGGGCATCGACAACCTGAGCCTCTACCTCAACCAGGGATATGCCGACTTGTGGGACGAGGCCCAGCGTCCCCAGGTCCTCCGGGCACTGGAAAGAGCCCGGGGAGGAGAAACGGTCTCTTTCCAGGGCGGGCTTCCGACCCTGAACGGCGAGCCCAAATGGTGGGACATGGTCGTCTCTCCGATCCAGGATGCCGAGGGCCGGATGGAGGGCATTTTGGTGGTGTCCCGGGACATCACCGAGTGGAAGCGGACCGAGATCGCCCTGGAACGGGCCAAGGAATCGGCCGAAGCGGCCAGCCGGGCCAAGAGCCAGTTTCTGGCCGTCATGAGCCACGAAATCCGGACCCCCATGAACGCCATCATGGGCATGACCGATCTGACCCTGGAGACCGACCTCACGGACCGCCAGCGGGAGTACCTGGAGATGGTCCGATCCTCTTCGGAGCACCTGCTGGCCCTCATCAACGACATCCTCGACCTCTCCCGGATCGAGGCCGGGAAGGTGGAGATCGTTCATCGCCCCTTCCGGCTCCGGGAGAGCATGGCCGAGATCGTCCGGACCTTCTCCATCCGGGCCCGGGACCGGGGGCTGGATCTTGTCTATCATGTGGATGAAGACGTCCCCGACGACCTGGCCGGGGATGTGGGGCGGCTCCGGCAGGTGGTCTACAACCTGGTGGCCAACGGGATCAAATTCACGCCCCGGGGCGAGGTGCTCGTCCACATCGCGCTCATGGACGCCGCCCCCGGAACGGCCACCCTTTGCATCCAGGTGGCCGACACCGGCATCGGGGTGCCGGCGGAAAAACAGGCGGAGATCTTCGATCCCTTCATCCAGGCGGATGCGTCCATTTCAAGGCCCTATGAAGGGGCCGGGCTGGGGCTGCCCATCTCCCGGTCCCTGGCGCGGATGATGGGGGGGAACCTGCGGTTGGAAAGCGAGCCGGGCGGCGGGTCGACCTTCGGCGCGACCCTGCCCTTCGACCGGCCCGCCGCGGACGGCGTTGACAACCGGGTCGCCGGGCGACCGGCAGCCCCGCCGACCGGGACCCCGGCGGTTCCAACGGGGTTGAATATCCTCGTGGCCGAGGACAATCCCTTTAATCAAAAGCTGGTGTCCATCCTCCTGGAAAAGAAGGGCCATACCGCCACTTCGGCGCGGAGCGGCCGCGAGGCGCTGGCGGCCCTGGAGACGGGTACCTTCGATCTGGTGTTGATGGACATCCAGATGCCGGACATGGACGGGCTGGAAGCCACGGCGGCCATCCGGAGATCCGAAGCCGAAGCGGCGACGGGACGCCGCCTGCCCATCATCGCCCTGACCGCCCATGCCATGGCGGGGGACCGGGACCGGTTCCTGGCGGCGGGGATGGACGGGTACGTGCCGAAACCCATCACGGCCGAGAACCTCGACCGGGCCATGGCCCGGGCCGTCGGCGGCGGGGACTGATCAGGCGCTTCCGGCGGCGTCGGCCTCGTCCTGCATGCGGGCCCCTTCCATGAGCAGCCACATGAAGTTCCCCAGTTCCGGAGCGTCCGCGTATTCGTCCGGGATGTGGTGGGAGAATTTGAAGCGCCCCTCCTTCTGCATGAGGATGTGGTAAAAGGCCTCTTTACCCCCCTTGCCGTCGAACCGGGCCCCCACCAGCTCCCCTTCCCGAAAGACCACTTCGGCAGGGCCCTTTGTCAGGCTCAGGTCGAGCAAGCCGGTCTTCTGGTTGACGTTCAGGGCCTGGAACAGTTCGGCCGGCGGCATCTCCGACAACTGCCCGGCCATGCCGGAGGCGAACTCGTCGGCCCGTTCCTTGTTGGACCGGGCCAGTCGTTTGGCCAGTAGGCGGGCGAAATACATCTGGAGGGGGGGATGCTGGTTGAGGACCTGCCGGAAGTCCCGGCTGTCGAGGTAGAGGATGGGGGTCGGTTCCACGGCGCCGACCGTGGCCCCCACCGGGTCGCCGGACAGCAGGCTCATCTCGCCGAACACGTCGCCCTTTTCCAGAAAGGCCATGTGGAGATCCTCGTCGCTCAGCACCTCCACCTTCCCCGCCAGGATGATGTAAAGATGCCGCCCCGGATCGCCCCGGGAGATGATCCGCTCCCCCTTTTGGTATTTTTTGACCTTCAAATACGGGACGATGTCGTCGATGTGACGCGCTTCCAGGGACTCGAAGATGGAAAAATCCTTCAGGAGCGCGGCGACCGGACCCGTCCGCCGCACCGCTTCGCCGCCGGGATCCGCCTCGGCCGCGCCCTCCGGTCCGTATTCGACCCGGATCCGTCCGTCGCACCCGCTGCAGTGGAAACCGCCCATGGGCGGCGGGGACATGCCGCATTCACGGCCGGTCTCCCATTCCGAGAAGGCTTCGGCGACGTCCAGCACCAGGACGATGCAGGCGGCGCGGCCATGGGGAAAGGACAGCGCATAGCCCGACAGCCGGATGTCGTCCCCCTTTTGGTAAAGGGGGCATCCGCCGGTTTCGGCGACGCGGATGATGACATCGGGAAGTTCCATTTAATCGATCTTTTCGAAATACTCCTTTTCCGCGCCGCACAGGGGGCAGACCCAGTCGTCGGGCAGGTCCTCGAAGGCGGTTTCAGGTTCGACGCCGTTGTCCGGGTCGCCCAGTTCCGGGTCATAGATGTAACCGCAGGGGCATTCGTACTTGGCCATGGGAAAACTCCTTTTCAGGTGATGGGTTGAATGAACGACGAACACGTCAATATCTGATTTCTTTTAACAAATATTGTTAGCGCTGGAAAGGGGGAAAACAACGGCGCTTTCTTACACCTCCCCTGGCCCCCCTCAAGGGGGGAATGTTAAATGGCGCTCATAAATTGCGAAAAAAATCAGGCAAACTGAACAGGGACATGGCTGTGCGTGCAAATAGGTGGCCGCCTTTTAGCGTTTCAATAGTTTAAAGCTGTTCCCAATCGTCTCTTTTAATATTGGCTTCAGTCAATAATCGCATGAGCAAATTTTTGCCGATATCGCTTTTATGAGGATTAGGGATGCGGAGTCTATCATCTCCCCTGATCATAAACTGGTGTTTCCCCCCTGGATATGGGCCGTGGAAACCTGCTTTTTTCAAATATTTCAAAAGATTTCTACGGCTAATAGGACCAAACTCAGGCATTAAGCGGCCTCCTGGTCAACATCGATATTGACG
>CAZZBE010000029.1:0-25574 GCA_964652715.1 uncultured Desulfobacteraceae bacterium
CTGTCCGCCGCCCCCCGTCAGCAGGTCCCGGCTGAAATCCGGGCCGATGTGAACCACCAGGAGCACCGCCTTCCGGTCCACGAGATCGGCGATCTCGCCCTGGTGGTCGATCCGATCGGTCAGGGTAAAATTCGGGGAGCCGGCGAACCGGGCGATCAGGTCCCGGGAGGCCGCGCTCCGGTCTTCGTCGTAGACCGCGAAGGGGACGTCGTTGAGGTCGTAGGTGGCGGCGTATCCGAAGATCAGGAGCTGGACGATGGGCGGGATCACGATGGTGAACCGGCTCTTCTTGTCCTTGAGCAGGGAGAGGATTTCCTTGATGGTCAGGGCGATGATTCGGTGCAGCATCCGTATTCTTTCAGGCCGGCGGGGTTCGCGTCAACCCGTCAATCGGACTCGATTTCCGCCATGATCCCGTACCGCCGCAGATTGGTCCCCATGGCCGTGTACAGCCCCGCCAGCCCCTGGTGGAAGTCGACGGCGGCCCGCACCGCGCGGATCCGGGCCGCGATGAGGTCCTCCTGCTGGTCGAGGATGCGGAAGGTGTCGGAAAGGCCCCGGGCGAGGCGCTTCATTTCCCCCTGCAACGTCTCCCACGCCAGATCGGCGAACCGGTCGGCGGTTTCCACCCGCTGGAGGCTCCGCTCCACCTGGACCAGGGCGTTGCGGATCTCCGTTTCGATGGTCCCCTCCAGCCGCTTCACCCTGTAGATCACCTGCCGTTTTTTCAACTGGCCCCGCTGGTACCGGGCGTCCGCGGCCCGGTTGCCGAGGGGGTAGGAAAACTTCAGTCCCACGGCCCAGTGGTGGCCGTCCCCTTCCAGTGCCCGCTCCAGATGGTCGTCCCAGTCTCCTTCGAGCGGGCTGGTTTCCCTTTGACCGAAGAGCTGCACCGCTTGGTCGTCGCCGGTCAGGCCGTTAAGCCCCAGGGTGGCGGTGAGGTCGAGACGGGGCAGCCGCTGGTTTTTCAAAAAGGCCAGCCGGATGTTCCGGCTCTCCAGGGCCACATGGAGCCGCCGGAGGTCGGCCCGTTCCTTGAAAGCGGTGACCAGGGCTTCCTGGAGTTCCGGAAAGGTCCGGTGGACCGCCCGCAGGGGCGTCGTGGCCGGGGGACCGCCGCTTCGGATCTCCATGAGGTCCTTCAGTTGGTTGGCGGCCGTCTCCACCCCCTGGCGGGCCAGGAGCACCTGCTCGTCCCGGTCCAGGACGGCGGTCTCCGACTCCCGGACCTGGGTGATGGGGATCATCCCGGCCCGTTGCCGCTTGGCGTTGCCTTCGGCCAGTTGCCGGGCCAGTTGCCGGAACTCGATGCGCAGATCCAGGATCGTCCGGGCCTGGACGAGATCGAAATAGGCCGATTCGATGGCGCCGGACAGGCTCCGGGCCTGATGGAGGGTGGCCAGGGTCGCCTCCCGGACCCGGTTTTGGGAGATCCGGATGTCGCTGGTGTTGGGACCGCGTCCGAATCCCCGGAGGAGCGGCTGGGTCAGTTCGATGACGAAGATCTGGCGGTACTGCGGATCAAGGGAATTGGCCAGGGAGTTGGATTCGGTCCGGCTCCCCCGGGCCGAAAAGCGGGATTCCAGCCCGAAGTCGAACCGTTTGCCGACGCCGGCGATGGCCTCGGTGCGTTCGGTCCGGCGGTAGGCGTCGTCGTACAGGACCGATCCGGTGGGATATTTCTCCTCTTCCGTCGTCAGGTCTCCCTCGAAAACCGGATCGAAGGCCGACCGGCTCTCGGCCACCCCCTGTTTTTCGGCCGGCACCGACAGCCGGGCGATCTCCAGGTTCAAATTTCGCCGGAGGCCCGTGACAATGGCCTCTTCCATGGAGAGGATTCGGGACGCCGGGGCGGAATTGTCCGCCGCCGGGAAAGCCCGGTCAGGCCCCGTCCCGGCCATGAAAGCGATGGAAGCAAGCGCTGCGAAAAATACGGTGGTGCGGTGTCTCATATGAATGTCCCACGTGTCGTTGCCGCGCCGGTCGGGAAATCCGACGGCGCGAAGAATGTCGTTTCAACCTTCCAGCATATCATCAACCCGCCCCATCATTCCAGCCGTTTGCGCGCTTTTTTGCGGCTCAGGCCCAGGAAGATCGCCGCCAGGAGGACCAAAGCCGCGGCATTGGGCAGGATGACCGACGGGATGTCGCCGGCCAGGAAGACCGTCTGGAGGATGGCCACGAAATACCGGGCCGCCACGATGTGGGTGATGTACTGAACGGCCTCGGGCATGGAGCCGATGTCGAACAGAAACCCCGACAGCAGAAAGGCCGGCAGAAAGGTGACCACCATGGCGGTCTGCCCGGCCACGAACTGGTTTTTGGCGGCGATGGAAATCAGCAGCCCCATGCCCAGGGCCGCCAGCAAAAAGAGGGCCGAGGTGGCGGTGAGCATCGGGATCGATCCCCGGAGGGGCGCGTCGAAGACCCACAGGGCCATGGCCACCGAGAGCGCCATGCCGCCCATGCCCAGGACGAAATAGGGAATGAGTTTGCCCAGGATGATCTCCCGCATGGTCACCGGCGTCACCAGGAGGGCCTCCATGGTGCCCCGTTCCCATTCCCGGGCCATGACCATGGCCGTGAGCAGGGCGCCGATCAGCGTCATGATCACGGCGATGAGCCCGGGCACCAGGAAATTCCGGCTTCTTACCTCGGCGTTGAACCAGATCCGGTGGCGAAGGTCCACGGGCAGGGACAGTTCGAACCCCTCGGACCGGGCCCGGTCCCCGAGCCACTTGAGCCAGACCCCTTCGATGTAGCCCGAAATCAGCCGGGCCGTGTTGGCGTCCACGCCGTTGATGACCACGCCGATGGGCGCGCCCTCTTTTTCGTAGAGGCGGGCGGCGAAATTCCCCCGAAGATGGACGATGGCGTCCACCCGGTGGCGGGTCAGGGCGTCCACCGCCGCCGGCAGGGTCGGCATACTGACCGGATCGAAATAGTCGGTCATTTCAAAGGACCGGGTCAGGTCGGCCGTGGCGGCGTCCGGGGTCTCCACCACGATGGCGATGGGGACGTGTTTTGCGTCCAGCGACACCCCGTAACCGAACAGGATCAGCAGCCCCACCGGCATCAGAAACGCGATGGCGATGGCGCTGGGGTCCCGGACGATCTGGTAGAATTCTTTGCGGATCAGGCCCCGGAGGCGGCGGAAGCCGCCGGGGGCCGAGCGTGAGGTCATGGGGTTTCCTCTGCCGTGGACTGGGTGGACTGGGTGGACGATGTGGACGGTGTGGACAATGTTATGTAATACCTTCAATGAGTGAGATAAACGCCTCCTCCATGGACGCCGCCGGTTCGTCCTTGGATTTGCCGGCCCGGGCCTTGATCTCCGTCGGGGCCCCCAGGGCCAGGATTTCGCCGGCTACCATGATGGCCAGGCGGTCGCAGTATTCGGCTTCTTCCATGAAATGGGTGGTGACCAGCACCGTCACCCCGGCGCCGGCCAGGGCGTTGATGACGTCCCAGAACTCCCGCCGGGCCATGGGATCGACGCCGGAGGTGGGTTCGTCCAGAAAGAGGATCTCCGGTTCGTGCATGAGGGCGCAGGCCAGGGCCAGCCGCTGTTTGTACCCCAGGGGGAGCTGACCGCTTTCGGCGTCGGCCCGGTCCCTGAGGTCGAATCCCTCCAGCGCCCAGTCGATGCGGTCCTGGCGATGCTTCCCTTTCAGGTTGTAGGCGCTGCTGAAAAAATTGAGGTTCTCCATGACGCTCAGGTTGCCGTAGAGGGAAAATTTCTGGGACATGTAGCCGATGCGGGCCCGGGCCTTGGCCGCGGCCCGGCGCAGGTCGAGCCCCGCCACCCGAAGTTTGCCGTCGCTGGCCGGCAAGAGGCCGCAGAGCATCCGGAAGGTGGTGGTCTTGCCCGCGCCGTTGGCGCCCAGGAGGCCGAAGACCTTCCCGCGGCCCACCGAAAAACTCACATCCTTGACGGCGTAGAAATCCCCGAACCGGCGGCGGACGTTTTCCACGTCGATAGGCGGCCCGCCGCCGGGCGACCTGTCGCCGGGCTTGTCTTCGTTTGCCTCGCCGTTTGTCCGTCCGGATGCGTCGCTTCGCCGGGGGGCCGCCTCGGCGGCCATGTCCTTGGCGTCCTCGCCCCGCCGGCTTTGGAGGATGGCCACATAGCTGTCCTCGAACCGGGGATCCACCGGCGCGAATTCGAAATCATCGCTTTCTTGCAGCAGAGCGTCCCGGTCCGGCTCTTCGTCATCGCCCATCACCACCCGGACCCCGTCGCCCTGGATGACGGCGTCCACCACCCCCTCCCGGCGGGAGAGCCGCCACTGAACGTCCCGCTTTTTTTCCGCCGGCGGCTTCACCCAGTAGGCGCGGCCTTCCTGTTCCCGGGTGAAGTCGCCGGGCGGGCCCTGACCCAGGACCTCCCCCTCGTGGAGGAGGATCACCTCGTCGCATTTTTCCGCCTCGTCCAGGTAGGCCGTGCTGAGAAGCACGCTCATTCCTTCCTCTTCCACCAGCCGGGAGACGATGTTCCACAGCTCCCGGCGGGAGACCGGGTCCACCCCCACGGTGGGTTCGTCCAGGATGAGCAGTTTCGGGGGCCGCACCAGGGTGCAGGCCAGGCCCAGCTTTTGCTTCATGCCGCCGGAGAGGCGGCCGGCCAGCCGGTCGGTGAAATCCCCCAGCCGGGTCATCCGGGTCAGTTCGGCGTACCGTTCCTCCCGGTCGGCCGGCGGAACCCCCTGGAGGTCGGCATAAAGGTCGAGGTTCTCCTGCACCGACAGATCTTCGTAGAGCCCGAACTGCTGAGGCATGTACCGAACCGCCGACTGAACGGCCAGGGGCGCCCGGGCGGCGTCCATGCCCATCACGGTCAGCGTCCCTTCGTCCGGTTCCAGCAGGCAGACCGACAGCCGCATGAGAGTGGTCTTGCCCGCGCCGTCCGGGCCGATGAGGCCGGTGACCTTGCCCTTCCGAATCTCCAGGCTGATCCTTTTGAGGGCCTCGACGCGGCCCTCCCCCCGGGGAAAGGTCTTGGAAACATTTTCCAGCGAAATCGCCGCTTCCGGGCTGTCCACCCCGTCCACCCCGTCCACTCAGTCCACCCCGTCCATTTTGCCGCCGCCCTTATTCCCCATCACACGGCGGAAGGGCCCCGCCTTCACCGGGAGACTGCCCCAGCGGAATCCGAACGGTGGCGGGCATGCCCAGCCGCAATTCGTTCCGGGGATTGCACACATAAACCCGCACCCGGTAGACGAGGTGGGTGCGGATCTCCGGGGTCTCCACCGACTTGGGGGTGAACTCCGCCGTGGGGGAGATGTGGCCGATCCACCCCTTGTACACCTTGTCGGGAAAGGAATCGGTGGTCACTTCCGCGGTCATGCCCGGCGCGATGCGTCCCAGGTCGGTTTCAGGGATATAGGTCCGGACCCAGACCGGGTCCATGAGGGCCAGGGTCAGCACCGGGCGGCTGGGAGAGGCCATGTCCCCCGGTTCCAGGAGACGGTTCCGGATGACGCCGTCCGACGGCGCCTGGAGTTCGGCGTCCGCCAGGTTCTGGCGGGCCAGGTCCAGTTCGGCCTCCAGGGCCCGCAGTTGGGCCCGGGCCGCGGCGATGGTCTCTTTCCGCGGTCCTTCCAGGGCCAGGTTCAACGATTCCTTGGCCGATTCAAGCCGGGCTTCGGCCGTTTCCGCCTTGGAGCGCGCGTTGTCGATCCGGTCCCGGGAGGCCAGGGCCTCGGCGGCCAGGGGCTGGAGCCGTTGGTAGGTCCGCCTTGCGTTGGCGGCTTCGGTTTCAGCGGCGTTCACCGCGGCCCGGGCTTTCCGGATCTCTTCCCGGCGGGTTCCCTGTTCCAGCTCCGCCACCTGCTCCTCCTGGGCCTCCACCCGGGATTCGGCGCGCCGAACCTGTTGCTTGAGCCGGTCGGTCCCCAATGTCGCCAGAACCTGGCCGGCGGTGACCCGCTCCCCCTCCTCCACATCCACCGAAGCGATCCGCTCGCTCACTTCAAAAGCGAGCCGGACCTGCCGGATCTCCACATTGCCGTAGAGGATCAGGGCCTTGCGGGGGCCGTCGTCGTTTTGGAAAAAGAAATACCAGCCAGCGGCGCCGGCGGCGGCCAGAGCTGCGAGAATCACCGGGATCAATAGGATCTTGCGTTTCATGTGCGGGATATCTCCTCCATGCTCAAACTCTTTATCCTATCAGCGGCGAATGGGCAAGGTAATAGGGCCGATACGGTATTTGACGTCGGAAAAACCGGTAAACGACGGCGCCGGGAATTGTTGACAGAACCCGCATCGCGGTTATTATAGGAAGACTTTTGTCCTTGCCCATGGCGGGCCGAGCCAAAACCGAAACCATGAGGAACCGCGTTAATGAACATCCGACAAGCCGGATATAGGGCTGTTTTCGTTTTACTTTTCCTGATTGCTTCCTGCGGCTACACCCCGGTGGAGAAAGCGTTTACCATCAGCGGGGACGCCTACCGCGAAGCGGTCATGGACGGGTCGTCCATCCGGATTCTGAACTGGAACATTCACAAGGAAGGCAATGAAAAGCCCTGGCGGGACGACTTTCTCCGGATCGTGGCGGAAAAAAAACCCCACATCATCACCTTCCAGGAGGCCCGGATGGAAACCGGGTTCCGATCGCTTTTCGATGAAGACCTGCGCATCGGCTGGGCCTTCTCCCCCAACACGTTCCAGGAAAAATACGACGCGTACTGCGGCGTGATGACCGCTTCTCATTCCCGGCCCGACGTGGTCCAGGCCATGCTGTCCAGCGGGTTCGAGCCCATCACCCGGACCCCCAAGGCCGCCCTCTTCACCCGGTACGATCTGGGGCCGGACAACCCGCCGCTGCTGGTGGTCAATGTCCACGGCATCAATTTCAAGATCGGCCTCGACGACTTCAAGGACCAGTTGGTGGAGATTTTCGGCCGCATCGCCGATCATCGCGGACCGGTGGTGCTGGCCGGGGATTTCAACACCTGGCGGAAAAGCCGGCTGGCGTATCTGGGCGACATGGCGGCGGGCGCGGGTCTGGTCCCGGTCGATTTTTCGCCTGAAACCGACTGGATCGAGAGCCTGTCGGACAACCCTCTGGATCACATTTTCTACAGCCAGGGCCTCCTGGCGGCCAAGCCGGGAAGTTCGGACGTGCTGGAAGAGGCGGCGACCTCGGATCATCGTCCCCTTTACGTGGAGTTGACCCTGATGCAGCCTGACGGGCGTTTCCAAATAACCCGTTGACAGGGGCCGTGCCGCCTTTTTAGACTGGATTCAAAGAAGATAACCCGGCAAAGACGTTCACAGGAGGTTCAGCGTGGCAATCGACGAGAAGAAACGGCAGAAAAAGCTGGCGAAGAAAAAGGCGAAACGAAAATCCGTCGCGGCGGACCGTAAAAAGGCGGAGTGGAAATTCGGCCCTTCCCGGGAATCGATGAAAGCCGCGCCCATCCACGAGTGTCTGGTCTCCAGGGACCTGTTCGAGGTGGGAATGGGTCCCGTTTTTCTTTCCAGAAAGATGCCCGACGGCGAAATCGCTTTGGGCTCCTTTTTACTCGACGTCTATTGTCTGGGCGTCAAAAATGCGATTTTTACGGTGGCGTCCGAAGACAGCTACCGGGAAATGGTCGAAGGCGGCCCCAATCAAGGGAATACGGAAACCATCCATCCCGCCTGCGCCCGGAAATTGGTGGAAGAAAGCGCGGCATACGCCGATTCTCTGGGATTAAAGCCCCATAAAGACTATGCGGCCGCCCGGAAGATATTCGGCGATCTCGATCCCGACGCCTGCCCCCGAACATTCGAATTCGGCAAGGACGGCAAACCCTTTTACATAGCCGGGCCCGGCGACACCCCCGCCCGAGTCCGGAAGATCGTCAATCATCTGACGAAAAAAGTGGGAAAGGACAATTTCCACTTTATGGCGCCGGTGAGCCCCGAAGAACCGGACATGTAACGAATCCCCAACGGAACGGAGGCCATGAATGGCTCTGCACGAACTGGCGGGAAAGCCCGCCCCCCGATCGATACTGGTCAACATCCCCCGGCTGATCAGCGCCTATTACACCCATCGGCCCGACCCCGCCGACCCGGCCCAGCGGGTCGCCTTCGGCACCTCGGGCCACCGGGGATCGTCGTTTAAAAACAGCTTCAACGAACCCCACATCCTGGCCGCCACCCAGGCCATTTGCGAGTACCGGGCGAAGAACGGAATTACCGGCCCGCTCTTCATGGGCATGGACACCCACGGGCTGTCCGAACCCAGCCTGGCCACGGCCCTGGAGGCGCTGGCGGGCAACGGCGTCGAGACGCGGATCCAGTCGGGGATGGGGTACACGCCTACGCCGGTCCTCTCCCACGCCATCCTCGCTTACAATCGGGGCCGCAAAGAAGGGCTCGCCGACGGCATCGTCATCACCCCCTCCCACAACCCCCCCGACGATGGCGGATTCAAATACAATCCGCCCCACGGCGGCCCGGCCGGCGGCGACGCCACGAAATGGATCGAGGACCGGGCCAACGCCATCCTGGCGGACGACTGCCGGGCCGTCAAACGCATCCCATACGAACGGGCGTTGAAAGCCGAAACCACCCGGGAGACCGATTACATCGGCCCCTATGCGGCGGACCTGGAAAACGTCGTCGATATGGCGGCCATCCGGGACGCCGGCATCAAGATCGGCGTGGACCCCATGGGCGGCGCCGCCGTCGCCTTCTGGGCGCCGATTGCCGAGAAGTACGGTTTGGACATCGATCTGGTCAACCCAAACGTCGATCCCACCTTCTCCTTCATGATGGTGGACAAGGACGGGAAAATCCGGATGGACTGCTCGTCGCCCTATGCCATGGCCAGCCTCATCGATCTGAAGGACCGGTACGACATCGCCTTCGGCAACGATGCGGACGTGGATCGCCACGGCATCGTGACCCCCGGCGCCGGCCTCATGAACCCCAACCATTACCTGTCGGTCGCCATCTGGCACCTTTTCCAGAATCGCCCACAATGGCCGGAGGGGGCCGCCATCGGCAAGACGCTGGTCAGCTCTTCCATGATCGACCGGGTGGCAAACCACCTGGGCCGAAAACTGGCCGAAGTCCCGGTGGGCTTCAAATGGTTCGTGGACGGCCTGCTGGACGGGTCCTACGGCTTCGGCGGCGAAGAAAGCGCGGGCGCCTCCTTCCTGCGAAAAGACGGTACGGTCTGGACCACGGACAAGGACGGGATCATCCTCAACCTGCTGGCCGCCGAGATCACGGCCCGCACCGGCGACGATCCCGGCGCGCTCTACAAAAACCTGACCGACCGGTTCGGATCGCCGGTCTACGAACGCCTCGACGCCCCGGCCGCCCCCGACCAGAAGGCCGCCCTCAAGGGGTTGACGCCGGACAAGGTCAAGGCCGATACCCTTGCCGGCGAAAAGATCCTCGCCAAGCTGACCCGGGCCCCCGGCAACGACGCCCCCATCGGCGGCCTCAAGGTCGTGACCGAAAACGGCTGGTTCGCGGCCCGGCCGTCCGGGACCGAGGACATCTACAAGATCTACACCGAGAGTTTCAAGGGGGCGGATCATCTGAAACGGATTCAGGAAGAGGCCAGGGAGATCGTTCAGGCGGCGTTTGAGGCGTGATATCGCAATGGAGCAAAGACATGCGAAAACCAAAAGCAGCGAAAGCGGGGGGCGCCAATGAACATCCAGTTGACACAAGAATTCGGAGAGGTCCTGGATGTGTTGGAAGATATTCATAATTCTGAAATAATAATAAATAAGCCTGTCAATTCATATGACAGGTCTATGTTCCGATGACCCGAAAACCGAATCCCAAACCGCATCAGGATGAAGCGGCGTCGGCTTGATATCGCCTTCCTTCATCCCCCGCGATGCCAGAAACGATCGATACGCCGCCTCTGCGTCGCCTTCGGTGGGAAACAGGCCGGCAGGCGCCAATTGGCCCAGATTCCGCGCGTGGGCGTAGTGATAGTTCCGACGCAAGCCCGATTCCAGCAGTGAAGCCAGGCGATTTAGTTTTTTCCCCTGCGCCGGTGTGAAATAGAGGACGTATCGAACCCTGTCCGCCTCCCGACGCGGCGCCAGCATGGCGAAGGCGAAACGGATGTTCAGCTCTGTTTCGATGTCCCGAAACACCTGTCCCACATGGATGCCGTGGAGCTTCTCCCCGACCTGGTCCGACACATTCCCCTCCCGGCCCAGAAACCGCAAACACGGCGTGCGAAGCCAGAACCCATCGACCCTCGCCACATCCCCCAACCGATACCGGTACAACCCGCCGCTTGTCGTGAGCAGCGTTGTGTAGGATTTCCCGGCCTCCAGGTCCCAGACCGGATGGATCGTCTTACTGTCTCGATTCTCGAATTCCAGGAAATGGGAACGCACGGCGCAAACCTTGCGCCGCCCAATGGGCACGGATACGACGCCCTCCGTCGCCATCAGCCCCTTGCCCTGCACCATCGCGGTCGGGAAGGCGGCCTTCAGTGAAGACGCGCCGGATTCGGCCATGCCTTCGTCCCAGCAACTGATGATCCGGAGGTTCGGCCAGATCGCCTGGAAATCGCCAGGATCGGCCATGGATTGGAGTTCTTCGGCGCGGCGTGGATCGGGCGGGAGGCGTCGCCGGAGCGTCGACCGGTAAGGGGCGGGCAGGCTCGGGCCGGCATCCGCGCCGCCGTGGCGGATATCGGAGATGAACCGGTCGCCGACCGTCCGGAACCGCCTCAGCAGGATCGTCAAAAAAGACGGATGCCAGACCGAGATGAGCCGCAGGTTCCGCTCCCGGACCAGAAACAGGGTGGTCAGGTATTCGAAGGCGTCGGGATCATGAATCCTTTCGATGCCGGGTGGTCTCACGAGCAGGGTCCGGGCGAGCCGCTGCTGCAAGGGGCTCAGGTAGGCGCTGTCTTCGTCGAATCCGATGGGAACTTTGTCCCCTTCCTGGCTTGGGTAAGGCGTGGAGGGACTGATCGACCAGTAGTGGCGGCCGAAAAACAGGCCGGGGCGATACAAGTACAGGAGGGCGATCCACGGCTGAATGGCGGCGTTGAATTCCGCCTTCAGCCCGTCCGTGTACGGGATGAGTTTGGATGCGGCGGACGATCCGCTGGTGGGTTCCAGGAGGCGGACCGGTTGCCGGGTCAGCACATTTGTTTCGCCTTCCCGGATCGCCTGGATGGCCTCGCCATAGGCGTCGTATCCGGACGGCGGGATTTTCCGGAAATCTTGCAGAGATCGAATATGTCGGAAACCGTGGCGTTTGCCGAATTCCGTTCCGGCGTTTTCCCGGATGATCCGTTTCAGAAGCCTCAGTTGAAACGTCCGGGGAAAGCGGGCGGCCAGGAGGAACATCAGGCGTCCCGGCAGACACGACAGGAACCAGAGCAGGTTGCAAAAGAAAACGTCGATCTTAAGGCGTTGCATCATCATCCCATGCAACCCGTGTCCTTTGGATGATCCGCCATGCTTTCGGGTTCAAGTTCTCCCGGGACACCTCTGCGATGCAGGCCAGTTCGGTTCCCTCCCGCCACCCCGGATTTTTTTGCAGGAAGTAGGCCACGTGCGGATCCTTCATCTTCTCCGTGCCGGTGATGCAATGGCATGGCCGAAGCCGCTCCCGCCGGCCGTTCCAGTCGATGATCCCCGAGTCCGCCCGAAAGGCGCCGCCGAATTTATGGACGGCGACGGCGTTGCGTCGTTTCAGGATCGCATCCGCGGACCGGGCGTCGGCCGGCGGCGCCCAGGACGGGTGAAAGGCGTTGAAAAACACCGGGAGAAACCGGTAAGTGCGCCACCCCTTTGAAATCAGGAACCAGTAACGGGGATCGTCGGGGTGCCGATCCATCATCCTCGCGAGCATGTGGCCGAAAGCCCCGGCCAGCGTGCTCTGGGTGCGGGCGCGAATGTCCACGATGGTGTCGCCGCTGAACAGGAAAACGCAGCGGACGCCCTCCACTGTCAGGCGGATGAACTGGAGGGTGGTGAACCCCGCCAGTCGGTCCTGGACGTCGTAGAGGAGGATGACCCGGTCCTTTTCCGCCAGATCCCTGGAAAACGCCCCGGTCCGGACGTTGGCGAAATACCGGCGAAGGAGAGACAGCATCTTTCGGGGGACGTCGTCCGGCAGGCTTTGGACCCGTCTGATTTCCGCGCGAAGGGGCATGGCGATCCTATAAGGTCCCCACTTCCAGGTGGGGGATCCGGGACCTGTCCAGGGTTTCATAAAAAGGACTCCCGTCGTCGTAAGCGACCAGGTAGACCCGGCTGATGTACCGGAACCCGGAGAACGGGACCAGACCGCGCCGGAGCGGATCGGATTCGTGCAGGCCCACGATGAGAAGGTCGTCCCCGGCCCTTCCGGCGTCTGCGGCCATCCGCCGCAGCAGGGCCGTGAACACCCCCGGCGCATCGTTCCGGATGCAGGGGAAGGCGACATACCCCGTCTTCAGCGCGCCGCCCGGCGGCGGAAGCCTCGGATAACCGGCCAGGGAGAGCAGGGGATTGACCAGCGGACGCAGCCGGGAAAGGGGGCGAGCGTACCCCGTGACGCGGTGTTGTTTGAAGGCGCGCTGGTCCCATCGGGCGGCGACCCCGACGATGCGGCCGCCTTTTCGCGCGACGTAGAAATCCCGCTCGCTCAACCCCCGCAGATGCGGCGTCCCCAGGTCGTCAAGGGAAAACAGCGGGAAAAACTGCCGTTTCGGCCCTTCCCGGTGCAGATGCGCCGGAATGTCCGCCATGACGTCCGGGCCGCCTCGGGCGACGGACAGCCCCTCGTCCGTCCCGGTTTTCGGGGCGCGACCCGGAGGGAGGGCGTGGGTGATGTACCGGCCCATATCCAGGTACCGGGGCAGTCCGGCCCGTCCGCTGGTCAGGAGCGTCCGGGCGGCGCGGTTGGCCTCCACGATTGTGGTCAGATAGGCGGGCGTTCGGCCGTCCCGGTGGAGGTCGGCGAAAAACCGGTATCCCCTGTAAAGGCCCAGCCCGGAGCGGTAGGCGGGTTCGAGGCGCAGGTTGCCGAGATATCCGATGGTTCCCGGCCTCCCGTTGATGTAGACCGGCTTGAGGCTCCGGGTTCCCATCCCCCGGATGCGGCCGTCCTTTTCCCCCGCGACGACCTGGCTGAACCGGCCGTCAACGGCGAGGGATGCGAAAAAATCGGGTTCGCGTGCATAGGCCACCCGCACCCATCCCGGCATGGCGGAGTCGCGAAGGAGTTCCCGCAGGCGGGGATCGTCCCGCCGCTCAGCCAGACGGATGCGCATCTTCCACTCCCAGGGGCAGGTCCCGCCGCTGCCGGACTTCGAATTTGCTGGCGGCGTTGCCGTAGAGGTAGATGAACGCCTTGAAGGGATCGCCGCAGTTGCCGGCGATGTTCAGTCCCCGTCGGGCAATGGACGACCATCGGTAGAATGTTCGCCGGTATTCATGGCACAGTTCCGTCAGCCGTTCAGGAGAAAGGGTCCGGGGACGGAAGGCCGCCTGTCCGAACCGGTAGGACGGCGACAGCCACCAGGGATCGTCGATCAGGCGGTCCTCGGCTTTCAACCGGCGGTACAGCGGCGTCCCGGGAAACGGCGTCAGGTGGTTGAACGCCGCGAAAAAGACCCGGTTTCGGAGGGCGAAATCGAGGGTCTGCCGGAAGGCGTCCTCCGTGTCGCCGTCGTAGCCAAACACGAAGGCGGCATAGATCCCGATGCCGTGGTCCCGGAACCGTTTCAGCCGCTCGTCGTATTGCCGGCCATCCCCGTTGACCCGTTTGCCCATGGCCCGGAGCACCGCCGGATTGAGGGACTCGAACCCGATGAGCACCAGGATGCACCCGCTGTCGCGCATCAGGCCGAGCAGCTCCCGGTCCTCGGCGATGTGGAGGCTCACCTGGGCGGCCCAGCGGATCTTCAGGGGGATCAGGGCTCGCAGCAGGGTCTTGAACCGCACCCGGTCCATGCCGATGTTGTCGTCCACGAAAAAGATGTTGCGATGCGGGAGGGTTCCGATCTCGCGCAGCACGTCGTCCAACGGTCGCGACCCGTGTCGCTGTCTGAAAAATTGGGTGATAACGCAAAAATCGCAGTTGAACCGGCATCCCCTGGAGGTTTCCATGAGCGAAATCCGCGCATAGTCCTTGTCGGCGTAAATGGATCGGTCCGGCAAGACGCCGTTCAGGCCGGCCTGTCGACCGGGTGCGGCGTCCGATCGATATCGGGGCCGCAGCCGCCCGCCGGCCAAATCCGCCATCACGTCGCCCCAGACCGATTCGGCCTCCCCGACGAGGATCGAATCGGCGTGCCGGGCCGCTTCGTCCGGGTTCAGCGTCGCATGGAAGCCGCCCATGATCACTTTTCGTCTCCGTTTTCTGAATTCGGCGGCGATGGCGTAGGCGCGCCGGGCCGTATAGGTTTCGACGCCGATGCAGACCAGGTCCGCCGGTTCGTCGTAGGGGATCGCATCGATCCGGTCGTCGTAAAACACTTTCTCGACGCCGTTCGGCGTCAGGGCGGAGAGCACGGCGATGGACAGGGGCTCCATGCACCAGCCCTTCGGATAGGATTCCCCTTTTTTGCGGCCCACGCAAGGGAAAATGAACATGAGTTTCATGGCGTTTTTTCTCCGTTAAGGGTGCAGGATGCGGCCGGTCCCGGCCTTCAGCCGCTTGATGTAGAGGCGGTAGGCCAGGTTCCCGATGAAGGTTACGGGAAACCGGGGCGATCCCATGGCCCGTTTCAGGATGTTCTTTATCGAGAATGTCGCTTCGTATGCCCGGATGAAACCGGCGTCCAGGGCCTCCGGGCTCATCCGGGCCGGGCGGAAGACCACATGCTGGGTGTCGTAGTGGCGCCAATGCCGATGCAGGAGGCGGCCTTCGCGGCTGAGTTGGTCATGGGCTTTCGTGCCGGGATACGGCGTGAAGACGGCGTACCGCGGGATGTCGATCCCGAGGGCGTTCACCGCCGCGGCCGTCTCCTCGAACACGTCCGGGCCGTCGGCGTCCAGACCGAAGACGAAACAGCCCTGCACGGCGATGCCGTGCCGGTGGAGCGTTTCCACCACCCGGCGGTATTCCCCGGCTTTGTTGAACCCTTTCCGGATGCCTCTTAAGGCCGCCGGCCGGATGGATTCGAACCCCAGCAACAGGTATTGGCATCCGCTGGCCGCCATGAGCCGGAGGAGTTCAGGATCATCCGCGATTTGCGTCGTGGCCAGTCCGCCCCAGATTTTCTTCAAGGGGATCAACGCAGTGAACAAATCAGTCGCATAATCCCGGTCGTCGATCAGGTTCACGTCGTTGAACGCAAATCGTCTGCCCGGCAGGGACCGGATTTCCGCCGCCACTTCTGCCACGGGCCGGGTATGCCATCCGAAAGGGACCGCCGGCACCGTGCAGAAGCTGCAACCGCCCCGGCAGCCCCGGGTGGCGAAAACCGTCCGGGGCATCATGTAGCCGAAGGGTTTCTGGAGATCCCGCCGGGGGTGGGGCAGGCCGCTCAAATAGGTCCCATTTTGACGGTAAGCGGGTTTCATGTCCCCTCTGATATAATCCCGGAGCAGCCGGGGCCAGGTTTTTTCGGCAAAACCGACCACCAAGGCGTCGGCATGTTCGGCCGCCTCGGCCGGCATCAGGGTTGCATGGACGCCGCCCAAAACGACCGGGACGCCCTTTTTCCGGAATCGGTCCGCGATGGCGTATCCCCGTTCCGCCGTGCCGGTCAGGCAACTGATGCCCACCAGATCGAACGGCTTATCGAAAGGGATCGGTTGGACGCTTTCATCCGCCAGCGCGATCTCCGCGTCGATCTCATCCGGAACCAGCGCCGCCAGCGTGGTCAGCGTCAGCGGCGCTTCGCGGAACGAGGTCTTGAGCGGGCCGAGGTTCAGCCGGTGAATATGGGCGTCGGGCATGATCAGCAATATGCGCGGCATGGTCTGTCCTTACTTGAAATATGGATGTCATCATAACATTTGTCAGTACGGTAGAAAGCAGAATGTGTGCCAACGTATTCTTGATAGCGCCCAACCAGAACCGACGCCCATCCGAACACACGCCGCCGGGTCGATCACCTCAGATCGGATCGGCGCCGTGTGGATCGGCGTCATTCATAAAATGTTTACCTGATGTTCAGGAAATGACATCTTCCCGCCGCTCTTAAAATTGAACTTGTTCATTGAATCCGATTCTGTTAATGAATACAAAGCAGTTATGATGTGACTATATATCAAAACAGGGGAGGGCGTCATGAAACGGTTCGTCGGGCGGTTAATGTTGGCGTCGGTTATATTTTTCGGGGGGCTGGGAATGAGCGTGACGGCGGGGGCGGCGGCGCCCATTGTCGTCGGCGTGCCCACTTCCCTGGGATTTCTGGAGGGCAAGGAGAGCCTGCGGGCCGTGAAGATGGCGGTGGAGGAGATCAACGCCGCCGGGGGCGTGATGGTCGGGGACGAAAAGCGGCCATTCGCCGTGGAATCCCTCGACATCCGGGACGCGGCCCCCGGCGTTCCGGTGCCCGACGCATTGCTGGGCATCGAGAAGATCATCCTGGAGAAAAAGCCCGCGGCGTTGCTGGTGGGACCCTTCCGGTCCGAAGCCCTGCTGGCGGCCATGGATCTCATCGCCAAACACCGGGTGCCGATGCTGGGAACCATCGCCATGTCCCCGGCGTCCGAGGCCAAGATCAAGGAGAAGTCCGAGAAATACAAGTACATCTTCCGCCTTTGCCTCAACGCCAAATACCTGGTGAAATACCTGGCCGGTTCCATGGCCTTTATCAAAGAGCGGTTCGGGTTCGACAAGGTCTACATCCTCAACCAGGACGTGGCCTGGGCCCGGAAGACGGCCGAGATCACCACCCAGGTCTACTTCGACAAGGCGGGCTGGACGGTGGTGGGCCATGAGGCCTTTCCCACGGGCACGACCGATTTTTCCTCCGCGCTCATGAAGGTGCGGGCCAAGGGCGCCCAGGTCATCCTCCCCATCTTCGACATGCCCCAGAGCGGGATTCTGGTGAAACAGTGGAACGGCATGCGGGTGCCGGCCCTCATGGCGGGGTTCATTTCACCCCTGGCCGGACCGGGGGCGTGGCAGATCTTCGATGAAAAGATCGGCGGCGCCATCAACTGTAATTTCGAGATGGGCTCGGCCATCGCCTCGGAGGAGATGGAACAGGCCGTGGCGTTTCTGAATGCCTACGAAGAGCGCTGGGGCGAGCCGATCCAGGCGGGGCACGGGCCGGCGCCGTCCTATGAATCGGTCTATGTGCTCAAGGAAGCCATCGAACGGGCCGGCAGCCTGTCCCCGGACGCGGTGGCGGCGGAACTGGAAAAGACGAACCGGACCGGCGTCATGGGCCAGATCCATTTCGACGAGGGCCACCAGGCGGTCTACGACATGGACCCGAAGACCGACGCCGTGGCCGCCGTCTTCCAGTGGACGTCGGACGGCGGGCGCACCCTCGTCTTTCCGCCGGGACTGGCCGCCGGCGAGATTCAGTTGCCGGAGGGGTTGAAGTCGGCGAAGTAAATGCTCATCGGCGCCGCCATATACGCCCTGATCAACAGCTTCATCCTGGCCCTCATGGCCATGGGGTTCAACCTGACCTTCGGGATCAGCGGGGTGGCCAATTTCGCCTATGGCGCCTTCTATGTTATGGCGGCCTACGGCGCGTGGATCTTCACCCACAAGGCCGGGCTGCCCTACGGGGTCGCGGTGATGCTGTCCATCGGGCTGACCACCGCGGCGGGCGCCCTGATGTACCGGTTCGTGCTGATGCGGGTCCGGGGGCAGACGCTGTCGGAGGTCATCGCCACCTTCGGCATGGGGCTGGCCATCCTGGAACTCTTCCGGTACATGGGGTTCGTGGGGTTCGAGTACACCCTGCCCAACCTGGTGGAAGGGAGCGCTTTTTTTCTGGGGACGTATGTCGACTACCAGCGGCTCCTCATCGTGGCGGTGGGAGCGCTGCTCGTGCTGGGGCTGTGGCTCTTCACCCGGTTCACCTCTCTGGGGCTGGCCTTCCGGGGCGTCGCCCAGGATGAACGGACGGCCCTCACCTTCGGCATGGATCCGGACCGGATCGCCACCATCGCGGTGGCCTTCGGCGCGGGACTGGCCGCCATCGCCGCGGTGGTGATCGTGCCCCTGGGCGCCATCTCGCCGGAGGAGGGGTACGACGTGCTCATCAAAGCCCTGGCGGTCTGCATCATCGGCGGGCTGGGGTCCACCGGCGGCGTGATCGCGGCCAGTTTTCTCATCGGGTTCGCGGAGCGGTTCACCGACGCCTACATCGGTTCCCACTGGACCATGATCGTGAGCCTGGCGGCCATCCTCCTGGTGCTGGCGGTCAAGCCGTCGGGGTTGTTCGGCCACCAGAAAGAGCTGGAGGAACGGATCTGACATGACCGGGCGCCGACGGGAACGGATCGACCGGGGCATCAAGAAGCGGTCCGAGGATGTCTTCGCCCTGACCTCCTGGCGGGAGATGCTCTACCTGGCCGGCCCCCGCCTGTTGCCGGTGGCCCTGGTCCTCTTTCTGCCGCCGCTGCTGAGCCCCTACTGGCAGAAGGTGATGCTGTCGGTGGGCGTCTTCGGCCTGCTGGCCGTCAGTTGGGACCTGCTGGCCCAGGCGGGGATGATTTCCCTGGGGCAGGCCCTGTTTTTCGGCATGGGGGCCTACGGCGCCGGCCTTTTGGACCGGTATCTGGGGATGCCGCCTTTCCTCTCTCTGCCCATCGCCGCCGTATTGGGCGGGCTCGTTTCCACCCTGTTGCTTTTGCCGGTGCTGCGGCTCCGGGGGATCTATTTTTCCATGGTGACCCTGATCCTGCCCCTGATGCTGGTGCGGGTCATCGAGGCCACCAAAATCTTTGGCGGCACCGAGGGGCTGAGCGGGTTGACCCCCTGGCCGTCGGTCTGGGTGGAGATGTACCTCATCCTCGGCGCCCTGCTGGCGGCCCTTTTCGGGTTTCGCCGGATGCTCGCCGCCGACTACGGCCTGGTGTTGAAAGGCATTCGGGACAACGACCGGTCGGTGACCTCGGCCGGCATCAACATCTATGTCTACAAAGCCCAGGCCCTGTTCATCGCCGCCGCCGTGGGCGGGTTCGCCGGGGCCTTCATGACCCACGTCTACCTGTTCGTGGGCATGCCGGTCTTCGCCCTCGATTATTCCATACTGCCCATCGCCGCGGCGGTGGTGGGCGGCCCCGGCGGGCTGGCGGGGGCGACTTTGGGCGCCGCCATTCTGGTGCCGCTTTCCGAGGCCCTGCGGGGGTTTGGGGGGCTTCGAATCGTCTTTTACGGTGTTTTTCTGGTGGTTTTCATCGTGGCCGTGCCCGAGGGGATCTTCAGTTTTGTGCGGCGGAAATACCACCAGTTCGAGCGGTGGGTCGAGGTGGACTGAGTGGACGGGGTGGACGAGGTGGACGGGGTGGACACTGTGGACACGGTGGACGAACGCCGCAACGACGATGGGCATCCCTTTCTTCGGGTCGAGGGGCTGGGCAAGCGGTTCGGCGGCATCCGGGCCGTGGCCGAGGTGTCGTTCGATCTCGCCAGGGGCGAGCTGCTGGGGATCATCGGTCCTAACGGGTCGGGAAAGACCACCCTGGTCAACCTGATCAGCGGGTTTGTCCGGCCCTCGGCCGGGGAGGTCCGGTTCAAAGACCGGCGCATCGACCGGATGCCGCCCCACCGGATCGTCCGACTGGGCATCTCGCGGACCTTCCAGATGGTCCGTCCCTTCTACGAGCTGCCCGCATACAAGAACATGATCATCCCGCTGTTTTCTCCACGGGTGCGGGGCCTTGTCGGGGGGAAATACGGCGACCGGGATGCGGTGGCCCTGGATCTTCTGGAGGAGGTGGGGTTCGAGCGGGAAGCCTTCGTGGCCTTCAAACCGGCCGGGGCCCTGCCCCAGGGATATCTCAAGCGGCTGGAACTGGCCCGGGCCATGGCCCTGGAGCCGGAGCTGCTCATCCTGGACGAACTCTTTTCCGGCCTCAGCCTGGCCGAGGTGGCCAGCATCGTGCCCATCATCGAGAAGCTGCGCCAGGGCGGGATGACGCTGATCATGATCGAACACCGGCTGCGGGAGCTGTTCCGGATCGCCGACCGGGTCGTGGTGCTCAATCACGGCCGGAAAATCGCCGACGGGCCGCCGGCGGCGGTGATGGAGATGGACGCCGTCAAGAGCGCCTACCTGGGGGCCGCGGCCGAGACCGCCGAAACATCCGGGCCGGAGGCGCCATGACCGACGACCTGCTCCGGATCGAAAACCTCATGGTGTTTTTCGAAAACGCCCTGGCGGTCAACGGTTTGTCCCTGTCGGTGTCGGCGGGCGAACTGGTGGGCGTCATCGGCCCCAACAGCGCCGGCAAGACCACCCTCATGAACACGATTTCGGGGCTCATCATCGACATGAGGATCAAGGAGAAGCGGAAGGGGGGCGAGCGGATCACGGTTTACGGAACGGTCCGGTTCAACGGCGAGGAGATCACCCACGAACGGCCCGACCGGCGGGTGCGCCGGGGCATCGTCCTGTGCCGGGAGCGCCACCCGGTCTTCCCCGACAGCAGCGTCATGGAGAATTTGAAGATCGCCGGATACCTGAGGCGGCGGGCCGAGATCCGCGAGACGATGGACGAGGTCTTCGGCCTGTTTCCGGTGTTGAAAGAATACCGGCGGCGGAAAGCCGGGTTTTTGAGCGGCGGCGAGCAACAGATGCTGGCCATCGGCATGGCCCTGGTGGCCCGGCCGACCCTGCTGCTGCTGGACGAGCCCCTGCTGGGACTGAGTCCCCGGATGCAGGAATCGGTGATGGCGGCGGTGATCCACCTCAACGAGGCCGCCGGCATCACGGTGCTGCTCTGCGAACAGTTCGCCCGGCCGGTCCTGCCGGTCATCGGTCGGGGGTACGTGGTGGAAAACGGCATGCTCACCCTGTCAGGCACGGGAGCGGAACTGATGGACAACCCGGAAGTGAAAGCGGCTTATTTCGGGATATGACGGCGACAACGGATCATATCTATTCGGTTTTCGAGGCCGTCGGCCGGCGACGAGGCGACGCGACCGCCGTTTTCTACCTGGGGACCCGGTACCCTTACGGCCAGCTCCGAAACCTGGCCGAACGGTTCGCGGCGGGCCTCATCGACCTGGGCGTGTCGCCCGGCGACCGGGTGATGCTTTACGTGCCCAACAGCGTCCACTGGATCGTCGCCTGGCTGGGGATCCTCCGGGCCGGCGGCGTCTGCGTGCCCATCACGCCCATCTACACGCCCCACGACCTGATCTACATCGCCAACGATTGCGGCGCCGAGACGATCCTGTGCGCCGACACCAATTTCGGCTACGTGGAGGCGGCGCGGGGAAAAACCCGCCTGAAGCGGGTCATCGCGGCCCGGATGGACGAACTCCTGCCGTGGTGGAAACGGGCCTTCGGGTATCTCTTCGACGTGGTTCCGCGTGGGAAGGTCGGCCTGGGCGACGGCGTTCACGGGATGGGGTCGCTGATGGCGCGGCATGCAAACCCGGATCCGCCGCCTCCTTCCGAGGGCGGCGACGCTGAAGCCGAGATTCTCTACACCGGCGGCACCACGAAGTTTCCCAAGGGGGTCCCCATCTCCCACCGCCTGTTCCTGACAGCCGCCGACGAGCAGATCCGGGTGAGCGAACCCCTGATCCCTCCGGAGGAAAACGTCATCCTGGGCAACGCCCCCCTGTTCCACGTCCTGGGCCAGACCTGCGGTCTGGCGACCCTGCTGGCGGGCGGCGCCCTCCTGACATTGCCCAAAATCAACCTGGACGCGGCCCTGGACGGCATCGCCCGGCACGGGGTCCGGACCATGATCGGGGTGCCGGCCCTCTACCGGATGATCCTGGAGCACGACCGGCTCGACCAGTACGACCTGTCGTCGGTGGATTTCTGGTTCAGCGCCGGCGACGTGCTGCCCGAGGAGATCGGTCATCGGTGGCGGGAGCGGTTCGGCAAGCCCATCCACCAGGGATACGGCGCCACCGAAACCTGCGGCGGCGTGGCCATGTGCCCGGCCCGCGGAGAGAATCCGCCCCGGAGCGTGGGACGCATCGTTCCGAGCAAACAGGTGCGGATCGTCGATCCGGCCTTTCTGGAACCCGCGGCCCCCGGCGAGCCCGGCGAACTGATCGTATCGTCGGACCCCATGGTGACCGCCTACCTCAACAAATCCGAAGAGACCGAGAGATCCTTCGTGGAACTGGACGGGCGGCTCTGGTACCGCACCGCCGACGTGATGCGGATGGATGCCGACGGCCACCTCTATTTCGTGGACCGGGCCGTGGACACCATCAAGCACAAGGGTTACCGCGTCTCGGCGTCGGAGATCGAAGCGGCCCTCCAGGAGCACCCGGCGGTGACGGACTCCTGCGCCGTGGGCGTGCCCGACAAGAATGTGGGGGAGCGGATCAAGGCCTACGTGGTGTTGCGGGAAGACATCAAGGGGCTGACCGGCTACGACCTCATCGCCTGGTGCCGGGAACGGCTGGCGGCCTACAAGGTTCCCGGCTACATTGAGTTTCGGGACATGCTGCCCAAATCCAAGGTGGGGAAGTTGCTGAGGCGGGAGATCCGGGATGAGGAGCGGCGGCGGGCGGAGGAATAGGAGCTTGCAAAAACATGTGATACTATCGTCAAGATTTAAAGTTCGGTACCGCCTTCAGGCGGCCAATCCCCGCCTGAAGGCGGTACTCCGAACCAGGAGGAGCCATCCATGAATTTCGAACTGACCAAGGAACAGAAAGAGGTCGTCCAGGCGGCCCGCAAATTCGCCCGGGGCGAGTTTCCCGACCGGGCCCGGGACTTCGACCGGGAGGAATCCTTTGATGTCTCGATCCGGAAAAAAGCGTGCGATCTGGGGTTCGTGGGCGCGTTCATCGACCCCGAATATGACGGGGCCGGGTACGGGCTCTTCGAGCAGGCGTTGATCTGCGAGGAGTTTTTCGCCGTGGATCCCGGCATCGGGCTGGCGGTCCTGTCGGCCTGCTTCGGGGCGGAACTGATCCAGTTGTACGGGACGGAGAACCAGAAGCGGGAGGTGCTGCCCAGGATCGCCTCGGGAGAGGCCGTCATCGGCACGGCCATCACCGAGCCGGACGCCGGCAGCGACGTCACGGCGGCGTCCACCGCGGCGGTCCGGGACGGCGACGACTGGGTGATCAACGGGACCAAGATGTTCATCACCAACGGCGTCGGCGCCGACTACATTCTCGTTTTCTGCCAGACCGACCCGGACCACGAATCCCGCCACCAGCGCCACAGCTTTCTTCTGGTTCCTACCGACGCCGCCGGATATTCGGCGACCAAGATCCACGGAAAACTGGGCATCCGGGCTTCGGAGACGGCGGAGGTGGTGCTCAGGGACGCGCGGGTTCCGGGCGACCGGCTGGTGGGAAAACAGGGCGCGGGGTTCAAGCAGCTCATGGCCTTTTTCAACCTGACCCGGATTCACGTCTGCGCCCAGGCCGTGGGACTGGCACGGGGAGCCCTGGAAGAGGCCATCCGCCACACCAAGGGCCGGCGGCAGTTCGGCGCGCCCCTGGCGTCCTTCCAGGCCACCCAGTTCAAGCTCGCGGAAATGGCCACCCGCATCCGGGCGGCACGGAACCTCTACTACGAGGCGGCGTGGCAGGCCGACAACGGCAAGCTGGACCACGCCCTGGTGGCCATGGCCAAATGGTTCGCGGGCAAGGTGGCGGTGGACTGCGCCGACGAGGCCCTACAGATGCACGGCGGCTACGGGTACATCGACGAGTACAAGGTCCAGCGCCTCTACCGGGACGCCAAGATCATGGAGATCTACGAGGGGACCAAGGAGATCGAGAAGCTCATCGTGGCCCGTTCCCTGCTGTGTTAGGGGAGGGCGGCCCCGGAGATCCTGCGGAACCCCGGGAGGGATTCGTCCGGACGGACCAGGGCCGCCTGCATTATCTTGACTGGGGCGGCGACGGGCCGGAAGCCCACCTGCTCCACGCCAACGGATTCTGCGCCGGGACCTACGCCCCCATGGTCCGCCATTTCGGCGGCCGCCTCCGGGTTTTTGCCAGCGACATCCGGGGCCACGGCGATTCCGACGCCCCGGACCCCGCCGCCATCCGCCATTGGGAGATGTTCGCCGAGGACCTCCGCCGCGTCGTCGAAGGCGCCATGACGCCGCCGGTGATCGGCATCGGCCATTCCTTGGGCGGCGTGGCCACCTACATCGCCGCCGCCGCGCATCCCCATCTCTTTTCCCGCATCATCCTGCTGGACCCCGTCATCCTCCCCCGAAAATCCCTGTGGCTCCTGGGCCTGTTCCGGGCCCTCGGCCTCGGCCGCCTCTTCCCCCTGGCCCGCGGCGCCCGCCGACGCCGCCGGACCTTCGACAGCAAAACCTCGGCCCTCCGCCGGTTCGCCGCCGGCCGCGGCATCTTCAAAACCTGGTCCGAAGACTTCATCGAGGCCTACCTGGAATGCGGTCTGCTGGAGGAAGACGAGGAGCGGGCGGTGCTCAAATGCGATCCCGAAATCGAGGCCCGCATCTATGAATCGATCCCCCTGGACGTGTGGCGCTACGCGCCGAGGATTCAATGCCCGGTGCTGGCCATGCGGGGGGAGAAGTCGGAGACGTTCCGGGCCGACGCGGCGGAGCGGCTGGAGAAGGTGGTTCCGGATTGTCAGGTCGAAGTGGTGGCGGGGGCGGGGCATTTTTTTCCCATGGAAAAGCCGGCGGTTTGTGCGGAGGAGATTTTGGGGTTTGTGAGCGGGAGTGTCTGAACCGCGGATTGACGCGGATTGAGCTGATTTCGCAGATTGTCGACGTTTAAAGCTGCTGGCTGGCGATTTTCGGGAAAATTCACAAAATGGCAGCCCGAACTTTTCAGCGAAATCTGCCCAATCCGCGAAAATCCGCGGTTCAGAAAAGGATGGCGATCTAAAGCTTTCCCTTTGGTTGATTAATCGTCCGGAAAAATCTTCGCCGCCAGCTCCACGTCTTCGGGGCAGAAAACAAAGAGGCACTTGTCGTCCGGACCGGAAACCGACCCGTAGACATAGTTGATGTTGACGCCCTCTTCGCCGAACTTGGAGGCGGTGGCGGCCAGGGCGCCGGGGTGGTTTTCCAGGCGGATGGCGATGACCGGCAGGATGTCGAAAAGGTACTCGTTTTTCGACAGCAGGTCCACGGCCTTGTCCGTGTCGTTCACCAGCATGCGGATGAGGGCGAACTGGGCCGAGTCCTTGCGCATGGAGTTGTAGGAGGCGGTGGAGGCGATCCGCTTCAGGGATTTTCCCCGGGCCTCGAACAGCTCCTTGACGTAGGCCGAGGCGTCCTGGATCATCAGGGCGTCGATGTTGATCTCGTTTTCGGAAAACAGCGTCGAGAGCTTGCCCAGCTCTCCGGGCTGGTTTTTCATGAAAAGGGATATTTCGGTTCTGACCATGGTGTAACTCCTGAATCTTCTGTTGGTTGTTAAAATGCGTCCGGTTCGGCGCCGGTCATCAATTCGGCTGATATCCTAAGAAAAATCACTATTAAAGTCAACGATTCATTGGGGCATCCGGTGGGCAATCCGGTTCGATGCGCTTT
>CAZZBE010000030.1:0-11620 GCA_964652715.1 uncultured Desulfobacteraceae bacterium
CGCAGTTGGTGGCGGATATCATCTATACGTTTTTGAATCCGAGGATTCGGTATTCTTAGCAGGATGCGCGTATTAACGCAGAAACTGAAAGATCGTCCCGCCAATGATTTTAACAGCGGTGAGTATATGGCGGCATGAATCGTCGAATTGTTGTGGATACTAGTGTATTTATTAGGGTGCTTTTCAGAAAATAAAGCCCCATCCTTCGAGGATTCTTTTGGGTTTGGAGTTCCGCCTTCAGGCGGCGCTTGGCGGGTTGGACATTTGACCGCCTAAAGGCGGAACTCCAAACTTGTTCCGGGCGTTTGGGGTATTCTTTTTCGGAAATCACCTAGCGCCATGATTGGGCCTGTCGGACCCAGTAGAAAGCTGCTTCGAAAATGTTTTGAAGATCGATTTCAGCCGATTATGGGAAACGCATTATTTTGCGAGTACGAGATGGTGATCGAAAGACCAAATATTTTAAGAAAATGTCCATTAAACGCGCAAGAGATCCAAACCCTATTCAATGCCTTTATGAACATATGCATATGGACGCCTGTATATTTCCTGTGGAGACCTAACCTGAGAGATGAAGACGATAATCATCTGATCGATCTTGCCGTTGCTGGGAGGGCGGAATTCATCGCCACGAATAATGTAAAACATTTCAGGAATATGGAATTGGTGTTCAATGAAATCCTAATATGCAGACCTGAAGATATTCTGAGGGAGGAATCATGATGGCTAATGTAACGCTGGATTTGCCCGACGATAAACATGCAAAGCTTGAAGTCCTTGCAAAATACCGGAATATGAGCCTTGACAAATTGATGGAAGAACTCTCAGCCATTGCTCTGGCGGATTTTGAGTCCGAAAAGCGGTTTTGGGACAGGGCGGCGTATGGTTCTCGCGAACAGGGGGTAGAACTCCTCGATAAACTTGATCGTTTAAGCTGACGAAGATCTTTCCACGACCCTAACTGGAAAACCATAATGACAGTCGACGAAACCACTTCTGAATTTGTGGCGGAAGAGCCGGAACCGGAAAAGATTCGTTTTGAAAGGTTTCGGACCGGGCTCTCCGTCCTGTTCGCCTCCAAGACGGCCGCGGTGGGGATGGTGCTGGTGATGTTCTGGGTGCTGACGGCGCTGTTCGCGCCCTTCCTGACCCCCTACACGCCCACCGAACAGGACTGGCGCGCGCCCAACCAGGGGCCGTCCTGGGAACACCCGCTGGGTACCGACGAGCTGGGCCGCGACCTCTGGTCCCGCCTCATCTACGGGGCCCGGGTCGTACTGGTGATCCTGCCGGTTTCCCAGGAGTACTGGATCCCCGGCGGCACGGCCATCTGGGGGGTCATCGCGGCCCTGGTGATCGGGGCCGCCCTGGGGCTGCTTTCGGGGTACCGGGGCGGGTGGCTCGACGAGATCATCATGCGGCTGCTGGACGCCATGATGTCCGTTCCCATCATCCTGCTCTACCTCATTATCGTGGCGGCCATCGGGGCCTCGGCCCTCAACGTGGTCATCGCCATGGCCATCGTCGGCACCCCCGGCATCGCCCGGCTGGTCCGGGGGCTCACCCTGGACATCCGCACGCGAGACTACATCCGGGCCGCTGAAACGCGCGGAGAAGGCACCTTCTATATCATGTTCGTGGAAATCCTTCCCAACGCCAAAGGCCCCATCATCATCGACGCCATGCTCCGGGTGGGCTACGCCATCTTCGCCATGGGCACATTAGGATTTCTCGGGCTGGGTCTGCCGCCGCCGTCGCCGGACTGGGGCAGCATGGTGGCCAAGGGGCGGGAGTTCATCATGATCGGCAGCCCCTGGGCCGCCCTCTGGCCGTCCCTGGCCATCGCCACCCTCGTGGTGGGCCTCAACCTCCTGGCGGACGGCCTCCGGGAGGAGACTATGAGATATCAATAACCACTTGGAGATACAATGAAATCCATTGCCATTGTCATCATTCTTCTATGCTTGCTGGGATTCCTGGCCTACACCAACCCCTCCATGGACCAGTACGGGCATTTCCTCAAGAACGAGATCAGCGACGAAGTGGGGCAGGGCGGCAACGTGGAGAAAGCCCTGGGCCGGCTCATCGGCGGATTGGCCGGCGGGGTGCTGACCACCGCCACGACCCGGACGGATTACCTGTTCCTTAGCGTCTATGAAACCGATCTGGGGGCGGGTGAACTCAAATGCCTGGGGATCGTCAACAATTTCTTCGTCCTGGAAGAACCGGAGTCCAAGAACTGAGAGGATGACAGACATGACGACCAATGATGCGGCACAAAAAGTGCTGGAAGTCGACAACCTCAACATCGCCTACAAGACGCGGAAGCACCTGCTGCCGGCGGTCCGGCAGGTCTCTTTTTCCATCAATCGGAGAGAGACCATCGGCATCGTGGGGGAATCGGGTTGCGGCAAGAGCACCGTGGCCTTCGGCATCGTCAATTTTCTGGGACAAAACGGCCGGATCACCGGCGGTTCCGTGAAATTCGAAGGATCGGAACTCGTCGGTCGGTCTGAAAAGGATCTCAACCGGCTCCGGGGCGACCGGATCGCCATGGTCTACCAGGATCCCATGGCCGCCCTCAATCCCACGGTCCGCATCGGCGAGCAGCTCGCCGAAGTGTTGACGGCCCATCGCGACATCACCTGGGAGGCGGCCCGGAAACGGTGCGTCGATATGCTCAACCGGGTCCACATGCCCGACGCCGGGCGGGTGATGGACCGCTACGCCCACCAGCTCTCCGGCGGCCAGCAGCAGCGGGTGGTCATCGCCATGGCCATGCTCAACGAGCCGGCCCTGCTCATCATGGACGAACCCACCACGGCCCTGGACGTGACCGTGGAGGCCACCGTCCTGGACCTTGTGGAGGATCTCAAGTCGGAATTCAGCACCGGCATCCTCTTCATCTCCCACAACCTGGGGGTGGTGGCCCGGGTTTCGGACAAGCTCTGCGTCATGTACGCCGGCGAGGTGGTGGAGAAGGGCGAAGTGGGGGAGATCTTCCGGAGTCCCGCCCATCCCTACACCGTGGGACTCCTCAGCTGCGTGCCGAAACTGGGGACCGATAAGGCGGGTTCCCAGCTCAATCCCATCCGCGGCCGGGTGCCGGCCATCATCGACCGGCCCAAGGACGCCTGCGTTTTCGAACCCCGGTGCGATTTCGCCGCGGAGCGGTGCGTCCAGGCCCGTCCGGGTCTCATGGAGGTGCTGCCGGATCATGTGGCCCGTTGCTTCTTCGCCGAAAAGGTCCTCCGGCGCCGGGCCGGAAAAGGCCCCGCCAAGATCAAGGTCGTGGGGGAAGCGGACAGGGAAGCGCCGCCCGCCCCCCTGCTCACCCTGGAGGGGCTCAAGGTCTACTACGAGCAGGAATCCCGGTCCCTCGCGAGCATCTTCGGCATGGCGGAACCCCAGTTCGTCCGGGCCGTGGACGACATCTCCCTGACCCTGTCCAAGGGCAAGACCCTGGGCATCGTAGGGGAATCGGGGTGCGGCAAATCGACCCTGGTCAAGGGCGTCATCGGTCTGGAGCGCATCACCGGCGGGGACGCGGAATTCCTGAGCATCGACATCCGCGAGCCGGTATCCAGCCGGGAACAGAAGATCATCCAGGAGATGCAGATGGTCTTCCAGAATCCGGACGCCACCCTCAATCCGTCCTATCCCGTGGGCAAGCAGATCGCCCGGCCCATCCGCCGGTTCAAGACCGTGCCGAAAGACGAGGTCTATGACGAGGTGGTCCGGCTCCTCCGGGCCGTCCGGCTGGGGAAGAGCTACTACAACCGGTATCCGCGTCAGCTCTCCGGCGGGGAAAAACAGCGGGTGGGGATCGCCCGGGCCCTGGCCAGCCGGCCCGATCTGGTCATCTGCGACGAGCCGGTGTCGGCCCTGGACGTCTCGGTCCAGGCGGCGGTGCTCAACCTGCTGCTGGACATCCAGAAGCAGTTCGGCACCACCCTCATCTTCATCGCCCACGACCTGAGCGTGGTCCGGTTCTTCTCCGACGAGGTGGCCGTGATGTACCTGGGCCAGGTCATGGAACTGGGGCCGGCCGAAACCATCTACGCGCCGCCCTATCATCCCTATACCGAGGCCTTGCTGTCGGCCGTGCCCGTCCCCGATCCCGAGGCCGAGCAGAAGCACATCCGCCTGACCGGCAATGTGCCCTCGGCCCTCAACCCGCCCTCGGGCTGCCGGTTCCATACGCGGTGCCCCCGGCGGTTCATGCTCCCGGACGGCGGCGCCGTTTGCGAGAAGGAGACCCCCCCCTGGCGTCCGGTGGGACCGGGGCACCACATCCTCTGTCATGTTCCGCTGGAAGACCTCCGACAGGTCGAATCGGTGATCCGGGCGGCCTGATAAACCTGTAGGGGCGAAAAATGTTTCGCCCCTGCGTCCAATATAGAAAGGCGTCTCTATGCCCAAAATCGCCTCACGCCTCGATCATTTTACCGAATCGGTCATCCGGGAGATGACCCGGGTGGCCAATGCCTCCGGGGCTATCAATCTCTCCCAGGGGTTCCCTGATTTCGACCCGCCTCCGGAGCTGGTGGCGGCGGCCCATAAGGCCCTGGACGACGGCTTTCACCAGTACGCCGTCACCTGGGGCGCGCCCCGGTTCCGGGAAGCCCTGGCCCGAAAGCAAAGCCGCTGGATGGGCCTCGACCTGAATCCCGACGAAAACATCGTGGTCACCTGCGGCGCCACCGAGGCCATGATGACGGCCCTCATGACCGCCTGCAACCCCGGCGACCGGGTCATTGTTTTTTCGCCGTTCTACGAAAACTACGGCGCCGACGCCATTCTCACCGGCGCGACGCCGGTCTACGTCCACCTCCGGCCGCCCGACTTCACCTTCGATCCCGACGAGTTGCGGAAGGCCTTCGAGACCGGCGTCAAGGCCCTGGTGCTCTGCAACCCCTCCAACCCCACCGGCAAGGTTTTCACAACGGACGAACTCCGGATCATCGCCGGCCTGGCCAGGGAATTCGACGCCTTCGTGGTCACCGACGAGGTTTACGAGCACATCGTTTACGCGCCCGGGTCCCACACCTACATCGCCGGGCTGGAGGGGATGTTCGGGCGGACCCTCTCCTGCTCGTCCCTGTCCAAAACCTACGGGGTCACCGGCTGGCGGCTGGGGTACGTGATCGCGCCGGCCGAGGTGATCGCGGGCGCCAAAAAGGTCCACGATTTTCTCACCGTGGGCGCGGCGGCGCCCCTCCAGGAGGCGGCGGTCACGGCCCTGGATTTCCCTCAGCGCTACTATGACGATCTCCGGGCGTGGTACACGAAACTGCGGGACATCTTTTTAGGGTATCTGGACCGGGCGAACCTGTCGTACATCGCGCCCCAGGGGGCCTACTATGTGCTGGTGGATGTGTCGGAATTCGGCGTGACCGACGACGCCGCCTTCTGCCGGCGGCTGGCCGAAAAGGTGGGGGTCGCCGCCGTACCGGGATCGAGCTTCTTCCACGAACCGGTGAACCACCTTATCCGGTTCCATTTCGCCAAACGGCCCGAAACGCTGGAAGCCGCCGGAGAGCGGCTGCTCAAGATCCGCGGGATGGTCTGACCGTCGGCGTTACCTTTCCCATAATTTAAACCGGCTGACGATTTTATCCCGGCAGCCGCTCCACCGCATCGAAGGCGAGGAGATCGTCGGCGGCCAGGGCGGCGAGTTCGGAGAGACGGTCGCCGGTGTAGCGGTCGCCGCAGATGATCAGGGCGATCTCCCCGGCGTGGAGGAGACTCCCCAGGATCGCCGCCGTCCATTCGGGCTCCAGACGGATGCGGTCGGGGGCGAAATACCCGTGGCCGGCCTCTTCGGAGATCAGGTCCTGGCGCCGGAGCCTTTTCGGAGACGGCGCGTTGTCCAGGGCGTCGAGGATCTCGACGGCATAGGGGGACGCCAGGGGATCCACCATCCCGTTGTTCAGGAGACGAAGGGCCTTCAGGACCGCCCGGCCGCCGTTGGTCGGGGGCGCGCCGGCCAGGTGGCGGAGGATCTCCCGAAGGACGCGGCCCCGCTGGTCTCCGGGGATGAAAAACGGGAAGACCGGATAGTCGGGCGCCATGCGGGCGAAATGGTCGGACAGGCATGCGCCGGCCACCTCGTTGAGGATGTCCCGGAGGCAGCTGGCGTCCTCCGTGGGGATGCACGCCCGGGCGGGGATCCCGAACCGGTCGCACCACTGGCCGAGGGTGGCGGTCTCGCCGCCGAAGGTGAGGGTGAACCGGTCCGGGGCGTGGGCGTCGATCCAGAGATAGAGCGTTTTCAGGTATTCGGAGGCCCGGTTTTCATAATCGATTTCCGCCCCGTCCGATCGGGCGGCGGCGATTTCCAGGGCCGCCACGTACCGCTTGAGGGCGTCCCTGAAGGCGGCGTCGGTTTTTTCCAGCCGGAGCCACAGCGCGTCGGGCTTCTGGGTCTCCGGCAGGCTGGAGGGCGAAAACGGGGGGATGATGTAGAGGGTGAAATCCCGGGGGGGAAGGGCCGTCGTCTCCCGGGAGGGCGACCCGAAGATCAGGTAGCCCCGGCGGGCGGCCCGGCGGTCATGCCAGACGACCTCGTGATCCCAGACCCGGAACGCGGCCACGTAGGTGTCGTAGGTGCATTCCATGGTCCGTTTGAGGACCTCGAAATAGTATCGGTCCATCTCAAGAGAGGTGAGGTCCCGGACCTGTTCCTCGATGTGGGCGTCTTCCGGTTGATCCCCTGTTGTCATCGCGTCTGCCCTTTCCTTTTCCCGCCGAAGGTGGTGTTGCGCTGTGTAAAGATTAAGGGTAACCCTATCCCCGCGGCCTGTCAAGCCGCGCGACCACAGCCGCCGCGCTTCCCGAGCGATTCGGCGAACGGCGGCGATTGACAGTTCCCTCCGGTTTGCCTATAACCGGGCCCAACGACGAATCGAGCAACCGAATGGAAAATCCCCTATGATCAGTGCGGAAAATCTGTCTAAAAGCTACGGCGGCCAAGTCCTTTTCGACGAGGTCTCCTTTCAGATCAACAGCCGGGAGCGGGTGGGGCTGGTGGGCCGGAACGGCCACGGCAAGACCACCCTGTTCCGGATGATCCTCGGCGAGGAACAGCCCGACGACGGGTCCCTCAACCTCCCCCGGAACTACCGGATCGGCCACGTGGCCCAGCAGATCCGGTTCTCTGAAGCGACCGTTCTCAAGGAAGGGATGCGCGGCCTGACCGAAGATGAGGCGGACCACCACTGGAAGGTGGAAAAGGTCCTGGCCGGTCTCGGATTTTCCGAGGCGGACATGGCCCGGCCGCCGGAAGTGTTTTCCGGCGGGTACCAGGTGCGGCTCAACCTGGCCAAGGTGCTGGTCTCGGAACCCGACCTCCTGCTCCTGGACGAGCCCACCAACTACCTGGACATCACCTCCATCCGGTGGATCGAGCGGTTCCTTCGGGCCTGGCCCCGGGAACTGCTGCTCATCACCCACGACCGGGGGTTCATGGACAAAGTGGTCACCCATTCCCTGGCCATCCACCGGAAAAAGACGCGGAAGGTGGCCGGCGGCACGGACAAGCTCTACGCCCAGATCGCCCAGGAAGAGGAGATCTACGAAAAGACCCGCCTCAACGACGAGCGGAAGCGGAAGGAAATCGAACAGTTCATCACCCGGTTCCGCGCCAAGGCCCGGCTGGCCAACCTCGTCCAGTCCCGGGTCAAGACCCTGGGAAAGATGGAAAAAAAAGAGAAGCTGGAGGGGGTCCGGTCCCTGGATTTCGCCTTCCGGGAAAAGCCCTTTCCCGGCCGCCATGTCATGACGGCGGAGGGTCTCCGGTTCGGCTACGACCCGGCCCGGCCCCTCTTTTCGGATTTCGGCGTCTCCGTGGGGCCCGGCGAGCGCATCGGCGTGGTGGGCAAAAACGGCAAGGGGAAGACCACCCTTCTCAAGGTGCTGGCCGGCGCCCTGACGCCCCAGGCGGGCGGGATCCGCTGGAATCCCAACATCGCCACCGGGGTTTTCGAGCAGACCAACATCCAGCACCTGGTGGACGAGCGGACCGTGGAGGAGGAGATCCGCCTCTCCCATCCCGACGTGGATCGCCAGAAGGCCCGCAACATCTGCGGCGCCATGATGTTCGAGGGGGATTCGGCCCTCAAGAAGATCAGCGTCCTGTCCGGCGGCGAAAAGAGCCGGGTGATGCTGGGCAAGCTGCTGGTCACGCCCGTCAACGTCCTGCTCCTGGACGAGCCCACCAACCACCTGGACATGGACGCCTCGGACGAACTCCTGGCGGCCCTGGACGATTTCAGCGGGGTGGTGATCATGGTGACCCATAACGAGACTTTTCTCCACGCCCTGGCCCAACGGCTCATCGTGTTCCAGCAAGACGGCGTCGATGTGTTCGAAGGGACCTACGAGGACTTTCTGGAAAAGCGGGGATGGGAAGAGGAAGGGCCGGGGGCGGCGTCGGAACCCCGGAAGCCCGCCCCGGAAGCCGGCCCGAAGCTGAGCCGGAAGGATCTTCGGCGGCGCCGGTCCGAGATCGTCGCCGACCGGTCCAGGGCCCTGAAGCCCATCGAAAAAGGGATCGAAAAGACCGAAAACCGGATCGAAGCCCGGGAAAAGGAGCTGGACCGGCTCAACCGCGAGATGCAGTCGGCCACCCAGGAGGGAGGCGGGGACCGGATCGCCGCCCTGGGCCAGTCCATCCACGCCTGCCAGGAAGAGATCGACCGCCTCTTCGGCGACCTCGAAGCCCAGACCGAACGACTGGACGCCCAGCGGGTCCAGTTCGATAAGAAACTTACCGAATTGGAAGCGCTGGAATGAGGTTAAAGCGCGGCGTGGGCCGCGGATTCGAGCGGGTCGGTCTCGTTTTCCGGCGTCTGGGCGGCCGGGAGGTAAATGTGGAAGGCGGCGCCGCCGCCGTTTTCGGATTCCACGGCGATGTGGCCACGGTGCTGGCGGATGATGGCGTCGGCCGTGGACAGGCCCAGCCCCATGCCCTTCTGGCTCCCCCGTTCCCTGGTTGAAAAATAGGGGTCGAAGATCTTCTGGATGTGGTCGGAGGGGATGCCGCGGCCGGTGTCCCGGATGGAAATCTTGACGTAGTCGCCTTGTTCAAGAGGGATGTCGCCGTGGCCGTTTAAGCGGACGTTTTCCGCCGATACCCGGAGGTCGCCGCCCCCGGGCATGGCCTGGCAGGCGTTGAGCACCAGGTTGGCGATGACGTGGCGGAGGTGTTCCCGGTCGTAATCCACCGGCCACAGGTCGTCGGCGACGTCGAATCGGGGGGAAACGCCGTCGCTGGAAACCGCCCGCCGCACCGATTTTTCCAGCCACGTCGAAATGGGGCCGGGTTCCGTGTGAAGGCGGCCGCCATGGGAGTAGGTGGTCAGTTCCCGGGTCAGGTCCCGGGACCGGAGGCAGGCGTTCTCGGCGATGCGCAGAAGATTCCGGGACGGATCGTCTTCCGCCATCCCCTCCATGGCCATGGAGATGTTGCCCAGGGCGATGAAGAGAAGGTTGTTGTAGTCGTGGGCGATGCCGCCGGCCAGGGTGGCGATGGCCTCCCGCTTCCGTTCCTGGATTTCCCTTTTCAATGCCGCGTTGGTCGCCACCAGTTCCGCGGTCCGGTTTTGCACCGACGCCTCCAGCCGGAGGTTCTCCTCGGACAGCAGCCGGTCCTGCCACCGGTTCTCCAGGATGATGGCCAGCATCCGGACCCCGTCGCGGATCAGGGCCAGCAGGTTCTCCGGCAGGTTTTGGGCGGCCTCCGGGGAGAGCCGCATCCGTCCGAAGGTGTGGTGGGTGGTGGCGATGGGGATCGCTTCGCCGTCGGCGGGCGCGTCGTCGGGGACGTACCGCATCCCGATGGCGGCGTCGATGCTGTTGATGGCGTCAATAAAGAGGCGTCGTATCCGATCGGCGTCCCGAAGCTGGGACAGGTTGATCATCAGCAGGAAGAGATCGTGTTCAAGATGGTCCCGGCGCATGGCCATCCTCCGTCGTCCGTCTTCGTTTCAGAAACCCGGGCGCATTGGCGACGAGCCAGATGTCCGGGTCCTGGTAAAAGGGGTTTTCGGTGATGATCCCGCCGCTGATGGTGCGGGGATGGGTCCGGAGGACGCCTTCGTTTGTAGCGTTTTGGTATGAAGGGCATTAAAAAAGTTAAGTGTTGCTCATAACACATTGATCCCGGTTCGTTGCGATTATCGTCGAATGAGATTTATAACATTTTGAAGTTAGAAGGTTATTGGCCCCAACGCTTCCGCTGTCCCCACCGATTCCCGCCATGCGGCGGATCTGACATTCATTACATGCAAAAAATATACCTGTAAAAGCCCGCCGCCGCGGGCGCCTCAGTTGAACCGCGCCATGCGCATCTCCTGGTGGAGGCGGTCGGCCCGCAGGCAGAAGGTCTCCAGTTTGGCGTTGATCAGCTGGGGAAAGGGCGATCCGTCGGTTTCGATGGCCAGAAAGGGGAGGTCCTCGAAACCCGACAGGGTCGCGCGGAGCCGATCGTTTTCGGGATCGGTCCGGAGTTTGGCCTCCTTGACCATGGTTTTGGTCAGGAGCGCTTCGGCGAGCCGGTTGGGCATGCAGCCGAAGGGGCCGATGGCGATGACCCCGCAGACGTGGGAGACGATTTCCGTCAGGGCGCTGCCCACCGTCAGGATGGTCTCGCAGGTGAGATGGGGCTGGATGTAGGGTCTGGCGTTGTCCAGAATCGCTTCCACGTCCAGGGGCGCGGCGTGGACGAGGCCGGAGGTCGCCAGGATCGATTTGATGCGCCGCTCGTACCGGGCCATGAACATTTTTTTGAGCAGAAATCCCGGCAGCTCCGGAATCGAGGCCCGGGAGGGGCAGTACCCGTGCTGGTAGAGAAAATCGCAATAGTGAAGCCACTCCGCCACCGGGGCGCAGGCGACGGCGAACCCCCTGGCGGCCAGTTCCTCGGTGAGAAAGCGGCGGGAGAGGCTGTCCCGCCGGACGAAGATCTCGCCGGTGAGGCCGATCACCGGAACCTCCTCGGGCGGGAGCTTCTGGGGGATCTCCGCCAGACGGGCCGCCGAGCGTTCGAGGGCCGCTTCCAGGTCCGGGTAGGACCCGTATTCCAGTTCGAAGAGGAGATCGTTCCAGACCCTTTCCAGGATCTCCAGCCCGCCCCGGGGGTCCCGGGCGTTGGCCAGGATCATGGACCGGATGTCTTCGATGGCGTCGGAGACGATCACGGCCCACCAGCCCCGGGTGCTGAAATCGCTCCGCATGCCGCTGTAGGCGTTCTCCCCGGAGAGGGAGAAGAGGGCCACGTCCGGGATCTCCTGTTTTTTGACCAGTTCTTCCATGAAGGTCCGGTACTGGCCGAACCGGCAGGGACCCGAGGCCGTGGCCATGAAATAGACGATCACCCGGTCCGGCGGCGCTTCGTTCCGGAGGTAATGCAGCAGGCCGCCGGTGGTCAACTGGAGGGGCAGGCACTCCTTGCAGGTGGTGTTGGACCGGCCCAGCTTGAGGGCGGCCTCGTCCGCCGGCGGCAGCGCGCGGGCGTCGATGCCCTCGGACCGGAAGACGGCGGCGAAGGCCTCCGACGAGTACCGGCCCATGGAAGGGATCAGCACCCGGACCCGGGGATCGGCCATGGGGATCGTCT
>CAZZBE010000030.1:11720-23802 GCA_964652715.1 uncultured Desulfobacteraceae bacterium
GATGGGGCGTTTGTTGGACTCACTATCCACTATCCACTGCCCACTGTCCACTATCTCCACTATCCACTGACCACTATCCACTGCCCCCCGCCGCCGATAGGCGGCCACCACGTCCAGGAAGGCTTCGATGCGGGTTTCCAGGCCGGCGTCGGCCGTGTGGCTGTCCAGCTCCAGGATCAGGGCCGGCTTCCGGCCCATGAGGCTCCGGAAATATCCGATGACGAAGGAGTCGGGACCGCAGGAGAAATTGGTGATGTAGAGGCCGAAGAGCTGGGGATGACGCCGGACGAACCGGGTCGCCTTGAGGATCATCTGGCCCAGCCCCCAGTACATGTTGTATCCCACCGCCTCGTCGTCCAGGGGCAGGAAATCCATGGGGATGACCCGGACGCCCCGGGACGCCAGTTTTCGGGGAATGCCCATGTGGGCCTCGTCCGCGAACCCGTTGTAGGGCCGCCCGAAGACCACCGCGGCGCTTTCCTCGGGGTTTTTTTCCAGATCCGCCAGCGCCTCCCGGCCCAGGGCTTTCATCCGGCGGAACACATCCCCCTGCCGGCCGATGGCCTTGTCCGCGGCGTCCGCGGCGGTCCGGCGATCGATGCCCATGCGGCGGGCCGTTTCCACCAGCGGCTTTTTGGCGGTCTCCAGCCCGGCCGTCAGGTCCATGACCGGCGACAGGAGCTGGGTCCCCCGTTTCTGGAGGATGTCGATCTCCTTCCCGAACGCGGTGCGCAGGTAATAGGCTTCCCCCTGGACGATGGGGCAGACCTGGGCGTGGTTCCCGCCGTTCATGTCCGGCACCGCCTTGAAATGGGGCAGGAACAGGTAATCGGGCGCCTTTGTCCCTTTGTCCCTTTGTCCCTCCGTCCCTGTCAAAAGGCGATGGAAAAACCCGTGGGCCAGCTCCGCCGGGTAGCAGAAAGGGGCGTCCCGGTGATCGATCCCCTCGGACGACGGCGCGTCGGGCAGGGTCGTGTCGAATCCCAGTTCCCTGAAAAAGGTCGCGTAGAGGGGGTAGTAGGTGTTGACCAGAAAGCTCCGGTTGAGGCCGACGACGCCTTTGGCCGGCGACGGATCCGACGCCGGTTCGGCCGCATCGGGTTGGAAGACCAACTCCTGCCGGCGGGCCACCAGGTCCAGGGCCCGGGTGTCGTACCGGATCTTGCGTCTCAGGTTGTAATACCGGTTGCAGGCCCCGCCGAAGGGGTAGGACTTCCCCTCGATTCGGATCACCGATACTTCGCAGCGGCGGTCGCATTTTTCCTTTCCGCCCTTGCAGATAAACGATTTGCCGTAGCTCGCCTCCCGGTCGATCAACGCGTCCAGGCTGAATCGGGCCGCCGGGGAGAGGCCGGCCTCGATCCGCTTCTTGATTTCGAGGGCCACCCCGAAGGCCCCCATGAGGCCGGGTTCGGGGGGCACGACGATCTTTTTTCCGGTGATGGAGGCCATGGCCAGGGGCACGGCGTGGTTGTAGCAGACCCCGCCCTGCATGAAGACCTTTTCGCCCACGGGCCGGTTCCCCTTGACCCGGTTGCTGTAGTTCATGCAGATGGAGTAGACGAGGCCGGCCACGATGTCGGCCTGGGCCACGCCGTCGTGGACGGCGGTCTTGATGTCCGACGAAATGAAGGCGGCGCACTGGTCGTTGAAGTTGGGGGGGCGCTCCCCCCGCAGGGCGATGTCGGCGATTTCTGTCATGGGGATGGAGAGGGTTTCCCGGGCCGATTCCTCCAGGAACGAGCCGGTGCCGGCGGAGCAGGCCTCGTTCATGGCGTAGTCCGAGGGGACGCCGTTGGTGATGTAGGTGTATTTGGCGTCCTGGCCTCCGATTTCGAAGAGGGTGTCGACGTCGGGGTCGAAATAGACCGCCGCCTCGGCATGGGCGATGATCTCGTTGACGACCCCGTCGGTCATGGCGTGGAGCCCGGCGATCTGCCGGCCCGATCCGCAGACGCCGAGGCCCGCGATCTCGATGCCGGCGGGGTCCACCCTTTCGGCGATCCCGTCCCGGATGTGTCGGTAGCAGGCCCGGGAGGCCTCCACGGGCTGGCCGTTGGTCCGGAGGTAGATGGACGCCAGCAGCGCGTTGTCCGACCACCGCAGGAGGACCGCCTTGGTGGTGGTGGAGCCCACATCCAGCCCCAGCACGCATGTGTCGCCGGGCCGGATCTCGCCCCGCTTCAGGGTCTTGAACGCCACCTGGTCTTCGAACCGGCCCAGGGGCGGCAGGGTGTCGAAGGCGGCGGCGTCCTTGTGGAACAGCCCGGCCTCCCCCGGGAACGGGACGGTCTTCCGGGACAATCCCCACAGGGCCGCGCCCAGGGCCTCGAAATAGGGCGCTTCCTCCGGGACGATGAGCCCCGGGATCTCTTCGGCCAGGTATCCCACCATCACCCGGTTCCGCACCGTGCCGCCGATCACCATGACGTTTTTCTTCTCCACGGATTTGAGCAGCTCCAGAACCTTGGCGGCCATCATCCGGCAGAGCCCGGCCGTGACCCGTCCCACGGGGATCCCCTTGTTGGTGGCGTGGGTGCAGTCGGACTTGCAGAAGACCGAACACCGCCCCGACAGCCGGTAGGGCGTCGCCCCCCCGGCCAGTTCGGAGACGCGGCGGATGTCCACATCCATCCGGCGGAGCTGCTGGAGAAAGAACTCCCCGGTTCCCGATGCGCATTTGTTGCCGGTGACCACGTTGGAGACCTGGCCGTTGCCGTCGAGGGTGTAGGCCATGAAGGTTTCCCCGCCGGCGGACACGATGGCCGGGCAGTCGACGCCGTCGGGTTTCACGAAGCGATAGGCGTGTTCCACCGCTTCGGTTTCGGAGATCTGGGAAAGGTTGACGTACTGCCGGAACCGGCGGCCGGTGGCGGCGATCCGGTCCACATCGTCGAGATTGAGCCCTGAAAGCGCTTTGGAAAGGGTGCGCCGGGGATCGCCGTCATGGGGATAGAGGGCGTGGTCGGTCACCCGGGGCCGCGCTTCGGGGCCGCCGCCGGCGGCGGTCAGTTGAACAAGGGATATGGTGGATGCGCCGATGCAGATGCCAAGGCTTTTCATTTCGCGTCTCCATGGATTAGATTCACGGACCGGATAAAGCAGTTGTCCCCCGACGAAACGGACCGGAAGGAGGGGAGCGAGTCGGAAAATTCGACGACTTCGGGTTCCACCGGATCGGCGGGGCCGGGGCCTTCCGCGGCCAGTTCGCTCAGGCTGTTTTCGACGGAGATCCAGAAATCCTGCCGGTCGTTGAGGAGCCCGCCCTTGCCCTCCACCATATGGAGGTGGTCGTAGTCGGGGCAGAGCACCGCCTTCCGGACCCGCATCCGGGGCGTCAGATCCTTGAGGTCGATCTCGTAGTGGTCGAAGGAGATCCAGTCCGTGTCTTCGATGACGTCGTACAGGGGTTCGGCCGCCGGGGCCTTTTTGAGGAGCAGGGCGCTCTGGAGGGGGACCATGCCGTCGTTGGCCATGTACAGCAGGGCGTCGCCGCCGCCCCCCATGCCCCTGGCCTCCATGTTGGCCATGACATGGACGGCCATCTCCAGGCCGGCGTGGTCGGAAAAGGAGAGGTTGAGCCAGTTGAAGGGATCGGCGCCCGTCAGCCCCAGATCGGTGTCGTAGCCGCCGTAGGCGATGATTTTAGCGTCGTACCGCGTGTCGGCGTTGAGTTCCGCCAGGGTGCCGGCCTGGCGGTCCGGCAGGTAGAGCGTGTCGTCGGGGCCCGCCGGCGAAGGATCGGGGAGGTTGGCGTCCAGGACCGACAGCACATGGTTTTCGCCCAGGGGGCTCTCCAGGCTGAAGGCGTTGTAGCCGATGCCGTGCTCCGGCCCGTCGAAATTGTCCCAGGCCAGCCCCATGGTCCCGGGGTCCGCCACGTTGACCACGGCGTCGTAGGTGAAGTCGTAGAACACCTCCGCCAGGTCCGTGTCCCGGAACTTGCCCTTGATGGTTTCCAGACCCCAGTCGGGCACGGCGCCGGGGGAGCCGTGGTGCGGGGTGGCCAGGGTCGCCAGACCCAGGACCCGGTCCCCCTCCCGGCCGTCGCCGTAGCCGCACATGTAGGCCCGGGAGACCAGGCCGCCCCGGCTGTGGGCCAGGAGAAGAAGGGGCCGGTCCGGGCCGAACCGGGCGGCGATGGCGTCCCCCAGCTCCTTTGCATTGCCCGAATCGCCGTCATAGCCGATCAACCGGGAGGTGTCGTGACGGAACCGCCAGATCTCGTACCGGGCGTCCACATCGCCGTTGTCCCCGACCCAGTCGAGAAAATATTCCCAGCGATCCTGCTTGGCCCGGAAGGAATTGTCCCCGTGGACCAGGATCAGCAACGTCTTATTGGGATCAGGGTCGTTTTCAGGGATCAGCCCCCATTCGCCGTCCGCCCGGGGAGCGGCCCGGCGGACGGATCGGGAGGCCGCCGGCGGCCATGGCGGATCGTCCTTCTTTTCGGGGTCGAGCAGGCCGTACAGGCCCGGATCCGCCGCCTGGAAGGTTGCGGAAAGGCCCGAAGCATCGACGACGGCGGTCCGGCCCGTATCGGCCCACGCGCTGCCGGCGGCGTTGGGCCGCGCCAGAACGAGGGCCTCCCCCGGCGTCAAGGGGGCGATGAGGGGGCAGATCACGTCCGCCGGCGCCTCGATGTCCGGCATGACGATCCCCACCGCTCCGGCGACGCCGCCGCCGGCGGCGTGGGATTTTTCGAAGGCGTCGGAGTAACCGATCAGTTCGACGGCGATCGCCCTGTCCAGCGCCCCCGCGGGCAGGGTGATCCGGAGGCCGGAAGCGGTTTCCAGAACGCCCCCCTCGGGGCCGATGATTTTCGCCGTGGAAAGGCCGGAAGGGGCGATCTGGAAGGGCGCCGTCTGGGCGGCGGCGGGGGGCGGAAAAAGGGATAAAGGGATAAAAGTAAAAAGGGACAGAGGGATAAAAGCAAAAAGGGACAGAGGGACAAAGGGACAAAGGGACAAAGGGATAAGGGCGCGGGATCTGATGATCCGAGTGAGGGCCGTCAGGGGCTGTCTTGGGTTCATGGGATGCCGTTTCTTCGGTTGCGGATTAATGCCAATAAAAGGCCCCCGGCAAAGGGGGAATGTGCGGACGCGATAAAAGATAATTATATTAAAAACCCGTTCAAGGTGTCAAACTTTGAGTCGATGCCTCGGCGGAATTGGGAATTGAAGGGCGGCGGTACGTGTGGTAAAAAGCGCATTTGCGCGGTTTTTGGGGCGCGGGGAAATGGTTTTGACGGGCTGAATAGGGAAGGAGGCGAAAAAGGGATGACGACCCCGGACGATAACGGGTTTTTCCCCGCCAGGCTGTTGCGGAACGGACATGTCCAGTCGGTGCTCGCCAGCCTGAAGCCGCGGAGGCCCCTGGTGCGGCGGCGGGCCCGGGCCCTGCTGGCGGCCGCCGGGGACCATGTCCTCGATTGCGGCGGGGGCGCGCGGCTCCAGGGATGGTTTTCCGGCCACGGCGACGGATGTCGGGACCTGGCGGTCCTGCTCCACGGATGGGAGGGGAGCGCCGATTCCCTGTATCTCCTGTCGGCGGCCGGCGCGTTCTTCAGCCAAGGGTTCGACGTGTTCCGGCTCAATTTCCGGGATCACGGCCCCACCCATCATCTCAACGCCGGACTGTTCCACGCCTGCCGCATCGACGAAGCGGTGGGGGCGCTGGCGGCGATCCAGGCTCGGTTTCCGAGACCCCGGACCGTTCTGGCGGGGTTCTCCCTGGGCGGGAATTTCGCGCTCCGGGCCTCGGTCCGGGCGCCGGCGGCCGGGATCCGGCTCACGGCCGCGGCGGCCGTCTGCCCGGTGCTCGACCCCGTCCACACCATGCACGTCCTGGAGACCGGGTGGCCGCCGTATCACCATTACTTCATGAAAAAATGGCGGCGGTCCCTCCGGGAAAAGCGCCGCCTCTTTCCCCATCTCCGGGATCTGGCGGATCTCTCCCGCTTCCGGACCCTCCGGGAGATGACCGATTTTTTCGCCCCCCGGTACACGGGTTTTCCCAGCGGAGAGGCGTATTTGAGGGGCTACGCCGTCACCGGCGACCGGCTGGCGAACCTCGACCCGCCGTCCCTCATGTTGCTGAGCGCCGACGACCCGGTGATCCCGGTGGACGATCTGCGCCGCATCGCACGGCCGGCGGCCTTAACGGTGGAGACGACCCGGTACGGGGGCCACTGCGGGTTCCTGGCGGACTGGCGGCTCCGGAGCTGGGCCGAAGACCGGATGATCCGGTTTTTCCGGGACCATGGGGCCGAACCGTCCCCGGATTGAAAAGCGGATTGAGAATCGGATTGACAATCGGGATGGGGCGCTTACTTTGGGAGGTCGGCGTTTTCCAGCGGGATCGCCGGCGGCAGCCATATTTTAATAAAAGAGATGTTTATATCCGGAGGAGTGATCCATGGCCATTGAAACCAAAGACCAGTATTTTGAACGCGTCATGTCGCAGGAAAAACCGGTGTGCCCCCACTGTCAAACGGAGATGAGTCTGTGGGAGACCCCGCCCATCAACTTCAGCGACGGCCTCGGCTGGGGCAGTCCGTATCTGTTCGTCTGCTTCAACGACGAGTGCCGTCTGTATCAGGAAGGGTGGGAGAACATCGAGGAGAACTTCGGCCACACCGCCTCCTACCGGTGCATGAAGTACCCGGATTCCGAAGGTTTCGAATGCATGCCGGTCTTCAGTCCCATGGGCGCCACGGGCCAGGTCATCGACGACCAGGCGATGCTCGAACAGGAAATCCTGAAGGAGAACACCAAAAAAGGGTTCTCCATTCTGGCCGATTGCTATGTGCAGAAGGACGGCGTAACGGTGCTGCGGATGTTGCTGGATGCGTCCGAGCCGGCCCGGGTGCGGCTCAAGGCCGCCGAGATGATCGGCGACATCGGCCTGGTGGAAGCCGTCGATCCCCTCCGGAGCCACACATTCGGCAGCCCCAAGGTCCAGGAACAGGTCGATCTGTCGATCCGGAAGATCCACGACCGATACGGCACCGCCGAATGCCCCGCCTGCGCGGAGATTATCAAAAAGCGGGCCAACGTCTGCAAACATTGCGGCCAGAAAATGTGATGGAAAAGGGACAAAGCGGGTTTCCCTCTGTCCCTTTGTCCCTTTGTCCCTCTTCTTTTATTTACCGCCCAAAAATCTCCTCTGACGACAGCTTCCTGTAATTGGAGGGGATTTCGAACTCCGACGCCATCAGGGGTTTCCGGACGACGTTGACGACTTCGGTTTTGTCCGGGTAGCCTTCCTCGTCGTAGGTGACGGTGCGAAGGGGCCATCCTTTTTTATAGAGGGCGATGACATTGGGGTGCGAGAAGGCGGTTTCGACGTTGTAGCCCAGGGTCGAGTGGAAGGTCCGGAGCATCTCGCCGTATCCGTCCACATCGAATTCCGTCGAGACTTCGATGCCGTCGGCGATCCACCTCTCCTGCCGCAGTTCGCCGTTGATATGGATTTCGTGTTTCCGCGCCCGGTATCCGGCGATGGTCTCATAGGCGGGCGCGACGTTGACCGCCACCGTGGGCGGCGGCCCGCCGGTCTGGCGGAGCATCTGGCGGCGGAGGTTTTCGGCCATGGCCTCCCGTTCCCGGGGCGGGACCTCCTCCAGGTTCTCCTCGATCATGTCCTTGATGTCCCCGGAGGTCAGTTTGGCGCTGGCGGCGAAGGTCTCGGGGGCGCCCTTCCAGTAGGTTTTCATGTCCGGGTTGAGAAAAGCGATTCTGTTGTCGGCCACGTCGTAGATCATGATGTGATCGGGCGCGGCGAACTTCAGCCGGTTGTTTTCGATGTAGGCGGTCTGCTGTTCCTGGTCGCCTTGCGAATGAAAAATCCAGCCGGCGGCGGCCTGGGATGTCAGGGCCAGGAAAAGGGCCGGAACAAGGGTCCATCGGATCTTCATGGGGCCTCCTTTCGGGGTTCGTCGGGGGCGTTTTATTTGTCATGCATTATACCGAAATGCGGGGGGATTGTACAGCTGTTTTCATTTGACCTGAGCCGGAACCTGGACTATATTGTAAGAATAAACCGGTTTTTACGATGATCGAAATTCAACCGACCGGAAGGGGGCAAAAAGATGAACAAGAAACTGATTCCAGTCCTTGTCCTGGTGCTCGCGACAGCCTTTCTGGCCGCCGACGCGGCCGCCAAGGTCAAATTTCTTTCCCTGACGGAGTTCGGCATCAGCGTCAAGGCGAACAATCTGTACGCGGCCAAGGGGAACACGGCCGCGGGAACGGTGATCGACGCCACAAAAGCGCGGCTCGCCGCCGGCATGACCGACGCCCGGCGCGGCCAGCGGGTCACGGCCACTTACGTGGGCAACGGGTTCGTGGAGGTCGAGAACGCGTCCACCGGCGCCAGGGTGACCATCGAGATCAAAGAGCACGTCCCCTGACCGGGGCGGATTGGAAACTTCAGAACCAGACGAACGACATCGGGTGACCTCGTGACACAGGAGACCACGGAAACGTCCAAAGCGCGACCCATCTGGCTGGATGAGGATGGCCGGACGGTCAAGGTGATCGATCAGCGGAAGCTGCCCCATCAGTGGGTCGTCGCCGACCTGAACACGGTGGACGACGCCATCGACGCCATCAAGAACATGTTCGTCCGGGGCGCCCCGCTGATCGGCGTGACCGGCGCCTGGGGCGTCTACCTGGCGGTCCGGAACACGGAATCCCAGCAGACGTTCATCGACGAGTGCAACCGCCTCAAACTGGCGCGGCCCACGGCGGTCAACCTGGTCTGGGCCGTTGACAAGGTCCTGGTGGATGTGCTGAGCGCCAAGGACGCCGAAGGGCGCCTGGAAGCGGCCCGGCGCGGCGCGGAGGACCTGGCGGAACAGGAGGCCGAAAACTGCCGGATGATCGGGGTTCACGGCCTGCCGCTCATCGAGAAGCTGTCGGCGTACAAGGGCGGGCATCCGGTCAACATCCTCACCCACTGCAACGCCGGATGGCTGGCCTGCGTCGAGTACGGCACGGCCACCGCGCCCATGTACGCGGCCCATGAGCGGAACATCCCCATCCACGTCTGGGTGGACGAGACCCGTCCCCTGAACCAGGGCGCCCGATTGACGGCCTGGGAGCTGGGGGAGACCGGCATTCCCCACACGGTGATCACCGACAACGCCGGCGGCCATCTGATGCAAAAGCGGATGGTGGACATCGTGATCGTGGGCACCGACCGCACCACCTGCGGCGGCGACGTGGCCAACAAGATCGGCACCTATCTCAAGGCCCTGGCCGCCAAGGACAACGGGGTGCCGTTTTACGTGGCCCTGCCGTCCTCCACCTTCGACTGGTCCCTCAAGCGGGGAAAGGACATTCCCATCGAAGAGCGGGACCCGGATGAGATCCGGTATGTGCAGGGGTGGGAGGACGGCGGCATGCACAGCGTTCTGGTGCCGCCGGAAGAGAGCGTGGCGGCCAACTATGCCTTTGACGTGACCCCGGCCCGCCTCGTCACCGGCTTCATCACGGAGCGGGGCATCTGCGGCGCTTCCGAAACCGATATCCGCGGCCTCTTCCCGGAAATGGCGGCATGATCCGAACCGGGACGCCCGACTTCCCCCGCCAACGCGAAACCGACGCCGGAACCTCATCCATGCTGACCGACCGGCAGAAGCGGGTGATTTCCGCCCTCCAGGGCGACATTCCCGTCACCGAACGCCCTTACCGGGAGCTGGCCGAGGGCCTGGACATGTCTGAATCGGACCTCCTGGAGACCCTGTCCGAACTGCGGGACCGGAAGGTCCTCCGCCGGTTCGGCGCCACCCTCAAACACCAGAAATCGGGCTACGCCGCCAACGCCATGGTGGCGTGGCAGGTGGAAGAAGACCGCATCGACGCCGTGGGCAAGACCATGGCCGCCTCCCGCAACATCTCCCACTGCTACCGCCGGGACCCCACCGACGACTGGCCCTACAATCTCTACACCATGCTCCACGCCAAAAGCGAAGAATCCTGCCATAAGATCGCCGGACGGCTGGCGGAAAAGACGGGGGTGGAAAATTATACGCTGCTGTTCAGCCGGAAGGAATTGAAGAAGACGTCGATGCAGTATTTTTAGTGTGTTAGATTGCGAAGCGATTTAGGATGTTTGGAGATCATCAAGGCGTGCGAAAGGTGAAATCCACGGTTGCCTGTATTGCTCTAAAATCATCGACATTCTTGGTAATGACGGTTGCGCCGATTTGACGGGCTAATAATGCGATGGAGATATCGTTGTAATGCTTGGGATACGCCGGATCGAGTTTGCCTTTTTTCCGGAGTCGGCGGCAGACGAGGCCAATTGCGGTTAATGTACTGTAAGAAGGAAGAATCAATCGTTTCAGCCGTATAAAGCGCTCCTGGAATGCCGACAGATGTTTGACTTCCTTCCGACTTCCTGCCCCCATCCACAATTCGTGCAAAACCGGATATGCCAGAAAAACAACAAACTCGCTCGGGCTTCGCAAGTGTTTGTGCCGTTCCGCGTTGAAAATATCGATATACACGTTTGTGTCGATGACGATTTTTCTTTGCACAACTCAGTCTTCGAAGATCGTTTCAAAGTTGAAGGAGCCGGAATCCTTGAACGTGATGTCGGCTAGTATGATATCTGCATCGAATTGTTTCAGAACCGTGTTGATGGCTTCCTTTTCAGTTTTTGCATTCAGTGCGGCTTTAATCCGATTGATGGCGTCTTGATCCAATTTCACTGTTTTTTTGACCAGGGCCATGGCGTAATCCTCCGTGCGGTTAAACCATAAAAACATGATGTTTTATATGGCTGATTATGGCATTGATTCACGTCTTGTCAAGCGGTTTCCCCCAACATTCTCACGCTGTCTGTCTTGTACGCGATAATCGCGCAGTCAACGCCGCCCCTCTATGATCAAAAACCCCAAAACATCGGACGCCCCTCACATCCTCCTGGTCAACCCCTGGATTCACGATTTCGCGGCCTACGATGTATGGGCGCGGCCGCTGGGGTTGCTCCGCATCGCCGGGCTGTCGCGGGCCGCCGGGTTCAGGGTTTCTTATATCGACTGCCTCGACCGGTTTCATCCCCGGGCGCCGGAGACCGACCCTTCCTTGCGTCGCGGGCGGGGGCCGTACCGGAAAACGCCCATTTCCCGGCCGCCGGGGCTGGCGGATGTCCCCCGCACCTATTCCCGGTACGGCATCGCGCCGGAATGGCTGGCGGCGGATCTGCGGGCGCTGGACCGGCCCGATCTGATCCTGGTCACGTCCTTGATGACCTACTGGTATCCGGGTGTCCGGGAGACCATCGGGCATATCCGGGCGGCGTTTCCGGAATCGCCGGTTGTCCTGGGGGGGATTTACGCCCGGCTCTGGACCGACCATGCCCGGTCCGCGTGCGGGGCCGACGAGGTGGTCGCGCTGTCCGATGAAGGGGAGATTTTGGAATGGATCGCGGGTCGGGTGGGGTTTCCGGTTTCCATGACGGTGGATGCCGACGATCCCGATGCGTCGCCCCGGCCGGCCCTGGACCTGCAATCGAAGATTCCCTTCGCGCCCCTGCTCACGGTCCGGGGATGTCCGTTTTCATGCGCCTACTGCGCGTCGAAATTCCTGGAGCCGGTCTGTCGCCGGCGACGCCCGGCGGCGGCGGCCGAAGAGATCCGCTACTGGCGCGACGCCCACGGCGTGAAGGATTTCGTTTTCTACGACGACGCCCTGCTGATGGATGCCGAACGCCACGCGGTTCCGTTGCTGGAGGCGATCATCCGGTCCGGCGGTCGTGAATCGATGCGGTTTCATACCCCTAATGCCGTCCACATCCGGGGGATTACGAGGGAGACCGCCGGGTTGATGTTCCGGGCCGGGTTCCGGACGCTGCGGTTGGGGCTGGAGACCACGGCCTTCGAGGGCCGGTCCGACCTGGACCGGAAGGTGACGGAAGCGGAATTCCGCCGGGCCGTCGCGCGCCTTAAAGCGGCCGGGTTCGAGCGGGATGGGGTGGGCGCCTACCTGCTCACCGGCCTGCCCGGCCAGGAGATGGCCGCCGTGGAAACCTCCATCCGCATCGTCAGGGAAAGCGGCATCACGCCGATTCC
>CAZZBE010000030.1:23902-25290 GCA_964652715.1 uncultured Desulfobacteraceae bacterium
CTGGACTAACTAAAATGGAGAGCACGAATGGAGATCGTCAATGTACATGAGGCCAAGACCCATTTTTCCAGGCTGCTGGATCGGGCCCATGCAGGGGAGGAGATCGTCATCGGCAAGGCCGGAAAACCTTACGCGAAACTAGTGCCGTTGACCCCGGCGACACCGCGGACTCCCGGGATCGCTAAGGGATCGGTGACGGACGCTTTTTTCGAGCCGTTGCCCGAGGATGAATTGCAGGCGTGGGAATCCTGAAAATGCTGCTGGATACGCATATTTTCCTGTGGTGGTTGTTCGACGACCCCAAACTGCCGGCCGGCGTAAGGGACTATATCCAGAATCGAGACAACCCGGTGTTCGTGAGCGCGGCGTCGGTGTGGGAGATCACGACAAAATTCCGGCTGGGTAAACTGCCCCATGCGGCTTCGGTGGCGAAAAATGTCCCCGGGTGGATCGAAAAGGCGGGGTTCGCGCCGATGCCTGTAACGCCGGAACACGCCCAACTCGCGGGGGAATGGCGCGTGGCGCGCCGCGATCCGTTCGATCGCATGCTGGCGGCCCAGGCTAAGATAGAAAAGATGCCGCTGGCCAGTGTGGATGATCTGTTGGCCTCGTTTCCGGTGGAGATTTTTACCGACAAAACCGGTGGCGTTTTTGATTCTGATGATAGTTAAAGAATCCAGTGGGTTAATGTGTTCTGTTTTTAAAAGAAGCGATCTGCCGGGACGCCGAACCGCTCATGGAGCTTTTTGGCGGTCCCCTTGCTGATGCCCCGAACGCCGCGTTCCATGTCAGATACCCGATGACGGGTCATGCCGAGTTCCCGGGCCAGTTGCGCCTGGGTCATCTCCGCATTTTCTCTGTAGATGCGCAGGTATGTTCCGGGCGTCATTTGTGATTCCGTTTCCCTGTACCACGCGGAATCTTTCACGCTGATCAGTTCTTCGTCATCTTCAATGATCTGAACGCTGTCGCCATAGTTCGATTTCAGAAACTTCATTAGTTCATCCGGAATCGCCCCGCTGATTTCGAGCGTCTTGCCCTCAGTAGGGCGCACCTTCACGGCTTCCAACATAAGGAAACAGTTCGAATCATATGGACGAAGACCTCCGAAGTTTTAAAAACCTCGGAGGACTGGGCTCGGGATGGAGCATTCGGCGCTAATCCGCCGCCGCTTCATACCCGAGATCCGGCGCGATGATGATCTCGACCCGGCGGTTTTTGGAACGACCCTCGGCGGTGGCGTTGGCGGCCACGGGATCGTAGAAGGACCGGCCCACCACCTCCATTTTTTGGGGGTCGATGTCGTTGACGTCCTGGAAATACCGCGCGACGGCCGCGGCCCGGGCCGCGGACAGTTCCCAGTTGGAGGGGAACCGGTGGCGGTAGGA
>CAZZBE010000031.1:0-2143 GCA_964652715.1 uncultured Desulfobacteraceae bacterium
GGCCAGCCCGTCCGGGGCCACCTCGTAGCTTTCGGCCAGGCCGGGCTGAAGATTGTAGGTGCCGGGCGCGTAATCCATGAGGCCGTCGTAGAGGCTCTTGATCATGGACCAGTTCTGCCAGTCGTACCCGATGGCCGGGTCCAGGGTGGCCACGTCGTCCTTGAAGGTGACCGTCATCTCCCCGCCCTGTTTGGCGTCCGCCGCGAAACCCACCGCCGGCATCGCCAGAAGCGACGCCAGCAGGACCACCGCCAATCGTTTCATCCATTTTTCCATTTCGCTCTCCTTTTCATTGATGGTTATAGGAATCAACACGCTCGGAGTTCCGCCTTCAGGCGGCATCACACCGAAACCGCCTGAAGGCGGAACTCCGAACCATATCTTACTCCAGTTGCAGCCGGGGGTCGAGAAAAGGCATGACCAGATCGGCCAGCAGATTCCCCAACACGATGCCGATGGCGGCCACCAGGGTGACGCCCATGATGATGGGGATGTCCACCATTTGGATGGCCTGCCACGCCAGTTGACCGATGCCGGGCCAGCCGTAGACCGACTCCACCACCACGGCCCCGGCCATGAAGATGCCGATGTCGAGGCCCACCATGGCGATGATGGGCAAAATCGCGTTCCGGAGGGCGTGGACGAGGATCACCCGCCGCTCGGTCATCCCCTTGGCCCGGGCCGTCCGGACGTAATCCTTGCGCAGCACGTCCACCATGGCCGAGCGCATCATCCGTGAATACCACCCGCCGCCGGAAATCCCCAGGGTCAGGGCCGGCAGCACGAGATGGGCGGGGGTCCCGTATCCCCCCAAAGGAAAAATGGGGACGATGTGGGCGAACAGGTAGAGCAGCAGCAGCCCGATGACGAACTGGGGCATGGAAACCCCGGCGAAGGAAAACGCCATGATCCAGTTGTCCGAGGCCCGGCCCCGCCGGGTGGCGGCAAAGATGCCCGCCGGCACCCCGAGGAGCAGTTCAAAGAAGATGGCGCCCGCCAGCAGGAGCAGGGTGGCCGGCAGCCGGCTCAGGATCAGGGCCGACACTTCGGTCTTCTGCTTGTAGGACCGCCCGAAATCCCCCTGGACGAGGCGCGTGATGTACCGGGCGTACTGGACCGGCAGGGGACGGTCGAGACCCATCTCGTGGCGGATGGATTCCACGGTCTCCGGCGTTGCGCTGCGGCCCGCCAGCATCCGGACCGGATCGGCGGGCATCAAAAACGAGAGCACGAAGGTGACCACCGTCACCCCCAGCAGGATGGCGACGGCCTGCCCCAACCGCTTGGCCAGAAACCACACCATCAGCCCCGCCCCCGCTGGGTGGGATCCAGGGCGTCCCGGAGGGCGTCCCCCACCAGATTGAAGGACAGCGACAGGAACATGATGCAGACGCCGGGAAAAAAAACCAGCCACGGCGCGTCCAGGAAATAGGACTGGCTCTCGAAGATAATCCCGCCCCAGGAGGGCGTGGGCGGACGAACCCCGATGCCCAGAAAAGAAAGCGTCGCCTCCAGCAGCACCGTGGTGGCGATCCCCAAAGTCCCCCAGACCAGCAGGGTGGGCCACAGGTGGGGCAGAATGTGGAAAAAGAGAATCCGGGGCCAGGCCGCGCCGATGGACCGGACCGCCTCAATGTATTCCCGGGCCGTGAGGGATACGGTCTGGGAGTAGACGACCCGGGCCACCTGGACCCAGTTGACCAGGGCGATCACCAGGGCCACGATCCAGAGGCTCGGCGCGAAGATGGCGGCCAGGGCGATGGCCAGCAACAGCGCGGGAAAGGCCATCATCAGGTCCGTGAACCGCATGATGACCGCGCCGAGCCATCCCTGGGCGTAACCGGCGATAATCCCCAGCACCGCCCCGATGAAGAGCGCCGCCCCGTTGGCCGCGATGCCGATAATCAGCGAGGTCCGGGCGCCGTAGAGCAGCCGGGAGAGCAGGTCGCGCCCCAGGAGATCGGTGCCCAGCAGAAACTTGGCGTTGGGCGGCAGCGGCGCGCCCTGGAGGGTCAGCCCGTCGAAGAACTGCTCATGGGGCGGATGGGGCGACACCACGGGCGCGAATATGGCCGCGCCGGCGAACCCGGCGATCATCACGAGGCCGAAGACGGCCAGCTTGTTTTTGAGCAGTTGGCGGATG
>CAZZBE010000031.1:2243-14257 GCA_964652715.1 uncultured Desulfobacteraceae bacterium
GGCGATCATCACGAGGCCGAAGACGGCCAGCTTGTTTTTGAGCAGTTGGCGGATGTTAAAAATCATCGAAATCATCATCAAACGGAATCACCCGATCGGGCGTCGCCTCCCGGTCGCCCCGGCGGGTTCGGGCCGAGACGCCGCCGCCGGCCTTTTTCGCCGGCCTGGCGGGCGGGACCGCGGGCGGCGGACTGTCGGTCCGCTTTTTTTCCGGGTCCGGCTTGCCGTCGGAATCCGCCTTGCCCCCGCCGATGTGGCGGCGCAACCGCGCCGCGGCCGCCGTCATCTCACCGGCCGCGGCGTCCATCTGGGCGGCCGCGGACGAGGTCTCCTCGGCGTTGGCCGCCACCCCCTGGACGATCTTTTCCGAGGACGCGACGGCCTGGTTGATGTCGTCGATGCCCTGGGCCTGCTCGCCCGAGGCGGCCGCGATTTCGCCGATGAGGTCGCCCACCCGGGCCGCGTTCTCCGACGCCTCCGTGAAGGCCGCCCCGGCCCGCTCGGCCAGATCCGCGCCGTCGGCCACCTTCCGCACCGTCTCCTCGATGCGGCCGGCGGTGTCGGCGGCGGCTTCGGCGGCCCGGGTCGCCAGGTTCCGGACCTCCTGGGCCACCACCGCGAACCCGGCCCCGGTCTCCCCGGCCCGGGCCGCTTCCACGGCGGCGTTGAGGGCCAGCAGGTTCGTCTGGAACGCGATCTCGTCGATGGTCTTGACGATTTTGGCGGTCCCCTCCCCCGCCGACTGAATCTCGGCCATGGCCGACGTCAGTTCCTTCATGGCGGCCCCGGCCCGGTCCATGGTCTCGCCGGCCCGGCGGGTCAGGCCGTCCGCGGCGGCGGCGTTGTCGGCATTGCCCTTGACCATGGCGGCCATCTCCTCCAGGGAGGAGGCGGTTTCCTCCTGGTTCGCCGCCTGCTCCGATGCGCTTTCGGCCAGTTCACGGCTGGCCGTGGCCACCTGGTCCGACCCGCCCTTCACCCCATCGGCGGTCGCCGTCAGCTCCCTCGCCACGGCGGCGATGGGCGCTTCGATCCGCCGGGCCGCAAGGACCAGCACGCCCAGGGCCAGCAGGATGCACGCCGCGCCGAGGGCAATCTGGTTGCGGGTCAACCGACGGGCCTCGGCCGTGATCTCCGATTTGGGGACCATCATGCAGACCGCCCACGGCCGTTCGGTCTCCCCCAGCCGGTAGGGCAGGAAAACCGCCAAATCCGACGCGGACGCGTGGACGACCATTTCGCCCCTCCGGACCCGTTCCATGAGCCGCTCCGCCTCGATAGCCGGCATGAAGCTCGCGGCCGGTTTCCCCACCAGGTCCGGCTGGTCCGTGGCGCCCACGATGGTCCCGTCGTGGCTGATGAGGGCCGCCTGGGCCTCGAGGGCCTTGTCGCCCTGTCCCAGCCCGTCGGCCAGTCTCTGGAAAAAATCCAGGGTCAGATCGACGCCCGCGATCCCCAGGAATGTGCCTTCGGTCATGATGGGGGCCGTCATGGAGACGACGGCGATCTCCGCTTCGCCCATCGGGTAGGCGTATGGATTGCTGACCGCCGGCTTCCCGGAGGCCTTGGGACGTTGATAAAACGCGCCCCGCGCGCCGTCATCCTCGTAAAACCTTCGGGGGGCCAGCCGGATCTCGCCGGACGCGTCCCGGCGCCAGTTGGGGATGAACCGGCCGGTTTCGTCGTGGCCTTCCATGCCGGCGAAGCCGAAATCCATGCCGTCGAAGACGTCCGGTTCCCAGACGGTGTAGACCGCCTTGAAATCCGGATGTTCGGCGAGAACCCGCTTCAGGATTCGGTTGACCTGGTCCCGGCCGATGTCCGATCCGGCGTCGCTGCCCATGAGAGACAATACGTCCGACAGGGTTTGGGCGGTATGCATGGCATTTTCCGCCGCGGCCCGAACCTGGCTGGAGTAGCCCCGGGCGAATGCCAATGTATTGCCCCGGGCCGCCTGGAAGGCGCTGCCGCGCACCGAAAAAAGGGAATATACGATAATGACGCCGGCCGTGGCCGCAAGGCAAAGCCCGGCCCAGAAGGCGATTCGGGTTTTCAATGTAACGGTCGTCATGATGCGCTCGCTGTCGGTATGCGCGGCGTCAGCGCCAGTTGCCGATGAGCAGAAAGGGGGCCCAGTAAGCGGGATGATGGAAGGTCGCGTCCGCCAGGAGGCGGGCCTGGGCCGATTGAAGGGCCTCGGCCTTCCCGGCCTCCGGCTTCCGGAGGGCCGTGTAAAAGAATCGGACCGCCAGGGCGGTGGCTTCGTCGTCCACCGACCAGAGGGTCGCCACCGCGCTGCGGGCCCCGGCTTTGACGGCGACGCCGGCCAGCCCCAAAGCCGACCGGGCGTCCCCCAGGGCCGTCTGGCAGGCGCTCAGGGTCAGCAACTCCACCGGGTTTTCCCGGAACCGCCCCAGGTGGATGAACCGCTCCAGGCGATCCATGGTCAGACGCCCCTCGGCCGTCAGCAGGAAGGTGGCGTCGCTGCTGCCGCCGAACTCCCCGTGGGTCGCCAGGTGAATGACGGCGTAATCGGTCCCCTGGAACGCATCCTTCAGGTTGTCGAGGGTATAGTCGCCGTTCAGCAACACCCGGCCGCCCATGAGCGACTGGATGGAGCGGAGTTCCTCCGGGACGGCCGGCAGGGGCATGAATCCCTCCCGGGCTTCGGAAAGGCCGGCCAGAAGCACCCGGGGATCGGAAAGCCGGGTCTTTTCGGGATCGGTGAGGGTGACCCCGGGCACCGTCGCCACGCCATAGGTTTGGGACAGAAACCGGTCGCCGTCGTGGAGGGCGGAAAACGGGATCAGCCGCAGGACGCCGTCGGGCGCCACGACGAGGGTGCGGACGTCGTTCTCCCGAAGGGCCCCGGCCAGCGGCGCCATCAGCCAGTCGTGGAGGCGCCGGGCGTAGTAAAAATACCGCCGCCCGGTTTCGGGGGACTGGAGCAACCGGCGGAAGCGGCGCGCCGCCCCCTCCAGCCGGCTTTCGTCAATGAACGTCGTCTCCATGCGCATGCCGTCGGGGAGCGTCAGCAGCAGGGCGATCCGATCCGCGAAGACGATGGGATAGACCACCGCCGTCCCCGCCGGGGTCCGGTCGAGCCGCTGTCGCTGCCCGGCCTGGGCCGTCACGCACGGGTCCTGGAAAAAATCCTCCAGTTCCGCCGTCTTCAGGGTTTCCATGACCTCCCTGGCCGCCAGCAGCCGCTCCTGGCGCTCCGGTCCGGGGGGCGATTCTTCCGCGGAGGTCAGCAGGAGGCGGGCCAGATCCAGGTAGACGGGCCGGACGCGGGTGTAAAAGACCTCTCCCCGGCGGCGGGGGTCCCGCATCAGCTCGCCCCGGATGGGGGCGAGGGTCTCCACCGCCCGGCTTAGAAACGCCATGGCCGCGTCGGCATCGCCCCGGGCGTCGTGGAACCGGCCCAGCTGCCACTGCCATCGGTAGAGTTCCTCGGGAAACCGCCCCTGCCGGGCCAGGAAGACCGCCTCCCGGGTCAGGGCCATGGCCTCCTCCGGACGCCCCTCGTCCCAGTACATCCCGCCCAGACGGCCGGCGGCGGAGGCCGTCAGCCCCGGATCGTCGAGGCCGCGGCCGATCTCCCGGGCCTTCCGGAAGGCGGAAAAAGCCCTTTGGAGGTCTTCGGCGCGTTGCGTCCCGCTTTTTTCGGCTGCCTCCAGGGAGAGCGCGCCGACGGTCGTCAGGGCGGCGCCGGCGTCGTGATCGCCGGGCGGCCTCTCAAGCGCCGTCATGGCGGAAGTCAGAAGAGATCGGGCTTCGGTCGGATCGCCCGCTTCCAGGTAAAATCTCGCCAGATTGAGCATTAGTCGGACCCGGACCCGGGCCGCCTCGGCGGTATCCCGGCCATCGAGGATGTCGATCCCCTCCCGATAGGCGGCCAGGGCGTCCGGTCTTTCCCCGGCCAGTTCAAGGGCGTTGCCGCGGTTGTTGAGGACCCCGGCCAGCGCCGCGCGGTCCCCGGCGGTCGTGGCCAGATCCTCGGCCCGCTCCAGCGTCGCCAGGCTTTCCGATGTCCGGCCCAGCGACAGATGGAGATTCCCCATCTGGCTCAGGTAGGCGGCGCGGGTCGCCGGATCGACGGCGCTCCGATCCAGGTCGGGCAATCCCTCCCCGAGAACCGCCAGCGCCGCCCGGAAAAACCCATGGGCCTCATGGGCCGCCGCCAGGAGACGCCTGGCCCGGAAGGATTCGGGGTCGGCGGGCGGCAAGGCGTTCAATGCCGCCGACAGCGCTTCGGCGGCCTTGGGCATGTCCCCCTTCCGGTAGAGCGCCTTTCCGCTTTCCAGCCATTCGCCGGAAGCATCAAGGTTCGGGGTTCCGGCGCGGGCGGGCCGGAGGGCCGATCCGGAAAGCAGGATCGAAACCATCAACCCGACAATAAAAACACCACCGAGGCGGATGGGAAGGGATGCCATGGGCGCAGACTCCTTGGAGATCGTCCTTTCTATAAAAAGCGCGGCCGGCCGGATTCCGGCGCCATGTCGAAAACAGGCCGCGCCATCCATTTTGTTTATCATCGATTCATGCCCTTCCGCAACACCTCTCTTGCCCGCCGCCGCGGAAGGCCCGGGGTCCCGTCTCTTTTCCGAAGGCATGCATCGCCGACAAACCGATTGACAAAACCGGGGGTCCCCCCTAAGCTGAACTTCCATGGAAACCGCCAACCAACCCGACCGGCAAGCCCGCGGGCCCGCCGCCTTTGGAGGGGGATATGACAAGATCGACCATTGATATCCGCAGACGGACCCTGTTGAAATGGATCATGACGGGCGGCGCCTTTATGATGGCCGGCGGACCGCGCGCCCTCCGGGCCATGGGAAGCCGCCCCGAAGCCCAGGGGATCCACGAACTGGAGGGGGATATCCGGGTCAACGGGAAGCCGGCCCGGGTCGGTCTGACGATCCAACCCGGCGACGTGGTCGAAACAGGGTCCGACAGCATGGTGGTCTTCCTGGCGGGCGACGACGTCTTCCTCCTTCGGGACAACACCCGCCTGGCGGTCTCCGGCGACCGGGAAACGGCCGAAAACGGCGCCCTCGACTATCTGAAGGTCGCCAACGGCAAGGTCCTGTCGGTCTTCGGGCGCGGCCGGAAGGGGATTCTTCGAACGGACACGGCGGTGATCGGCGTCCGGGGGACCGGCCTCTACCTTGAGGCCCGATCCACCCATACCTATATCTGCGCCTGCTACGGAAAGGTGGAAATGGCCGCCCTGGCCGCCCCGGACGATCGAATCCAGGTATCGACCCGCCATCATGAACAGCCGCGCTACATTTACGCCGGCGGGAGGGAGCGCCTCATCGGGCCCGCGCCCATGATGAATCACACGGATGACGAATTGATTTTCCTGGAATCGCTGGCGGGGCGGAAACCGCCCTTTGTGGGGACTTCGGTTAAAAAGTACAAAGGGGGAGGCGGCGGCGGGTATTAGGTGGGAATGTCCGCGCCGGGGCGATAGCCTTCATCCTGGGTTTTCATCATCCGCAACACTTCCAGCAGCCGGATCGCTTTTTTGTGGCCCATCCGGGCCGCGCTTTTCAGGTCTTCGATGCCCTGGACCTCGTCGTCCAGCTTCAGGAAGATGATGCCGCGGTTATAATACGCCTGGCTGGCGTCGGGGTCCGCGTCAATGGCCTTGGTGTAGATATCGACGGCCTCCGTGTAATTCCCGTCGTTGAAGAGTACGCGCCCCTTTTTCATCAGATCGCGGTTGCCGTTGGCCCCGGCGGACGGAAGCAGCGGCGTCGCATCGAACCGGTGTCCGCAGTGGCGGCAGATCTTGGCCTTGGGCCAGACCTTTTCGGCGCACTTGGGGCAGGTCTTCATCCGGCTAAAGGCATTCTGTTCCTCCCGCTCCCGGAGTTTTTTATTGAAGGTGACCCGGTATTTTTCCAGAATCCGGATTAGAAACTGGGCGAATGGCTTTTCGTCGATCTCGTAGATGTCGATCTGATGATGGATTTCCTGCTGGACGATCCGCCGGTTCTCCTCATAATCCGGCAGGATAAGGGAGAAATCAGCCAGGAGTTCGATGATCTGGCCGTATTTGTCCAGCTGGAGATTCTGGATGGCGGCGGTGGACCCCATCTCGTTTTTGATGTTGTCGATCTTGAAATAGTCGATGGCGTTCTTGATCAGGGTCTGGGTCCCGTTCCGGATGGTCCGCTCCAGGGTGGTGGTGTCGTGTTCCCGCTTCAGTTTTCGGATCTTCAGGGAATATTTCCGCTTGATCCGGCTCAGGAGATCGCCGTATTTCTGCTCCAGGTCCTTTTTGGTCAGAAGGAAGGTCGCCAGCAGAAGGACCACATAGGACAGAACGGTGGACACAAAGGAGACGGTGGGATCGAATACCTTGAAAGAGAGATAGGCGGACAGCAGGGCGCCGATGAGGCCCAGAATTACGAGGTTCGCGTATAATTGCATGCCGTCCTTCCTCGGGGGGGAAATATGTGTCGCCAATGGGTTCGTCCTGGTTTCCATGTGAAATCGCGGTTGCGCAGCAGGGTGAACAGCACCATCGTCCGGTCGGGTTTCTTGAATGTTTTTATACCTTTTTCTTAAATTCGCCCTGGATGATATATTCCATATTGAAGCGCTGTTGATCAATAGGGAATGGAGGGTAATTACCGGTAGAAATATCCTACTCCCGGCGATGGCGCGCCATCCAAAACCTTCTTGACAGATCTTTCATAACTCTTTAGTTTATACCCGTTTATTAAAAATTCGAAAAACGGAGACAAGCGGGCGTCATCCACGCCTCTACGCCATGATGTATCTGGACAAAAAGAAACTCAAAATCGGCCGGAACGATCCCTGCCCCTGCGGCAGCGGCAGGAAATATAAAAAATGCTGTCTCCTCAAAGGGAAGCAGCCCGAGTCGCAGTCCGTCGAAGCGCGGTATTTCAGCCAATACAAGATCCGGCTCAAGAAGGCGGCGGATATCGAAGCCATCCGAAAGGCCGGCCGGCTGGTGCTGGAAACCCTGGATCTGGCGGAATCCGCCATTCGACCGGGCATCGCCACCGGCGAACTCGACGCCCTCATCCATGAGTTCACCCTGGCCCGCGGAGCCGCGCCGGCGCCCCTCAATTATCGCGGGTTTCCCAAAAGCTGCTGCATTTCGGTCAACGAGGTGATCTGCCACGGCATCCCCGGGGAGCGGATTTTAAAGGACGGGGACATCGTCAATGTGGACGTCACCTCCATCCTCGACGGCTATTTCGCCGACGCAAACAAGACGTTTTTCGTGGGAACGCCGGGCGCGGACGCCCGGAAAATCGTTTCGGTGGCCCGGGAGAGCCTCCGGGTGGGAATGAACGCCGTCCGGCCCGGCAAAACCATCGGCGATATCGGGTGGGCCATCCAGAAGTACGCCGAGTCGGAGCGGTGTTCCGTTGTCCGGGAGTTCGTGGGCCACGGGGTCGGGTTCGCCTTCCATGAAGCGCCCCAGGTGCCCCATTACGGCAACCGGGGCGACGGGGTGGCGCTGACGCCTGGAATGGTCTTCACCATCGAACCCATGATCAACCTGGGGAAAAAAGACCTCAAGGTGCTCAAGGACAAGTGGACCGCCGTCACCCGGGACAGCTCCCTGTCGGCCCAGTTCGAACAGACGGTGCTGGTCACCGAGACCGGCTTCGAGAGCATGACGCCTTACGACTAAGAAAGGAACACCGCGGCCCATGGCATCCTCCGTTGAAGAACAAATCCTGAGAACGTCCAAAGAGATCATCGTCAAGTTCATCGAGGTGGGGCGGATATCGCCCACCGCTTTTCCCGAGGCGTTCAAGACCATTTACACCGCCGTGGACGAGACCGTGAAAGGGCGCCGGGCGTCGCCCGCATCCCTCCCCGCCGGGCAAAAAGACCCGAACTCCTGATTCGATTCAGATCCCTTTCAGCACCTCGATCATGCTGAAGGCCCGTCCCTTTATCCCCTGAGAGACCTTCTCCGCCAGATAGGCCGCCGCATCCAGGGTCCCTTTGGCGTAAACATCCCGGCCATTGACATTGTGGGAAAACGTGAACCGGACGGTCTCATCCGCGGAGGTCAGGGCGTAGGTGTGCCACCCGTGCCCGCCCAGATGGGCCTCGGGGATGGCCCACTCCCGCCGCTGGACCTCCGGGTCCCGGATCTGGACGATCTCGTCGGCTGAAAAGGGAACCCCCAGGTCGTTGAAATACCCGACCATGGCCTTGGCCGTGCCGCTGGTGTCCGCCTTGCCCTTCTGGTGGCTTTCCTCGATCCGCAGCGAATACCCCCCGAACAGGCCGGGAAAGGTCTCCGAAGCCCATTCCATCATGGCCTGGAAGCCCACGATCTGCTTGGCCATGTTGGGGGCGATCACCGCCGGGATGTCGGCGCGTTGAACGGTTTCCGTCAGCTTTCGCCGGTCGCCGCCGGTGGTGCCCATGACAAAGGGGATGTTATGCTCGCAGTAAAACCGCGCATTGTCGTTCACCGCCGAGGGATGGGTGTAATCGACGGCGATCACCGGCTGTGCGGCGATGTCCGGCAGGCGCGACGCCCGTTCGTCGGGGCGGATCAACCGGATGTCGCGATCCGCCAGGGCGTGCCGGTCCCCGGCGATCTCCGGTCCGGTGAGGGAAAAGGGCATCAGGGCGAACCGGTTGTCTTCGAGGGCCTGTCGGGCCACCTGCAGGGCCATGTTGCCGGGGATCCCGTTGACCATGAGGGCGATGGGGGTCATGAATCGTCTCCTTGTCTTTTAGATAAAAAAAGCCCCATCCGATGTGGACGGGGCTTGGGGTACGCCGTATGGGAGCGCCGGTCGAAGCGCGGCGGGAAAGCGGTCGTTTAGGCGTTGCCCGTCCCTTCTCCGGCGGCGGGCTTGGCCGGTGCCGCCGCCGCGGGCTTTTTCTTTGCCGGCTTCCGGTCTTTCTTCTTATCGGCCGCCACCAGTTCGATGATGGAGAGCGGGGCCGAATCCCCTTTTCGGATGCCCTCCTTGATGATCCGGGTGTAGCCGCCGGAAATATCGCCGAACCGGCTGGGGGCCTCCTCGAAAAGCTTGTGAACCACCGCCTTTTCCCTCATGATGGACAGCGCCTGCCGCCGGGCGTGCAGATCGCCCCGCTTGGCCAGGGTAACCAGATGATCGACCCATCCCCGGAGTTCCTTGGCCTTGGCGTCCGTGGTTCGAATTCGGTCGTATTTGAAAAGGGATGTGACCATGTTGCGAAACATGGCCTTCCTGTGGCTGCTGCTCCGTCCCAGTTTTGCACCGGCTTTGCGATGTCTCATGGCGCGCTCCTATTCTCCTTCTTCGGTATCGTCTTCCGGCGGCATGAACCCGTCAAGCTTCATGCCCAGCGACAGCCCCATTTCGTTGAGCACTTCCTTAATCTCGTTCAGGGATTTTCGCCCGAAATTCTTGGTTTTGAGCATTTCGGACTCGGATTTGCTCACCAGTTGATAGATTTTATTAATATCCGCGTTTTTCAAACAGTTGGCGCTCCGCACCGAAAGTTCCAGCTCTTCCACGCTCCGGTAGAGGTTCTCGTTGAAGAAGGGCTGTTCATCTTCTTCATCCCCTTTTTCCGGCTCCGGCTCCTGATCCTCATCGAAATTGATGAAGATGTTCATCTGCTCTTTCAGAATCTTCGCCGCGTAGGCCACCGCGTCTTCCGGCATGACGCTGCCGTCCGTCCAGACCTCCAGGGTCAGTTTGTCATAGTCGGTCATCTGCCCTACGCGGGCGTTTCCCACGGTATAGTTCACCCGCTTGATGGGAGAAAAGACGGCGTCGATGGGGATGGTCCCCACCGGCGCGTCCGGATCCTTGTTGTCCTCGGACAGCGAATACCCCTTCCCCGCTTTCACGGTCAGGGTCATTTTCAGTTCCCCTTCTTCCGAAAGGGTGGCGATGTGCTGGTCCGGGTTCAGGATTTCCACCTTCCCGTCCTCGCTGACGATGTCGCGGGCCTTGACGTCCGCGGGCCCTTTTGCATCGATGCGCAACGTCCTGGGTTCGCCATCGCCGGTTTTGACTCGGACCGCCTTGAGGTTGAGGATGATCTCGGACACATCCTCCAGCACCCCGGGCACCGCGCTGAACTCATGCATTACCGTGTCGAACTTTACCGCGACGATGGCCGCCCCGTAGAGGGAGGACAGAATGATCCGCCTCAGGGAGTTGCCGATCGTAATGCCGAATCCGCGTTCAAAAGGCTCGCAGACGAACTTTCCATGGGAGGGCGTACTCTCTTCGACATGAACTTTTTCCGGCAGAATGATGTTCTGCCAGTTCATGTACATCAGTTCATTTGATGGCATGTATCCACTCCGAATGGTGTTGCGGCATGATCCCTGAAATCAGGAATATGCCTTTCTACTTGGAGTAAAGCTCGACAATGAGGTTTTCTTGCATCGGCATGGTCAGATCTTCCCGGGCCGGGAAGGAGCTGACGACGCCCTTGAAGTTGTCCTTGTCCAGTTCCAGCCAGGGGGGAACGCCCCGACGGACCACCGCTTCCAGCGCATCCTGGATGGCCTGGATCTCGCGGCTCTTCTCCTTGACCTCGATCACGTCGTTGATGTTCACCAGCTGGGACGGGATGTTGGCTTTTCTTCCGTTGATGGTAAAATGGCCGTGACGGACGAAATGCCGCCCCTGGTTTCGGGAGTTGACGAACCCGAGCCGGTAGGCCACATTGTCGAGGCGGCGCTCCAGGGAGACCAGCAGGTTCGCGCCGGTGATCCCCTTCTGCATTTCCGCCCGCTCGAAAAAGAGCCGGAACTGGTTTTCCACCAGCCCGTACATGCGCTTGACCTTCTGCTTTTCCCGGAGCTGGATGCCGTAGTCGGACACTTTGCCCCGGCGTCGCTGCCCGTGCTGTCCCGGCGGATAGCCCCGCCGGTCGAAGGCGCATTTATCGGAATAACAACGGTCTCCCTTCAGAAACAACTTCAGGTTTTCCCGCCGGCATATCCTGCAGACTGAACCTCTGTATCGTGCCAAGTCTTTTCCTCCTTACACTAAACTCTGCGCCGTTTCGGCGGGCGGCAGCCGTTATGGGGAATCGGGGTGACGTCTTTGATCATGAGGACGTTGAACCCCACGGCCTGGAGCGACCGCAGGGCGGATTCGCGACCCGCGCCCGGCCCCTTGACGTACACTTCCACGCTCTTCATTCCGTGCTCCATGGCTTTGCGGGCCGCGTCCTCGGCGGCCAGCTGGGCGGCGAAGGGGGTGCTTTTGCGCGACCCCTTGAAGCCCTGGACCCCGGCGCTGGACCAGGAGACGATGTTGCCGTTGGGGTCGGTGATGGTGATAATGGTGTTGTTGAACGTGGATTGAATATGCACCACGCCGCTGGCAATATTTTTCTTCTCTTTTTTCTTCGTTCGGGTTCTTCTCGGCATCTGTCACGTCCTGTGTATGGATATCGGGTTACTTCTTCTTGGCCCCGCCCTTTTTCTTCACCGCCGCCCGCCGCGGTCCCTTCCGGGTCCGGGCGTTGGTGGAGGTACGCTGGCCGTGGACCGGCAACGACTTCCTGTGGCGAAGGCCCCGGTAACACCCCAGGTCCATCAGCCGTTTGATGTTCATGGAGATCTCCGTGCGGAGTTCCCCTTCCACCTTGTAGTCGTTATCGATGGCCTTCCGTATGTCGTTGATCTGATCGCTGCTCAGATCGTCCGTCTTGACGCCGCGGTCGATGTCCAGCCGGTCCAGGATTTCGCGGGAGGCCGATCGTCCGATGCCGTAGATATAGGTCAGCCCGATTTCGATCCGTTTCTGCCGTGGTAAATCTACACCTGCAATGCGTGCCAACGTCGTCCCTCCTATCCCTGGCGCTGCTTATGGCGCTTGTTTTTGCAAATGATCCGGATCACCCCTCGTCTGCGAATCACCTTACAGCTGCTGCACATCTTTTTAACCGATGCTCTGACTTTCATCTTAAGCTCCTCAATCCCTATTTCGCCCCTATTTCGCCCTGTACGTAATCCGGCCGCGCGTAAGGTCGTA
>CAZZBE010000031.1:14357-25280 GCA_964652715.1 uncultured Desulfobacteraceae bacterium
CCCTATTTCGCCCCTATTTCGCCCTGTACGTAATCCGGCCGCGCGTAAGGTCGTACGGAGACAGCTCAACCGTGACGGTGTCGCCGGGCAGAATTTTAATGAAGTGCATGCGCATCTTTCCGGAAATATGCGCAAGTATCTGATGCTTGTTTTCCAATTCCACCTTGAACATCGCATTGGGAAGGGTTTCGATCACCGTTCCCTGAACTTTTATCGGTTCTTCTTTCGCCATGTTTGTCCGCTCCCCTTGCGCCCTTGTCTCTGTAGCGTTCCCGGCGGCCGTCCGCCGTTTTTTACCGTCTTCCCTTGACGCTGCCTTTTTTCAAAAACCCTTCATAGTGCCGGGTGATCATGTGGGATTCCATCTGAGACACCGTATCGATGGCCACGCCGACCACGATGAGCAGGGCCGTGCCGCCGAAATAGAAGGGGACGTTGAATTTGGTCATCATTATCGACGGCAGCACGCAGATGGTGGAGACGTAGATCGCGCCCCCCAGCGTGATCCGGGTCAGAACCCGGTCGATGTAGTCGGCGGTCCGTTTCCCCGGCCGGATTCCCGGGATGTAGCCCCCGTGCTTTTTCATGTTCTCCGCCACATCCACCGGATTGAAGGTGACCGCGGTGTAGAAATAACAGAAAAAGAAGATGAATCCGACGAAAAGCAGTTCGTAAAGCACATTGCCCGGGCTCATGGAATTGGCCACCGTCTGCATCCAGGGGACCTTGATAAAGCTGGCCAGCGTGGCCGGGAACATGATGATCGATGACGCGAAAATCGGCGGAATGACGCCGGACTGATTGATCTTCAGGGGCAGGTGGGTGCTCTGTCCGCCATACATCCGGCGGCCCACCACCCGTTTGGCGTACTGGACCGGAATGCGCCGCTGTCCCTGTTCGATGAAGACGATGATGGCCACCACCGCCACCATAAACACCAGCAGCAGGATGACCATGAAGATGCTCATCTCGCCGGTGGACATGAGGCGAAAGGTGTTGCCCATGGCCGCCGGCATCTGGGCCACGATCCCCGCGAAAATGATCAGGGAGATGCCGTTGCCGATGCCCCGCTCGGTGATCTGTTCGCCGAGCCACATGATAAAGGCGGTGCCGGCCGTCAGCGTGATGACGGTCATGATCCGGAACCCCCACCCGGGAACGATCACCACCGGCGCGCCGCCCGGGGAGGTCATGGTCTCCAGACCGAAGCTGATGCCGAATCCCTGGATGACGCTGAGGACGACGGTGCCGTAGCGGGTGTACTGGGTGATTTTTTTCCGCCCCTGTTCGCCCTCCTTGGAGAGCCGTTCGAGGTGGGGGATGACCACCGTCAGCAGCTGGATGATAATGGAAGCGCTGATATAGGGCATGATGCCCAGCGCAAACACCGACATCTGCTCCAGGGCGCCGCCGGAGAACATGTCGAAGAGCCCCAGCAGGGTGCCCTTGGCCCGCTCGAAAAACCCGGCCAGGGCCACGCTGTCGATGCCCGGCGTCGGCACGTGGACCCCGATGCGGTAAACGAAGAGCAGGGCGAAGGTGAAAAGAACCCGGCGTTTCAGCTCCGGAATTTTGAAGACGTTCTGGAATCCGCCGCCGACCATGCTATGCCTCACCCGGGGTTGCGGTTTCGATCCGTCCGCCGGCCGCTTCGATCTTCGCCCTGGCGGCGGCCGACACGAGATTGAGTTTTACGGTCAGGGGGCGGTCGATGTCGCCGTTGGCCAGGAGTTTGACGGCGTCGCGGCGCCCCTTCACCAGGCCTTTGACCCGGAGCGCCGCCTCGTCGACGGTCGCGTCGGCGTCGAAGCGGGCCAGATCCCCGACGTTGACCACGACGACGGTCTTTTTGAACAGGTTTTTAAAACCGCGCTTGGGAAGACGCCGGTGGATGGGCATCTGTCCGCCCTCGTAACCGGGTCGCACGCCCCCGCCGGAGCGGCTGTTGTGTCCCTTGGTCCCTCTTCCGGCCGTTTTTCCGCTCCCCGATCCGACGCCGCGGCCCAGCCGCTTGCGTTGACGGCGGGATCCCGGCGCTGGTTTGAGTTCGTTAAGTTGCATCGCCCGTCTCCTCCATGTCCACCATATGGGATACGGCGTTCACCATGCCTCTGATGGCGGGCGTATCCTTCAGTTCCACGGTCCGGTTCAGCTTCGTCAGGCCCATGCCTCTCAGGATCTGGCGTTGCTTCTCCGGCCGTCCGATCATGCTCTTTTTCAGCGTCACTTTCAACATTGATCCGATCTCCTCTGTACAGGACGCTCCGGTTACAGCTCTTCCGCGCGTTTGCCCCGTCTGGCGGCAACCGCGGCCCGGCTCTGGAGTTCCGCCAGGCCCGACAGGGTCGCTTTCACCGCGTTGTGCGGGTTGTTGGTTCCCAGACACTTGGTCAGGATGTTCTGAATGCCCACCGCCTCCAGCACCGCGCGAACGGCGCCGCCGGCGATGAGGCCGGTGCCCTCCGACGCCGGTTTCAGCAGAACCCGTCCGGCGCCGAATTTCCCCACCACTTCAAAGGGAATCGTCCCCTCCACCAGGGGAATCGAAATCATGGTCTTCTTGGCCTTTTCGACGCCCTTCCGGATCGCCTCGGGCACCTCCCCGGCTTTTCCGAGACCGAACCCGACGCTGCCTTCCCCGTCTCCAACCACTACGATGGCGGAGAAGGAAAACCGGCGCCCGCCTTTGACCACCTTGGCGACCCGATTGATATGGACAACCTTATCGATCAGTTGGTTATCATCTGATGCGTCATGCTTGAACAAGGGCTTGCCTCCTCTTTAGAAATTCAGTCCGCCGTCCCTGGCGCCGTCGGAAAGGGCCTTGACCCGTCCGTGGTACATGAACCCGTTCCGGTCGAACACCACGCTCGACACCCCTTTTTCCTTGGCGCGTTCCGCCACCAGTTTACCGATGTAGAAGGCTTTCGATACTTTGTTTTCGAAATCGGACTTGTCCTTGACCGCCTTTTCCATGGTGGACGCCGCGACGATGGTCCGGCCCAGAATATCATCGATAACCTGGGCGTAGATGTGCTTGGAGCTGCGAAACACGCTCAACCGGGGCCTTTCCTGGCCGCCGGCCACCTTTTTCCGGATTCGCTGCTTCCGTTTCAGTCGCGCCTCTTTTTTCACATTCGTAGAACCCATGATCTCCGATCCTTATTTCGTACCGGTCTTCCCGGCCTTCCGTTGAACGTATTCTTCCGCGTACTTGACCCCTTTGCCCTTATAGGGTTCGGGCGGTCTCAAACGACGGATCGCCGCGGCGGTGTGTCCCAACAGCTCCTTGTCGATGCCGGAAAGCTTTAAAACATTGTTCTTCTCGATGACGACGTCAATGCCTTCGGGGACGTTGAAATTGATCGGATGGGAATACCCCAGGTGGAAGACGATGGTTTTGCCGCTGACCTCCGACCGGTACCCGATGCCGTGGATCTCCAGCCGCCGCTCGAACCCCCGGCTGACGCCGTCGACCATGTTGGCGACAAGACTGCGCGCCAGCCCCTGCATGGCCACGCTCTTTTTATCGTCCTTCAATGCGCTCACGCGGATGGCCTCGCCCTCGATGTCGAGATCGACCATGGGCGGAATCGGCCTGGACAGCGTTCCTTTCCGCCCCTCTACCGTGATCTGTCCCTCCTTGTACCCGACCTTTGTGTCGGCGGGGATCGGGATCGGTTTCTTTCCTACTCGAGACATAGCTTTCTCCTAACTTACCAGATCTTGCAGAGAACTTCTCCGCCGAGGTTCTCCGCCTTCGCGCGCCGGTCCGCCATGACGCCTCGGGATGTGGAGAGAATCGCAATGCCGGTGCCGCTGTAAACGGGGGCGATGTTCTCGCTTTTGACGTATACGCGGCGGCTCGGCTTGCTTACCCGTTCCATACGATAGATCGCATTGGTCCCTTCGTGGTATTTCAGATACACCCGAAGGATCCCCTGCTTTCCGTCCTTTACGAACTTATAGTTGCGGATGTAGCCCTCTTCCTTGAGCACCTTGGCCATGGCGACCTTGAGCCTGGACCCGGGGATGTCCGTACTGTTGAATTTCGCCCGCCCCGCATTCCGGATTCGGGTCAACATATCCGCAATGGGATCACTTATTGACATCGTTTTCTCCGTCGATTTTCCACGTTGATGTTCGGCTCTGACCGAGTCGATTTCTACCAGCTCGATTTGATGACGCCCGGAAGCTTGCCCTCCGAAGCCAGGTTCCGGAAGCAGATCCGGCAGATGCCGTATTTCCTCAGAAACCCCCTCGGCCTGCCGCAGATCGGACACCGATTGTAGGACCTGACCTTGAACTTGGGCTTTCTATTGGCCTTCATCATCAGCGATTTTTTCGCCACATCCGCCTCCTTGACCTCTTAATTTCGGAACGGCATCCCCAAGAGCTTGAGGAGTTCCTTTCCCTGCTCGTTGGTTTTGGCCGTGGTAACGATCGATACGTTCAACCCCTTGATCTCGTCGATCTTATCGTAATCGATCTCGGGGAAAATGATGTGCTCCTTGACGCCCAGGGAGTAGTTGCCCTGGCCGTCGAACGCCTTGCCCGATATGCCCCTGAAGTCGCGAACCCGGGGCAGGGCCACGTTGATGAGCTTGTTCAGGAAGTCGTACATCCGCTTCCGGCGCAGGGTCACCATGACGCCGATGGGCATCCCGGCCCGGAGCTTGAAGGCGGCGATGGACCGTTTGGCCCGGGTCACGACCGGCCGCTGGCCGGCGATCATCTTCAATTCCTCGGTGGCCGTATCGATCAATTTGATGTTCTGGATCGCATTCCCAAGCCCCATGTTCAGCACGATCTTTTCGAGTCTGGGAACCTCCATGCTGTTCTTGAACCCGAAGGTCTCGATCAGCTTGGGGGCGACCGTCTCTTCGTATCGTTTTCTCAGTTGCGACATGTCACTCCTCCCTCACCCGGTCTGATCTAACTGTCGATGATCTCGTTGCACTTCCGGCAAACCCGGACCCTCTTCCCGTCATCCAGCCGTTGCATCTTAACCCGAATGGGGGAGTTGCACTTGGTGCACATCAGCATGAGGTTGGACGCGTGAATGGGCGCTTCGGCTTCAACGATGCCGCCCTGTTTCATCTTGGCGTCGGGCCGCCTGTGGTGCTTGACCATATTGACTTTCTCGACGAGCACGCGGTTCTTTTTGTTAGCGGCCTTGAGCACCTTTCTGATCTTGCCTTTGTCTTTCCCGGCAATCACCTTGACGGTGTCATCTTTTTTTAAACTGGACTTTTGTTTCTGCATGGTCTGTCTTCTCCACAGGGCAACCCGCCGGCCGCCGAAAGATGCTTACAGCACTTCCGGTGCAAGGGAAATGATCTTCATAAAACGCTTGGCTCTGAGTTCTCTCGCAACAGGTCCGAAGATGCGGGTGCCGATGGGCTCGCGGTGCTGGTTGATGAGAACGGCCGAATTGTCGTCGAACCGGATCAGCGAACCGTCGGGCCGGCGCAGCTCTTTCTTGGTCCGCACCACCACGGCCTTCAGGACGTCGCCCTTTTTCACCTTGGCGTTGGGAATGGCCTCTTTGACCGAGACCACGATGATGTCGCCGATTCTGGCGTACCGTCTGCGCGAGCCGCCGAGCACCTTGATGCAGTAGAGCACCTTGGCCCCTGAATTGTCCGCCACTTTCAATCTGGATTCTGCCTGAATCATTTTCGCTATCCCTTATCCGCTTAAACGGCTTTTTCCAAGACACGGGCGATCCGCCATCTTTTGGTTTTGCTCAACGGCCTCGATTCGGTAATGACGACTTTGTCGCCGATCTTGCACTCGTTGCGTTCGTCATGGGCGGCATAAGTGGCGCGCCTTCGGATATATTTATGGTAGAATCGGTGTTTCACCATCCGCTCGACCCGAACGACGACCGTCTTGTCCATCCGGTCCTTGACGATCTTCCCCACCATCTGCCTCTTCATTCCTCGTGTTTTCATGGCGCTTCCTACCTATTTAGACTCTCTGGCGATATCGTTGAGAACCGTCTTGAACCGGGCGATGTCCCGGCGAAGGTGCTGCATCTTCTTCGGATTCTCCAACTGGCCGATGCCGTGCTGAAACCGGAGATTGAACAACTCCTCTTCCAGAGATACCATCTTCTCCCGCATCTCGTCCGGACTCATTTCCCTGATTTCGCTTACCTTCATTGTGCCACGCTCCTCTCGACGAATCGCGTTTTGACCGGAAGCTTATAGGACGCGAGCCGAAGCGCCTCCTTGGCCAACTCCCTGGGAACGCCCGCCATTTCGTAGAGCATTCTGCCCGGCTTGATCACGGCCTGCCATCCTTCGGGAGCGCCTTTGCCTTTGCCCATCCGGACTTCGGCGGGCTTTTTGGTGAAAGGCTTGTCCGGGAAAATCCGGATCCACATCTTCCCGCCCCTCTTGACGTGGCGGGTCATGGCGATACGCGCCGCTTCGATCTGCTTGGAGGTGATTTTCCCGCATTCGACGGCTTGAAGGCCGTACTCGCCGAAGGTCAGAGAAGACCCCCTGTTGGCGAGGCCCGTCATTCTGCCTCTCTGCTGTTTGCGAAACTTGACCTTTTTGGGACTTAACATTCCACTGTCTCCTATCGAATCTTAAAGCGGCCCGCTGTGATCATCAAATCTACTGCTGCTGTCCCATGGCCGCTTCGAGGGTATCTTTTTTCAGGATCTCGCCTTTGAAGATGAAGACCTTGACCCCGACCGTGCCGTAGGTGGTCTTGGCTTCGGCCAAGCCGTAATCAATGTCCGCCCGGAGGGTGTGCAACGGCACCCGTCCCTCCCGGTACCATTCGGTCCGGGCCATTTCGGCGCCGCCCAGGCGGCCGGAGCAGATGATTTTGATGCCCTTGGCGCCAAATCGCATGGCCGATGAGACGCCGCGCTTCATGGCCCGGCGAAAAGCCACCCGGCGGACGATCTGGAGCGCCACGTTTTCCGCCACCAGCTGGGCGTCGATTTCCGGCTTGCGCACTTCCTGAATATCGATGAGGACCTCCTGGGAGATCATTTTTTCCAACTCCCGTTTGAGGAGTTCGATCTCGGATCCTTTTTTACCGATAACGATGCCCGGTCGAGCCGTATAGATTCGGAGTCTGACGCGCTTGGACGAGCGTTCGATCTCTATCCTGGCAATGCCCGCATGGTAGAGTTTGTTTTTGATGAACTTGCGAATCTTATCATCCTCCAGGATGTAAGCCGCATAATTTCGATCGGCGTACCATCGTGATTCCCAGGTTTTTACAATACCGAGTCTCAGCCCTATGGGATTAACTTTCTGGCCCAAGCTTGTTTCCTCCTTTTTGTCTAGACCGAATCTTCTGCCAAAATGACCGTGATGTGAGACGTTCTTTTGAGTATCCGCGTTCCCCTGCCGCGGGCTCTCGCCCGAAACCGCTTCAACGTGGGCCCGTTGTCGGCGGTGATGTTGCGGACCACCAGGGAATCGACGTCGAGGCTGTACTGATCGGCGTTGGCCACCGCGGACCGGACGATTTTCTCGAGGATCCCGGCCCCCTTGTGCGGCATGAACTTCAATCGGTTCAGACTGTCTTCGACCGGTTGTCCTTTAACGGCGCCCACCAGTTTGCGAACCTTCTGCGGCGAAATCCGCGCATATTTTAAAACCGCTTTTACCTCCATGACAGACACCCCTATTCTGACGTTTGACCGGCGGCGCCGATGGGTTTCAACGGCTCACCGCAGAAGGGGCCGTTCCGGCCCCTTGAATTATCCGATTGGCGCTTTGCAATCGGCAGCTTACTTTTTCAGCTTGGATTTCTTGTCTCCGGCGTGTCCGTAGAACGTCCGCGTCGGGGAAAATTCGCCCAGCTTGTGGCCGACCATGTTCTCCGTCACGAAGACCGGGACGAACTTTTTGCCGTTATGGACCGCCAGCGTGATCCCCACCATTTCAGGGAGAATCGTGGACCGGCGGGACCAGGTTTTGATCACCTTTCCGGACCGGGCGCCCTGAGCGGCGTCGATCTTCCCCATCAATTTATCTTCGACGTATGGACCTTTTTTTAACGACCGTGGCATCGATTCTTCCTTACCTATTTCTTGGCGCGCTTCTTGGTGCGCTTTTTGACAATATAGCGATCGGTGCTTTTGTTCACCCGCGTGACATAGCCCTTGGTGGGTTTGCCCCAGGGCGAGCAGGGATGACGGCCGCCGGAGGAGCGTCCTTCGCCGCCGCCCATGGGATGGTCCACCGGGTTCATGGCCACGCCGCGAACTTCCGGACGCCGGCCCAGCCACCGCTTACGGCCGGCCTTGCCCAGGGAGATGTTCTCATGGATCACGTTGCCCACCTGCCCGATGGTGGCCGTGCATCTGGCCAGGACCTTTCGAACCTCGCCGGAGGGGAGTTTGACCAGCGCGTACCGGTCCTCTTTGGCCATGACCTGGGCAAAGGACCCGGCGCTCCGGACGATCTGACCGCCCTTCCCCAGCCGCAATTCGATGTTGTGGACATGGGTGCCCGGGGGGATATTGCCCAGCGGCAGGGCGTTTCCGGGTTTGATGTCGGCCTCGGGGCCGGACATCACCGTGTCGCCCACCGACAGGCGGACGGGGGCCAGGATGTACCGCTTCTCTCCGTCCACGTAGTGGAGCAGGGCGATCCGGGCGCTCCGGTTGGGATCGTATTCGATGGTCGCGACCTTGGCGGGGATGCCTTCCTTGTCGCGCTTGAAGTCGATGATCCGATAGTGACGTTTGTGTCCGCCGCCACGGCGCCGGCAGGTGATCCGGCCGTTGACGTTGCGCCCGCCTGTTTTCCGGTTCGCCGCCAGGAGACCCTTTTCCGGGGTTTTCCGGGTGATCTCCTCGTTGCCGGCGTATCCCTGGAACCGGCGGCCTGAAGATGTGGGTTTGCTTTTTTTTATCGCCATGCTTTACTCCCGAAACTCCCCTCTATGCGCCTTCAAAAATATCGATTCGCTCGCCGGGCAACAGGGTCACGATCGCTTTTTTCCAGTCTTTCCGTTTGCCCGGGATGCGGCCCCGCATTTTGATCTTGCCTTTGACCTGCTGGGTCCGCACGCTGTCCACCCGCACCTCGAAAATCTGTTCAACGGCCCGTTTGATCTCGACCCGGTTGGCGCGGCGATCAACTTCGAAGGTGTACTGGTTGTCGGTCTCCCGCTGAGTATTCGTCTTTTCCGACATCAGCGGCCGTTTGATAATCCCGTAGTTTATCATTTGGACAGCCTCCCTTCGATGGCGCCGACGGCCTCTTCCACCAGGATCAGCTCCGGGTACCGGAGCAGGTCGTACACATTGAGCCCATCGGCCGACAACACCTTCACCCCCGGCACGTTTCGGGCGGAAAGCTTGAGCGTGTCGTTCTTTCCGTTGGTGACGATCAATCCGCCCTGTTTGCCGATGGCCTCCAGAATCCCGACGAAGTCCCGGGTTTTAATCCGGTTCAGCTCGAACCCGTCGATGACGGTCAACCGGGCGTCCCGGAGCTTGGCGCTCAGGGCCATCCTGAGGGCCAGCCGCCGGACCTTTTTGGGCAAGGCGACATCATAGGAGCGCGGGTCCGGACCGAAGACCGAGCCGCCGCCTCTCAGCAGGGGAGATTTGATATTGCCCCGCCGGGCCCGGCCGGTCCCTTTCTGGCGAAAGAGCTTCTTGGTGCTCCCCGCGACATCGCTTCGATGCTTGACCGCGGCGGTTCCCGACCGCCGGCGGGCCATCTGCATTCTCACGACATCGTGCAGAACGCTCTCTTTTACAGGGACGTCGAAGATCGCTTCGGACAGGGTCGCCCGCGACACATTCTCTCCCTTACTGTTGATCACATCTACGACAGCCATATCGATACTCATCCAATCAGGTTATCAATTCATTGCGTCGGTTCAACCGCGGCCGGCGGCCGCGGCCGCTTCGGCCTTTTTCAGCATGACGAGTCCCGACTTCGAGCCCGGCACCGGCCCTTTGACCAGCAGGATGTTGTCTTTGGCCCGGATGTCGACGACTTCAAGGTTCCGTACGGTCTTTCGCTCATTGCCGTACTGGCCGGGGAGTTTTTTGCCCTTGACGACCTTGGCGGGCCAGGCGCTGCACCCGATGGATCCCGGAATCCGGTAGCACTTGCTGCCGTGGGTCTTGCGGCCGCCATGGAACCCGTGACGCTTGATGACGCCGGAAAAGCCCCGGCCTTTGGAGCGGCCGGTGACCGTCACCCGGTCGCCGATCTGGAACAGTTCCGTCGTCAGGGTCTGACCGACGCTGTACTCGCCCGGATCCGCCACCGGCACTTCTTTTAAATGGGCAAAGAGGGCCTCGCCGCTTTTGGCCATGTGCCCTTTCCTGGGCTTGTTGACCCGGGACGGCTTTTTCGCTTCAAACCCCAGCTGAAGGGCATTGTATCCGTCGGTGGCCTCGGTTTTGACCTGCGTCACCACGCAGGGCCCCGTCTGGATAATGGTCACCGGCACATATCGCCCGTCCGGGGCGAAGAAACCCGTCATCCCCAGCTTTTTTCCCAACATTCCTTTGCTCATGACGCTTTCGCTCCCAATCCTAGAGTTTGATCTCCACATCGACGCCGGGGGACAGATCCAGCTTCATCAGCGCATCCACCGTCTGCTGGGTCGGCTCCAGGATGTCCAGAAGCCGCTTGTGGGTCCGCATCTCGAACTGCTCGCGGGACTTTTTATCGATATGGGGCGACCGGAGGACGCAGACCTTGTTGATCTTGGTGGGCAACGGGATCGGTCCCACCACCTTTGCGCCCGTCTTGTTGGCCGTATCCACGATGTCCGATGACGACTGGTCCAGCAGCTTGTGGTCGTACGCCTTCAGCCTGATCCGAATTTTGGTGTTCATCATGCCTTCCATATAGATTTACTCGATGATGTCGCTGACGACGCCGGCGCCAACGGTCCGGCCGCCCTCGCGGATGG